>NZ_JBEZNH010000018.1:0-32854 GCF_040653115.1 Streptosporangium sp. NPDC048047 | reverse complement strand
TCGCCCTGTGACGGCCGTCCTCTGACGGCCGTCGCCCTCCGGCGGAGGTGAGGTGGGTGAGTCCCTCATCCGGGGCCGACCCACCGCCCCTTCCACCGGGGTCGGCCCGCCGTACGGCCGTCGCCGCGGCGGGTTCAGCCGGTGGCGGCCTGGTGTTCCGCCAGGGTCCGGAAGGTCAGGAGCTGTTTGCGCATCATGAGCAGGTCCCCCCAGGCCAGGGCGCGGCGGCGTGCCTCGTTCAGCGCTCCTCGTTCGGCGCCGAGCAGGGCCTTGACCACCAGGCGGGTCGCGCCGGTGTCGTCCGTACGGACGTCGTAGGTGAGGGCGAGGTCGCCGAAGAGCCGGCGGCCGGGGCCGGGGAGCATCCGCAGCGTCATGTCCCGGCCGGGGGTGAAGGAGACCAGTTCGAAGATGGTCATGACCCGCTGGCCGGCCGTCAGGTCCTCCGCGCCCGGGGTGAGGGTGCGGGGGCTCCTGCGGCCGAGGTTGTCCAGGAGGTCGTAGCTGTAGGGGGCGACGCGCATCTGGCAGAGCCAGCGGTAGACGACGCCGGGCGGGGCCTGGACCGAGACGGCGCGGAACCACGTGCCGCCGGGGGCGGGGACGCGGTCGTCGCAGGGGTAGGAGCGCGCGGTCTCCTCCGGGCGGACGCCCCAGTGGGTGGGCAGGGCCATCGGCCGGACACCTCCTCGGGCAGCGGCGGAGGCGGATCGCCCGGCGTCTCACGTCTTCCGCAGGAGAAGCGGGAAAGGCCGTATCCGCTGCGGTCAGCGTAACAACGGAAGATCGGCCGCGCCCGCCGACGTGACCCATCTCACCGGCGCGGACCCTGGCGGTGGCACCGCGACCGCGGCTTCGCGGCTCCGCACGAGGAACGGCGCGCCGGGCGGTGGGGAGCGGGGTCAGGCGAGGACGGCGTCCAGGAGCAGTGAGCCCGCGCCGAGCAGCGCGGCGTCGGGGCCGGTGCGGGTGACGGCGATCTCCAGGTCGCGGGTGGCCAGCGGCAGGCACCGTTCGTAGACGGCGGCGCGGACCGCCGAGATGAGCGGCTCGGCGCCGGACAGGCTGCCGCCGACCACGAT
The DNA here is from genome assembly GCF_040653115.1 of Streptosporangium sp. NPDC048047. Lineage (NCBI taxonomy): Bacteria > Bacillati > Actinomycetota > Actinomycetes > Streptosporangiales > Streptosporangiaceae > Streptosporangium > Streptosporangium sp. NPDC048047. Next base: position 31,772 of record NZ_JBEZNH010000018.1, on the reverse strand, counting down.
GGCGTCGGGGTTGATGAAGTTGACCAGGACGGTGAGCACCTCGCCGATGAGGCGGCCGGCGTTCCTGACCAGGGCGGTGGCCTCGGGCACGCCGTCGGCGACGAGGTCCGCGACGTCGGCGGGCCGGTGTACGGCGAAGCCCTGGTCGGTGAGGGCGCCCATCAGCGCGGCGCCGCTGGCGTAGGCCTCCAGGCAGTCGGGGTGGCCGCAGGAGCACATGGCCGAGGAGTCGGCTCGGACGCGGACGTGGCTGATGTCGCCGGCCGCTCCCCTGCCCCGGTGCAGGCGGCCCTCGACGATCAGGCCGCACCCTATGCCGCTGCCGGCCTTGAGGACCATGAGGTTGTCGCAGCCGGGCCAGGCGCGGGCCTCGCCGACGGCCATGAGGTTGGCGTCGTTCTCGACGAGGACGGGCAGGTCGTAGCGGGCGGCGAGGTGGTCGGCGACGGGGAAGGCGTTCCAGCCGGGCATGCGGGAGGGGGAGACGACGCGGCCGGTGGCCGGGTCGACGGGGCCGGGGATGCCGGTGCCGATGCCGCGCAGCGGGACGCCGGGCGGGGCGTGGGAGCGCAGCAGGTCGTCGAAGGCGGCGGCCATCCAGTCGAGGGTGGCCTCCGGGCCCAGGGCGATGTCGCAGGGGCGTTCTTCGACGACGAGGGGGACGCCGCTGAGGTCGAGCAGGGCCAGGCGGGCGTGGTGGGTGCCGAGGTCGGCGACGGCGAGCAGGCCGGCGGTGGGGCTGACGCGCAGCCGCCGGGGCCGCCGCCCGCCGCGTGAGGTGCCCGCGCCCTCCTCGACGAGGAGGGCGGCGTCGAGCAGCTCCTCGACGCGCAGGGAGACGCTGGAGGGCGCGAGCCCGGAGAGGCGGGCCAGTTCGGCGCGCGACTCGGCCTGGCCGGTGGCGACGAGGCGCAGGAGGTCGCCCTGGGCGCCCCGCACGGGCAACCTCTCTTTGCCTGTCATGGCAGAAGGAATACCACGGCCTGACTTACTACGGCAACGTGTTGACTTCCACCAGAATCATCCATTACGTTCCGCCTTGTCTTCGATTTCGAAGGAAGTTGGCGATGATCCAGGTCAAAGGGCTGAACAAATGGTTCGGCGACCACCATGTGCTGCACGACGTCGACCTTGAGGTGGCTCGGGGCGAGGTCGTCGTGGTGATCGGACCCTCGGGGTCCGGCAAGTCCACGCTGTGCCGCTGCCTCAACCGGCTGGAGAGCGCGGGCTCGGGCGAGATCCTCATCGAGGGCGTCCCCGCCCCGGTCGAGGGCCGCGAGCTGGCCAGGCTCCGGGCCGACGTGGGCATGGTCTTCCAGTCCTTCAACCTCTTCCAGCACAAGACCGTGCTGGAGAACGTGATGCTCGCGCCGATGAAGGTGCGCGGCGCCGCCCGCGCCGAGGCCGAGCGGACCGGCCGGGAGCTGCTGGCGCGCGTCGGCATCGCCGAGCAGGCCGGCAAGCTGCCCGCGCAGCTGTCGGGCGGCCAGCAGCAGCGCGCGGCGATCGCGCGGGCGCTGGCCATGCGCCCCAAGGTGATGCTCTTCGACGAGCCCACCTCGGCGCTCGACCCGGAGATGGTCGGCGAGGTCCTGGACGTGATGGTCGGCCTCGCCGCCGACGGCATGACCATGGTCGTCGTCACCCACGAGATGGGCTTCGCCCGCCGGGCGGCCGACCGGGTGGTGTTCATGGACGGCGGCCGGATCGTCGAGACCGGTGAGCCGAACGCCTTCTTCGAAGCCCCCAAGACGGACCGGGCCAGGGACTTCCTGGCCAAGGTACTCACGCACTGATCGCAAAGGATGGTGGGCCCGATGGTCTCCCTCAAGCGGGTGGCCGCTGTCGCCGCCGTGTCGATGATCGGTCTTTCGGCCTGTTCGGGCACCGACTCGGCCGCCCCGGCGGTGCCGGGCGAGCCCAAGGCTCCCGGCCTGCTCGCCGACGCGCCGGTCGCGGCGGCGGCCGACATCCTCCCCGGCTCCACGATGGAGAAGATCAAGAAGCGGGGTGAGCTGATCGTCGGCGGGTCGCTGGACGCGCCGCTGCTGTCGCAGCAGAACCCGGTGAGCGGCGAGGTCGAGGGCTTCGACGCCGACATGGGCAAGGCGCTGGCCAAGTACATCATCGGCGAGCCCAAGGTGAAGATCGTCAACTCGGCGTCGGAGACCCGGGAGGCGCTGCTGGCCAACGGCACCGTCGACGTGGTCTTCCAGACCTACACGATCACGCCGGAGCGGGCCGAGCAGGTCGCCTTCGCCGGGCCGTACTACTCCTCGGGTCTGAGCATCGCGGTGAAGAAGGGTACGACCGGCATCGCCAAGCCGGAGGACCTCAACGGCAAGACCGTCATCGCCGGCGCCAACACCCCCGCCATCCCCGCGATCAAGAAGGCCGCGCCGCAGGCGAAGATCGTCACGTTCGGCAGCGACCCCGAGTGCGTGCAGGCGCTCAAGCAGGACCGCGGCGTCGCCTACGTCCAGGACGAGACGCTGCTGGTGGCCGACGCGCAGAAGGACCCGTCCATCCAGGTCGTCGGCAAGCCGTTCACCAGCGACCCGTACGGCATCGGCCTCAAGCACGGCGACGACCGGTTCAAGAAGTTCGTCAACGACTGGCTGACCAAGACCCAGGGTTCCGGGCTGTGGCAGCGGATCTGGAAGAACTCCCTCGGCACGGTCGTGCAGGGCGAGGCTCCGGCTCCCCCGCGGATCGGCTCGGTGCCGGGCTCCTGATGTCGGCCGTCCTCGACCACCTGCCCGAGTTCTGGGCGGGACTGGTGGTCACCCTCCAGCTCACCGCGGCGTCGTTCGCCGGCGCCGCGGTGGTCGGGCTCGTGATCACCGCGATGCGGGTCAGCCCGGTCGGGGTGCTGCGCGCGATCGGCACGGCGTACGTGGAGACCTTCCAGAACCTGCCCCTGCTGGTCCTGCTGGTGCTCGCCGTCTTCGGGCTCCCGGAGATCGGGATCAAGGCCGGCCTGCTGACGACCGCCGTCGTGGTGATCGCCCTGTACGAGGCCGCCTACATCGCCGAGGCGCTGCGCTCGGGGGTCAACGCGGTCGCCGGCGGGCAGGGCGAGGCGGCCCGCGCGCTGGGGCTGACCTTCGGCCAGTCGCTGCGCCACGTGGTGCTGCCGCAGGCGCTGCGCACCGTGATCCAGCCGCTCGGCAACGTCTTCATCGCGCTGACGATGAACACCTCGCTCGCCGCGGCGGTCGGCGTGGTGGACCTGACCGCCGCCGCCAACCGGGTGAACCTCGCGGAGGCCCAGCCCATCCCGATCTTCGTCGGGGCGGGCCTGGCCTACGCGCTGATCGCCGCCTGCGCCGGGTTCGTCACCGGACGGCTCGAACGGCGGCTGGGGATGGTCCGATGAGCAACCTGCTGTTCGACGAGCCCGGTCCCCGCGCGCGCCGCCGGATCCGGATCGCGACCGTGGCGGGGGCCGTCGCGGTGCTCGCCCTGCTGGCGCTGGCCGTACGGCAGTTCGCGGCCAACGGGCAGCTCGACGCGGCGCGCTGGCAGCCGTACGCGACCTGGCCGATGTGGCGTTACCTGCTGACGGGGCTGTGGTCCACGGCGCTGGCGGCGGTCGTCTCGGCCGCGCTGGCGATGGCCGCCGGGCTGGCGCTGGCGCTGGGCCGGCTGTCGCGGCACCGCTGGGTCCGCCTGCCCGCCGCCGCGTACGTGGAGGCGGTACGGACGATCCCGGCGCTGCTGCTGGTCTACGTCGTGCTGTTCGCGCTGCCCCGCTACGGGCTGGACCTGCCGCTGTTCTGGAAGCTCACGGTGCCGCTGGCGGTGTCGAACGCGGCGGCGTTCGCCGAGATCTTCCGGGCCGGGATCCTGTCGGTCGAGCGTGGTCAGGGTGAGGCGGGCCTGGCGGTCGGGCTGACCCCGGGCCAGACCATGCGGATGATCGTGCTGCCGCAGGCGGCCCGGCGCGTGCTGCCGTCGATCGTCAGCCAGTCGGTCGGCCTGCTGAAGGACACCTCGCTCGGCTTCGTCGTCAGCTACGCCGAGCTGCTCTACAGCGGCAAGGTCCTGGCGACCTACAACGGCCTGCTGATCCAGACCTACATCGTCGTCGCGCTGATCTATCTCGTGGTCAACGCGTCGCTGTCCAAACTCGCCCGCGTCCTGGAGGCCCGCCGGCCGGGCGTCCGCCCGCCCCGAAGGAGATTCGCCCGTGTGTGAAGCCGCCGCAGACCCGTCCCGGACCGGGTCCGCGCCCGCCGGGGACCCGCGCGCCGCCGTGCCGGGCGTGCCCTCCCCCGCCGGGGACCCGCGCGCCGCCGCCCCCGCCACGGCCGCCGCGGCCGCCGCGGCCGCCGGGGCCGCCGGGGCCGCCGGGGCCGCCGAGGGCCCGCCCCCGGTCGGGCGGTCCGGTTTCGCCGCGCTCGCCGAGGTGGTGCGCTCGGGGTTCGTGGAGAGCGTCCACTACGGCAGCGCGGTGGCCCTGGGGCCCGGCGGCGAGGTCGTCGTCTCCCTGGGCCGGCCGGACGCGCCGGTGCTGCCGCGCTCGTCGGCCAAGCCGTTCCAGGCGCTGGCCTGCCTGCTGTCGGGCGCCGCGCTCACCGGCCCGAGCCTGGCCATCGCCGCCGGCAGCCACACCGGGCAGGACGCGCACGTACGGCTGGTCACCGAGATGCTCGGCGGGGCCGGGCTCGGGTTCGACGCCCTGGGCTGCCCAGCCGACTGGCCGGAGGACGAGGCCGCCCGGCACGCGATGATCAGGGCCGGCCAGGGGCCCTCCCGCGAGCGGATGAACTGCTCGGGCAAGCACGCCGCGATGCTCATGGCGGCGGTGGCCTCCGGCTGGGACACCGCCTCCTACCTCGACGCGGGCCACCCGCTGCAACTGCGGGTCCGCGAGGCGGCCGAGGAGCTGTCGGGCGAGGAGAGCGCCCACGTCGCCGTGGACGGGTGCGGCGCCCCGCTGTTCGGGCTGTCGCTGACCGGGCTGGCCCGCGCCGCGCGGGCCATGGTGACCGCTCCGGAGGGCACGGCCCCCCGCGCGGTCGCCGACGCGATGCGCGAGCACCCCGAGTACGTCGGCGGCGCCGGACACGTCAACACGACGCTGATGCGGGCGCTGCCGGGCGCGATGGTCAAGGGCGGGGCCGAGGGGGTGCTGGTGGCCGCGCTCGGCGACGGGCACGCGGCGGCGGTCAAGGTCATCGACGGCAGCCCGCGGGCCACCACGGCGATCGCGCTGGCCGCGCTGCGGGCCGCGGGCGCCGACGTGGCTCCGGCGGCCGGGTTCGAGAACGTTCCGGTGCTCGGCGGCGGCGTCCCCGTCGGCGAGATCCGCACTTTGGGGGAAAAATGAGTCTTAAGTATGAAATCTGCATTGACAGTACGGCGGGCGCACTGGCGGCCGAGCAGGCCGGGGCGGACCGGGTGGAGCTGTGCTCGGCCCTGTTCGACGGCGGCCTGACCCCCACCCTCGGCGCCGTCGAGACGACCCTGGCCGCGGTCTCCTCGATCCGCGTCCATGTGATCATCCGTCCCCGGGGCGGCGACTTCATCTACGACGGGCACGAGATCGCCGCCATGGAGCGCGACGTGGCCGCCGTCCGGGACGCGGGCGCGCAGGGCGTGGTCATCGGCGCGCTGACCCCGTCCGGCGAGGTGGACACCGAGGTCGCCAGGCGGCTCATCGGCGCGGCCGGGGACCTGTCGGTCACCTTCCACCGGGCCTTCGACATGACGGCCGACCCTTTCGCCGCCCTGGAGACGCTGGCCGGCCTGGGCGTGGACCGGGTGCTCACCTCCGGCCAGGACGTCACGGCGCTGGAGGGCGCGCCGCTGATCGCCTCGCTGGTCGAGCGGGCCGGCGACCGCCTGGTCGTGATGCCGGGCGGCGGCGTCACCCCGCGCAACGTCGGCCGCGTCATCGAGGCGACGGGGGCGCGGGAGGTCCACTTCGCGGCGCTGGTGGACGCGCCCAGCCCGGCGACGCACCGCAACCCCCACCCGTTCATGGGCGGCGAGCTGCGCCGTCCCGAGTACGCCCGCCAGGTCACCTCGCCGGGCCTGGTCTCCGAGGTGATCGCCGCGGCCGGCGCCTGACGCCGTACCGGGCGCCCGGCACCGTACCGGAGACCGCGACGTCGCGGATCCCGGCGCCGGGCGCGCGGCGGCCGCCCCCCGCGAGCCGCCGCTCGCCGCGGTCAGACGCCCGTGGGCATGGTCTCCAGCTCGCCCCGGCTCTCCCTCTCCATGTGCAGCGCCTGCAGGGCGGAGGTCCTGGCGATCCACAGCAGCGCGTCGTAGCGGTCGCCCATCATGCTGGGCACGTAGTTGCGCCGCTCCCGGATCGGGTCGTACACCACCCCGACGGCGCGGTGGCCGTGCCAGGTGGTCAGCCAGTGCGCGTCCGGCTGGTCGGAGAAGACGAACAGGGCGCGGTGGTCGAGGTCGGTCGCCGTGTCGCAGAGCAGCCCCTCCAGGCTGTCGCGGGGCGGCGGGGGCAGCTTCATGACCTCCATGGACGCCCCCCAGGAGGGAGCCGCGACCACCTCGCCGTAGGCGGTGGCGAAGCCGACCAGCACGACGTTCTCCCGGCCGTGCCGTTCCCGGGCGAGCTGACCGAGGTTGACGATCCCGCCGCGCGCCATGTCGGTGGCCCGCGCGTCGCCGATGTGGGTGTTGTGGGCCCACACGACCGCCCTGGCGCCGTCGCCGTGGACGTCCAGCAGCCGGTCGAGGGTGTCGGCCATGTGGGTGTCGCGGATGTTCCACGACTCCGCGCCGCCGATGATCATCGACCGGTAGTACTCCTCGGCCGAGGCCACCACCTCGGCGTTCTGCCGGGCGTTCAGGGCCTCGGCGGGGTCGGCGGCGTCGATACGGACGGCCCGCCGGGCCTCGCTCAGCAGGGCGACCACCTCCTCCTCGCACCCGCCGGGCACCAGCCGCGTGCCGCGGGCGTACGCCTGGGGGTCCTCGTTGTACGGCTCGAAGCAGCGGTAGGCCTCCACGGCGTCGCGCGTGTACTCGGGGTGGTGCTCGTGCAGGTAGAGCAGGACGGCCCGCAGGGACTCCCACATGCTTTGAACTCCTCCCCGGTTTGAAGGCCGGGGATTCTCCCGTCGCGTCGCGGTTAAGCGGCGCGCGGGGGTTGACGCTTCACAGACCGGGCAGCCCCGAGGTCTCCACGTCCTGACACCACAGTTCCTGCGGCGTTGCGAATGTTGATCGCGGCGTTGGTGTCGGCGTGACCGGTCCATGCGCACACGGGGTTGCTACAGGCGAACCGGATGCCGTTTCGGGAAGTCGCATCACGGTGCCCGCACCGGTGGCAGGTAATCGAGGTGCCCGGCGCGGGAACTTTGATGACCTGCCCGCCGCGATCTGCGGTTTTGTACCCCAGCAGGGTGACGGTGCGGCCCCACCCTTCGCCGGTGATGGCCCGGTTCAGCCCTGCCTTCTGCGCGACGTTGCGGCCGGGCTGTTCGATCGTGCCCTTGGCGGAGCGAACCATGTTCGTGATGTGCAGGTCTTCCACCACGACCATGCTGAAGACCTCGGCGAGTTCGGTGGTGGTCTGGTGCTGCCAGTCGACGGCTCGGCGCTTGGCTGTCGCGCGGAGCCGGGCGATCTGGGCGTAGGTGCGAATCAGCCGATGAGAGGCCGGTTGACCGGGGGCGCGCCGGCGGGCGGCCTTCTTCTCCAAACGGCGCAGACGTTCCCGTTCACCACCGGTGAGCCAGGGGCCGTGCTCCCGCGTGGTCCCGTCCGACAACGCCAAGGCGACGGTGATCCCCCGGTCGATCCCCACGACCGGGCCGGGGTGGGCGGGCGCGAGCACGGCGGCCGTGGTCTGGGTGCGGAAAACGATCTGCCAGCCGAAGGCGTCCTTGACCAGCCGGGCCCCGGTGATCCGCCCGGCGGGGGCGTCCTTGGTCAGGCCGGGCAGGTCTTTGGTCCACCGGAACCGCACCCGCCCGACCTTGGGCAGGCTGACCGCGCCCCATCGCCGGTTGACCCGTTTTATCTGCAGGTCACGAGCTTGGGGGATGTCCACGGCCATCCGGGAGCGAAACCGGCCTTTGAAGGTCGGGCGCTTGGCCGGGTGGTCGGGGTTGAAGAAGTTCGCCCATGCCTGCCGATAGGTCTTCAGGACGGCTTGCGCGGCCTGGGCGGGCAGCTCTTTCATCCACTCGATCTCATGGCGGGCCGCCCTGATCGCCTCGTCGCACTGCTTCAGTGACGCGAACCGGCCCTGGCGGAAGGTGAAGTACTCATGCAGCAGGTTCCACAGTGCGCGGGCGGTGTGGGCCTGGCCGTCCAAGACAGCTGACTGCCGCTTGTCCAGATCCAGGCGTGCGATGTGCGCGCGAGCCCGCTTCTCCGGTTCCACACCCGGATCGTATCGTTTGGTTTATGTCACCGAGGTGGAAACCGAATCCCGATGTGCGCACCGGACGTCACGTCGTCCACACCCTCCATGCCCATTTGGTGTTCATCACCAGGTATCGGCGCGGGGCCTTCACCGACGAGATGCTGGTCCGCTGCGAACAGATCATGCGGGAGGTCTGCGCCGACTTCGAGGTCGAACTGCGCGAGTTCAACGGTGACGACGGCCACGTCCGCCTGCTGGTCCACTACCCGCCCAAGGTCGCCTTGTCCAGGCTGGTCAACTCGCTGAAGGGGGTCTCGGCACGGATACTGCGCAAGGAGTTCGGCGCCCACGTCCGCAACCACCTATGGGGTGATCATTTCTGGTCCGGCTCCTACTTCGCCGGATCCGTGGGCGGAGACTCGTTGACCGTGCTCCAGCAGTACATCGAACAGCAGAACCGACCGGTTTGAGCGGGTGGACGCCGTTTCGCCTGGCGGCGAATCGGCCGTTCCTGCCCCGCTACGCGGAAAAGTCCACTTCACCCCCGACCTGAAGACCGGAGCACTGCGAACGAATCCGGTAGACGTCCAGGCCGTAGAAGCCCGCCCGCTCCCCGGCGGGCAGTGCCTCGTTGCGGGCCCGCAGCCACCGGCAGAAGTGCCCGGTCTCGGCGTTGGCCCACATCCAGGTGGGCCGGCGACGATAGGCGTCCAGGACCGCCTGCGGGTCCTCCGGCGCGCCTCGGGCGAGGATGACCGAGCGGTGGACGTCCCAGCAGTCCAGCCAGTCGCCCTCCGCCACCACGAAGGAGAAGCCGCGCTCCTCGATCATCCGGCCGCGGGCGGGGGCCGTACGCGCTGTCAAGCGCCGCCCCGTGACAGGAAACGGAGGCGAACGAGCAGCTTGCTGCCCGGCGGAGGCCTGGATCGGGGCCATCGGGAAGCGCAGAGTTGCAAGTGCGAGAACACACCGGAAAAACCGGAGACAGGGATGGGGAGATGACAGTCCAGACCACTTCCGCGAAACGGGTGGAAATTCCCGCGAAGAAAGCGGCGGCATCCGCCGGGAACGGCGTCAGAACCGGCGGTGACCTGTTACGGCTGATCCGGTTCACCCGGCCGGCGAAGAAAAGATCCAGCGCCTACATAGCGCTCAACTCCGACGAGCCGGGGGTGCGGGGACTGTTCCGGTACCGCCCGGAGACGGCCCTGCCGCTGAACGCGCTGGTGGACGTGCTGCTGCGCGGGGAGAGCACCCTCACCCAGGGGGAGAGGGAGCTGATCGCGACGTACGTGTCGGCCCGCAACGAGTGCCGGTTCTGCTGCTACACGCACGCCGCCCTCGCGGCGGTCCGGCTGCCCGAGGGGATGCCGCTGGTGCAGGCGGTCTGCGCCGACCCGGAGTCCGCGCCCGTGTCGACCAAGCTCAGGGCGCTGCTGCGCCTCGCCGGCGCGGTGCAGGAGGGCGGCAGGCACGTCACCGAGGAGCACGTGACGGCCGCCCGCGCCGAGGGCGCGACGGACCTGGAGATCCACGACACGGTGCTGATCGCCGCGGCGTTCTGCATGTTCAACCGCTACGTCGACGGCCTCGGCACCCACGCCCCCGACGACCCGGCCGCCTACGCGGCGCGGGCCCGGATGAAGGGGGGTTACGTGAACGTCCTGGCCGAGTCGCTGCGCCAGGCACAGGCCTGACCGGCCACGACCGGGCCCCGCGGGCCGTACGGCCGGGCCGCCCGGGACGGCGGGAGAACGACGGGAAGGAGAACGCGCCGGGAAAGGCAGCGTCGGCCGAAGGAGACGGAGAGGAACGAGAGAGAGGACGGAAGAAGAGAAGGAAGCATTCCGGCAGGAGAGGAGAAAGACCGGGAAGGCGAGAGAGAGAACGGCCGGGAAGGAAAGAGAGGACGGTCGAGGAAAGGGCCGGAGAAAGGAGACGGCCGGAGAAGGAGAGGCGAAGGAGACCGGAAGGAAAGGAACGGGGCCGCTGGAGCTCCGGGAAAGGAAGAGGTTCGCACGGATCGGGCGGTTCCGGGGTATGACGCCTTCCCCGTCACCCCGCCGCCCGCCCGCGAGGCGCCGGGAAGGAGCGGGAAGGAGATCGCGCGGCGCGTGGGGCGTCCGACACACGTCCCACGCGCCGCGGAGGCGGCGGAAGAAGGCGGTGGGACCCGGGGGAACCCCGGGCCGGGGTCTCAGGCGAGGAACTCGTCGACCGCGTAGGAGTCCTGCGGGAAGCTCCAGCGTTCGGTGATCCTGCCGTCCGCGACGCGGAAGACGTGCACGCCGCGCTCGTCCAGGACCTTGCCGCCGCGCTCGCCGACGACGCGCAGGACCGCGGCCACCCGCTCGTCGTCGGCCAGGAACGCCTCCGGCTCGAACCGCAGCGCCCCCCTGGTGGTCTCGCCGAGCCGCTGGAGGTAGCGGATCACCTCTTCCTTGCCGCGGTGGTCGCCGGCCAGCTCGCCCCGGCCGGGAACGTGGAAGACCACGTCGTCGGCGAGGAGGTTGTCACGGACGTGGTCGAGGTCGTTCTTGGCGAGGGCGTCGTAGGCACTGCGCACGACTCCGGCGTTGGGGTGTTCGGACATGGCGCTCCTCTTTCGGCAGGGTCGAATTCCCCGAGGTGACGAGGATGAAAAAGGGGGGCGTCGGTGACGGTACGTCACTCGGGCAAAAGGGGCAAGAGCCATCAGAAGCACCGCAGGACACCGGTGCCGCACTCGGAAAAGGTCAACCCCTGAATCAATTTTTAGACGCCCGTAAATCCGTCCGGGGAACCGCGGAAAAGACCCGGAGAAAGACGGATGAGACGGGTCCGGCCGTTGACAGCGCGGCGGGCACGTGCAGATCATGAGGGCGTCCACCGGACGGAGCCCTCCACCGGCGGCACGCGAGACGCACCCCGACCACGATGCGCCCTCCCCCACGATCCCCGGCTGCGCCGGCACGAGGAGTGTCCATGCCCCACATCGCCCTCCCCACTGACGACCCGGGAATCAGGGGCCTGTTCCGGTTCCGCCCGGAGACCGCGGCGCCGCTGAACGGGCTCGCCGAGGTCCTGCTGCGCGGGGACAGCACCCTGTCGCGTGGGGAACGCGAGCTGATCGCGGCGTACGTGTCGTCGCTCAACCGCTGCCGCTTCTGCCACTCCTCGCACGCCGCGTTCGCCGCCGCCCAGCTCCCCGAGGGCATGGAGCTGGTGGAGCAGACCTGCGAGAACCCGGCCACCGCGCCGGTCTCACCGAAGCTGCGGGCCCTGCTGGACATCGCCGCGGCCGTGCAGCGCGGCGGCAAGGAGGTCTCCGCCGAGCACGTCGCCGCCGCCCGCGCCGAGGACGCGACGGACCTGGAGATCCACGACACGGTGCTGATCGCCGCGGCGTTCTGCATGTTCAACCGCTACGTCGACGGCCTGGCCACCCACGCCCCCGACGACCCCGCGGTGTACGCGGCGACGGCCGAGCAGATCGTCACCCACGGCTACGGCAGCACCACCCCCGCCGCCGAGCACTCGGGCACGCGGCCGTGACGGCGCCCGGCGGGCACGTCCACCGTTACCTGATCATCGGCGCCGGGCCCGGGGGCCTGCAGCTCAGCTACTTCCTGGAGCGGTCCGGCGCCGACTACCTCACGCTGGAGCGCGAGGACACGCCGGGCGGCTTCTTCCGCCGCTACCCGCGCCACCGCAAGCTGATCTCGCTGAACAAGGTCCACACCGGCCAGGACGACCCGGAGATCTCCCTGCGCTGGGACTGGAACTCCCTGCTCAACGACTCCCCCGACCTGCTGTTCCCCCGCTACTCGCGCGACTACTTCCCCGGCGCGGGCGACCTGGTGCGCTACCTCGGCGACTTCCAGCGAGAGCACAAGCTCAACGTCGCCTTCGGCGTCTCCGTCGACCGGATCGCCCGGGAGGAGGACGGGCGCTTCGCCGTGCACGCCGGGGACGAGGTGTTCCGGGCCGAATGCCTGATCATGGCGACCGGCTGGGGCGGGCCGTACGTGCCGGACATCCCGGGCATCGAGCTGGCCACGGGCTACGAGGAGATGCCGGTCCGCGGTGAGGACTTCACCGACCAGCGGGTACTGATCATCGGCAAGGGCAACTCGGCGTTCGAGACCGCCCAGTCGATGCTCGGCCACGCCGCGGTCATCCACCTGGCCAGCCCCAGCCCGGTACGGCTGGCCTGGACGAGCAAGCACCCGGGCCACGTGCGCGGCCAGTACGGCGCGCTGCTCGACAGTTACTGGTTCAAGACCCTGCACGGCGTGCTGGAGTGCGAGGTCGACCGGATCCGGCGCGCGGGCGACCGGTTCGAGGTGGAGATCACCTACACCCTCGCCGAGGGCGAGCGGGCGACGCTGGAGTACGACCGGGTGCTGCGCTGCACCGGCTTCGCCATGGACACCTCGGTCTTCGACGACTCCTGCCGTCCCGCGCTCACCCCGAACGGCCGCATGCCGGCGATCCGCCCCGACTTCCAGTCGGCCGACGTCGACGGCCTGTACTTCGCCGGCACCCTGATGCAGGCCCGCGACTTCAAGCGCGCCTCCTCGGCGTTCATCGACGGCTTCCGCTACAACCTGCGGACGCTGGCCGCCCTGCTGGCCGAGCGCTACGAGGGGACGCCGCTGGAGGAGCGCGTGCTTCCCGCCGACGCCGAGACGCTGACCGGGGACATCCTGGACCGGGTCAACCACAGCTCCGCGCTGTGGACCCAGTTCGAGTACCTCTGCGACGTCTACGTGCTCGACGAGCGGACCGGGCGGGTCCGGCGCCACACCGACCTGCCCGAGGACTACGCGGTCGGCAGGTTCGGCGGCGAGGGGCTGTGCCTCACGGTCACCCTGCGGTGGGGGCGGCAGGAACATCCCGACGTCTTCGCCATCCGGCGGCACCCGACGCCGGAGCGGGCGCACGAGAGCGCGTTCCTGCACCCGGTCGTGCGGGTCTGGCGGGACGGCGAGCAGGTCGCCGAGCGGCACCTGCTGGAGGACCTTCAGGCCACCTGGCGCGACCCGGTACGGCACGTGGCCCCGCTGCGCGCCTTCCTCACCGAGCAGCTGCCCGGATAACGGCCGCTCCGGGGCCGGCTCCGGGCTGCGGGGCGCCCCTGACCCACCTCTCCGGCACGCCCGGACCGGCCGTACGGCGCCCCCTGACCCGCCGTACGGCCGGTCAGGCGGTGAAGTCGCCGACGAGGTGGTCCACCACGTCGGACGGCAGGCCGCGCCGGGCGTGGACGGCCCGCTGGCGGGCCGCCCCGGTGCCCTCCCGGGTCAGCCGGGCCAGCCGCTCGGTCACCATGTCCAGGTCGCCGGTCAGCTCCAGCGCGGGCCGGATGTGGCGCAGCAGCGCCGCGAGCCGGTCGGCGGCGGGGTGCTTCTCGCCGGTGAGCGGGTCGATGCCGTGGCCGTCCAGGCCGTCGCGGGCCGCCTGCCAGTAGGCGGCGCGCAGCAGCGCCTCCGGCGGGCGCGGCCCGGGGTCCCCGTCGCCGATCCGCTCCAGCGCGGTCACCACCAGGCCCCGGACCACGGCGGCGAGCAGCGCCGACTCCCCCGCGGTGGCGGGCACGTCGGCCACCCGCACCTCCAGCGTGGGCAGCCGCGCCGAGGGCCGGACGTCCCAGAAGACCGTGCCCGGGTCCACCAGCACCCCGGCCTCCGTCAGGGTGGCGACGAGCCGGTCGAACTCCTCCGGCTCGGCGAAGTACGGCGGCGGCCCGGCGACCGGCCACTTGTTCCAGCACAGCACCCGCCAGGCGGCGTAGCCGGTGTCGCGGCCGGCCCACAGCGGGGAGTTGGCCGTCATCGCGATCAGCACCGGCAGCCACGGCCGCAGGTGGTTGCCCGCCAGCACCGCCCGCGCCCGGTCGGGCAGGTGGACGTGGACGTGCCCGGCGCAGATGCTCTGCTCGTCGTGGAGCGTCCGGTAGGCGGCGATGCCGAGGTCGTAGCGCGGGTCGTCGACGATCGGCGGCGGGACGACGTCGCCCAGCACGGGGGTGCCCGAGGCGATCACCGCCAGCCCCTCCCCGGCCGCCGCCGAGGCCATGGCCGCCCGCATCCCGCGCAGGTGCTCCGCCAGGTCCGCGGAGCCGGCGCAGGGCGGCGTCTTGGCCTCCACCTGGAACCGGATGATCTCGGTGCTCACGCGCTCCCCCAGTACGGGGGCGGCGCGCCCGGCCACCTCAGCGGCCCGGGGCGTCACGGCCCGCGTCGCCGGATCGACGACGAAGTACTCCTCCTCCACTCCCATCAGTGGACGAATCGGGTCGAAGGGCACGGGGGGCGGGGTCTGCACGGTCGCCGTCATCTCTCGTTTCCAGGCCGGGGTGTGCGGGCGGCGGTGCCACGGTATCGGCCCGGCTCCCGGCGCGGAGGCGCAATCGGGCGGTACGTCCCCGGCCCCGGCGGGTTCTGGGGTTCCCCCGGGGTTTCAGGGGGGTTTTCAGAGAACGCGGTGGCCGGAGCCTGGAATCGGACGACGCCCTCGGCCCCGCCGGGCGCCGAGGTCTCCGGAACCTCCCCGGTGGTGTCGGTGATGATGAAGCGCTTGCGGCCGTTGACCTTCTTGCCCGCCTCGTAGCCGCGGCTGTCACGCCCGACGGTGTCGGCGCCCTTGACGCTCTGGGAGTCGATGATGCCGGCCGACGGCTCGTCCTCGCGGCCGGCTTGGCGACGGGCCTTGATCCGCAGCTCGGCCAGCAGCGTCTCGGTGACGCCGGCCTGTTCCCACTGCTGGAAGTACCAGTACACGGTCTGCCAGGGCGGCAGGCCGGTAGGCAGGTACCGCCACGGGCAGCCCGAGCGCACCACGTACAGGATCGCGTTGACGATTGGCGGCCGCCAGGCCAGTCGTCGGCCAGGGCGTGCACGCCGGCCAGAGCCTCCATCAATCCCGGCGCGGTTCAAGAAGCTAGGCGTGTGAACATCTCGGCGCAGCAGAGTCGATTTCGTGCTCGGCCACGCCGACGTGCCTGTGAGGTAGCGATCAGTCGGCCTGGTCGTCGGGGCCGGACCTCGTTCCCATGTCGAACCTCGCTATCACGGGCGCGGTGCTCCAGTCGCTCACCTCATCGCCCCTGTCGACGCGCAGCAGCCGTGCCTGCATGGCTTCCATCAGCTGGTCGGCGCCGGGCAGGAACTCCGGGCCGTTGACGAAATGCATGACGGCTCCGACGACGTCCTGGCTGTCGTCCTCGTCGAGGTCCTCGGCGTCGAACGGCCTCCAGCCCGTCGCGGTGGCCGCCGCGAGAAGACGAGCGGGGTCGTGGACGTGCACCTCCAGCAGGCTGATCGTGCGTATGACCGGCCCTGGGAAGGCGTCGAGGCAGGCGTCGTGCGGCGTGCGGCCCTCAAGGTCGCCACCGAGGCCGGCCGAGTCGCCCCGGCCCCGCCGCAGGGACTCCCACGTGGCGGCCAGATCGGGGGCGTCGGCCCAGGTCCCGTTCACGACATCGGCCAGCGTACGACGGAAGGAGGCGGCGGGCGCGTCGGGCAGAGCCGCTGCGATCCGCTCCGACTCAGCGCGGGCGGCGGGGCCCAGGCCGTTCTCCAGCACCGAGGAGAGAAGGTAGGCGACGTGCTGAGCGAGGGCGGGATCGGTGCAGGTCAGTACGGCATGCAGGGTCGCGGGCTGGCCGGAGCGCTCGACGAGGGCGTACACCCTGCTCTTGGCGCGGGTGTGCTCGCAGTGGAAGGCGCGAGGGACGGCAGAGGTCATGACGGGTTCTCCATCAACGTGAGGTACGTGGAAAACCGCTGGTGGGCGCAGTACGGCCACGCCCCCTGACGGAGAAGTCCTGCCCGCTGGTGCTGCTGGTACGGCCAGCTGCCCGGTTCGGTGTTCGCATCGTACCGCTTGGGTGTTGTTTTGGAGGATTACGCGTCGACTGAACCGCCCAGGGTTGAATCGGTCGCGAGGGTAAGCGCGTCGCTCAAACGAGTCGAACCACAAGACCTCGCAACAGGGAGTTGAGCAGGCCGACCACCCCAAAGGCGTTGTTCGTTAGTCCAGACGAGCGCAACGGTCCGGTGGATAAAGAACAAGCTCAGGAGGTTCCGGTGACCGCGTCGTCCGCCGGGGGCCGAGGGCCGGGCGCGGCGGCGGATCGGCCGTCGGACGGCTCCGCGGGCACGTCGAGGAGCACCTCGTGTCCGGCCACCCCCATGAACGCCGCCGACAGCACCGCCCGATGGTCGGCGTCGACGGGGTGGGCCGAGGCCCGGAAGGCGGCGATCGACCGCTCCGGGTCCTCCTCCTCCATGACGTAGACCATGAGCGGCCCGTCGGAGGTGGGAACCAGCAGGACGGTCTCGTGCCGCACGCCCTCGTCGACGAAGGTCGCGAGAAGCTCTCCCCGGCGGGGGCCGGACAGCTCGGCGAACCACGCGCGCAGCCGGTCCACCTGCTCCGGCCGTACCTTACTGACGCTCACCCGCAGCATCGTCCATCACCTCTTCCGTCGTACCCGGTCATCTCCGTCCCCCGTCCCCTGCCGCCGGTGGGCGCCGCGCTCAGCCGAGCCGGTCCAGCCAGGCGAAGAACCGTGGGAAGACCTTCCTGGCGGCGTGGTCGGTGAGCATCCCGTGCCCCTCGTTCTCGATGCCGACCCATTCCGACCCGGCCGGCGCCCCGTCCAGATGGGCGCGGACCGCGCCGGCGGGGATGCGCGGGTCCTCCTCCCCGTGCGCGACGAAGTGCGGTACGGCGGCGGGCGCCGCGTCCGGCGCGAGGCGGTCACCGGCCGAGCTCAGGAAGGCCCGCACCCCCTCGTGGCCGGAGTCGGCGAGATCGGCGAACCGCAGGAACCCACCGAGCAGGAAGACCCCGCGCACCCGGGGGGACAGGCGCGCGACCCGCGCCGCGAGATAGCCCCCGTAGCTCATCCCGCCTGCGACGACCGGCCCGGTCGCGACCTGTCGCAGTACGGCGAGAACGTCGTCGGCGTCGTCCACGCCGTAGCGGCCGGGCGGCGGCGGGCGCAGCGCCGGGTCGAGCACGTTGCTCCCCCGCACGTTCGGCTGGACGACCCGCCAGCCGGCCAGCGCCAGCGACTCGGCGAAGGGCGACCAGGTCGCCAGGTTCACCCCGTTCGGACCGCCGTGCAGCAGCAGCACCGTGCCGCGCGCCGTACCGGGCGGGTCGCGCAGCAGGCACGGCAGCGGGCAGCTCGGTCCCTCCAGGACGGTGTGGCGGGCGGGCGGGGGCGCGTGTCCGCGGGGCGGGTCGGGCCGCAGCCGCAGACCTCCCGCGGCGAGCTCGGCGATCTCCCCCGCCCACAGCCGCCGGGGCTGTCCGGGTGACGTCCAGCTCAGGCCGGCGAGCCCGTCACCGGCCAGCACGTCGTCCACCACGGCCGCGCCGGGCCCGGTCAGGCGGCGTCGTGCCCCGGTGCGGGTGTGCCAGGCGTAGGCGGCCCGGCCCGGCCACGTCTCGGCGACCACGACGACCTCCTCCGGCGACAGCCACGGCCCGACGGAGGTCACCGGGCCGTCCCAGTGGGAGACGCCGCCGCCGTCCACGCACACCACGCGTCTGGCCGGTCCCCGGCGCAGCAGCACGGCGATCCTGTCGCGGCGCGGCGAGTCCGGCACGACCGCCTCGACCACGGCGCGCGGTGGCAGCCGCACCTCGCCGAGGACCGGGTGGACGACGCTCCCGGCGTGGCCCGCCGGCTCCCGGCCCGCGACCGGGACCGGAACCGGGACCGGGACCGGGACCGGGAGCGGGACCGGAAGCGCGACCGGGAGCGGGAACGTCTCCTCGCCGAACAGTTCGGCGGCCAGGTCGCGTGACGCGTCCGCCGTCAGCCGCTCCCCGTCCCACCGGGGGCGGCGGTGCCATCGCGACCCGGTGGTGAGCGGCGTCCACCGGTCGCCGGTGAGCAGCGCGAGATGGCGGCCGGACCAGGCGTCGGCGCTCACCACCGGCCCGGCCGGGGTCAGCGCGAACGCCGGGCCGTCGCCGTCGAGCTGGGACCGCCGGAACGGGTCCGGCAGCGACGCGGTGACCCGCTCCGCCCGCTCCGGCAGCGGGATGACGTCCGGCATCGTGCCTCCTGTCCGTGTCCGTCCTGTCCGTGCTGTCCGTGCTCGTCCTGTCCGTGTCCGTCGGAACCGTCGGAACCGCCGGGGTCTCCGGGGTCTCCGGGGTCTCCGGGGTCTCCGGGGTCTCCGGAGTGCGGGCGGGTCAGGCCGGTGCGTACCGCTTGGCCCGCAGCACGGCGGGGACGACGCGCTCGCCGATCACCAGGTTCACCCGGTCGCCGGGCCTGTGGTTCTCGACCCACACGTCCAGGTCGTCGAGGCTGTCGAAGAGGAAGTCGTCGGCTGCGCGGATGACGTCGCCGGGACGCACCCCGGCGAGGTCGGCGGGCGCGCCGAGCGCCACGTCCTGCACCAGCATGCCCTCGCCCGCGACGGCCCCGACGGGGATGACCCCCAGCTCGGTCCGGTGCATGGTGTGGTAGTTGTGCGGGATCTCGTCGAGGTGGTCGCCGAGCAGGTCCAGGAAGTGGTCCCAGTGGTGCAGGAACCCGTCGCGTTCGAACCTGCCGTTGCCCTCCTCGGGGAAGCCGTCCTGCCGGAGCGTCAGACGGGTACGGCCGGCGTCGCCGTCGGCGTCGGCCAGCTCGAAGACCATGGTGACCTCGGCGTCGCAGGCGATCAGGCCGACGGTCAGCTCCAGCCGCCGGTTGGTCTCCAGGGCGCCGATCCGCCCGGTGTAGGCGGTCGGCCTGCGGGCGCCCGCGTCGTAGAGCCAGCAGAAGGCGGCGCCCGGCCGTTCGGGCATGACGCTGGCGACCACGCCGAGCCACTGCTCGGCGGCGGCGGGGTCGAAGATGGCCCGCCAGACCTTCTCACGGGGGTGGTTCAGGACGCGTTCGAAGCTGTTGCCCACCATTGGCGTGCTCCTTGTCGGTTGCGCGGCGGTTGCCTGGGTCGGTACGGCGGTGCTCATGCCGGTGACTCGTGTCCGGGCCGGTACGGCGGTGCTCATGCCGGTGACTCGTGTCCGGATCGGTACGGCGGTGCTCATCCCCGGCCGCCGGCCGGTTCCCCGGTCAGTTCGGCGACCCGGGACCGGGTGATGGTCGAGGCGGCGAACACGGCGAGCGCCAGCATGATCGCTCCCGCGACGACGAACGACGCGCGCAGACCGGCGGCGGAGGCCAGGAGGCCCCCCAGCAGCGCGCCGAAGGGCATCCCCCCGTAGGTGACCAGCCGGTGGGCGCCGGTGACCCGGCCGAGGAGGTGGTCGGGCGTGCCGGACTGCCGCAGCGACATCTGGTTGACGTTCCAGATCGCGGCGGCGAACCCGGCCAGGACCTCCGCGGCGCCCGCGGTCCACGCGTTCGGCGCGGCCGCGGTGAGCAGGCACGCGGCGCCCGCCGCGACCAGGGCGAGGCGGAGGCTGACCGCCGTGCCGAACCACGTGTTGAGCCGTCCGGCCTGCGCGGCGCCGAAGAGGCTGCCGAACGACCCCACGGCCAGCAGCAGGCTGAACCCGAAGGCCCCCAGGCCGAGCTCCTGCTGGGCGAACAGCACGAAAATGGCGGTCTGCGCCAGGCAGGCGACGTTGAACATGCCGGCCACGGCGGTGATCGACCGCAGCACCGGCTGCCGCCACAGCCAGGAGCAGCCCTCGGCGACGGCCCGCCACAGACCGGCCTCGCCGTAGGCGTTGCGGGAGACGTGGTAGTCGCCGCGCATCCTGCGCAGCAGGACGGCGCTGAACAGGAACGACAGCGCGTCGCCGACGAACGGCAGCGCCCGGGAGAAGCCGAACAGCAGCCCGCCGAGCGGGGGCCCGGCGAACGACTCGACGGTGGTCCTGGTCCCCACCAGCCAGGAGTTGGCCCGCCGGATGCGGTCGGGGTCGCCGGAGACCACCCTGGGCAGCACGGCGGTGCCGCTGCTGTCGAAGACGGTGTCGGCGACCGCGATGAGGAAGCCCACGGCCATCAGCAGCCCGATGCTCGCGAAGCCCATCGCGACGGCCGCCGCCAGCACGCCGGTGAGGGCGGCCCGCACCAGGTCCGCCAGCCACATCGCGCGCTTGCGGTCCCACCTGTCGGCCATCGCCCCGGCCGGCAGGGCGAACAGCAGCCAGGGCAGCCGCCCGACGACCGTCACGGAGGCGACCACCACCGGGTCGGTGGAGAGCGTGGCGGCCAGCAGCGGCAGCGCCGCGGAGGAGATGCCGTTGCCCAGCAGCGACACCGCCGAGGCGCCCCACAGCATGGGGAAGTCCGGTGCCAGGGACAGCGGACCCGGCCGCCGGGTGCGCGGCGCCTCGGTTCCGGGGATTGTGTCCGTCATCGCCGTCCCTCCTCCTGCCGGTCGGACCGTCCGCCGGACCAGTCGTCGTGCCGCCCGCCATGCCCCTCACCGTGCGGACCGCCGTACGGCCTGTCGGACGCGGCGGGCGCGGCGGGCGCGGTGCCGAACCGCAGCAGGCCGTGCCCGAGGAGCTCGGCCACCAGCCGCCGGCACTCGTCGGCGTCCGGGCCGCCGTCGGCGGCCGCCTCCCGGGCGAGGTCGCCCGCCCGCCAGGGGCGGCGGCCGAGCAGGCGGCGCAGCAGCGGCTCACAGCGGGCGTCGAAGTCGTAGCGCAGGCCGCCCGACAGCAGGGTCAGCCGGCGCCCGTCCCCGCCGCGGGCCACCGGGCGGGGGGCGGCCAGGACGACGACGGCGTCCGGCGGGCATCCGCCGGACAGGTCGGTCACCGCGTGCGGCAGCAGGTGGCGGGGGCGGGCCGCGGCCCGCCCGTCCCGCTCGGCGACGTACCGCCCGAACCCGTCGGCGCCGAGCAGGTCGCCGATCCCGCCGAGCAGCCGGGACAGCCGGCCGGCGAGCTCGTCGTCCCATCCGCCGAGCGGCAGGTCGAACCGGGCGTCCGGGTCGTTCAGCTGCCGGTCGACCGCCCAGCGCAGCAGGTCGCGGACCACCGGCCGCCGGATGCCGAACGTCAGGTGCACGGTGGTGCCGCCGACCGGCCGGACCGCGTGCCAGTGGCCCCGCGGCACGTACAGCGCCTGCCCCTCGGTCAGCTCGAACTCCCGCAGGGGCCGGGGCGGGCACTCGTTGAGGGGACCGTCGCCCGGCAGCGGCACGGGACGGCCGACGCCGTACAGCCGCCACTCCTTGCGCCCGTAGACCTGCAAAATGATGCCGTCGTGGTCGTCCCAGTGCGGGTCGAACGCCCCCACCTGCCCCCAGGAGGCGTAGAGGTTCACGAAGACCTCGGCGCGCAGGTCGTGTTCGAGCCGCTCGGCCAGCTTCCGCACCTCGGGCACCGCCTCGTCCACCGACCCGAACACCAGCGTCGCGCCCTCGCGCAGCCGGGCGTGCAGCTTGGCGCTGGAGACCCGCATCGCCGGTTCGCGGCCGACGCCCCTGCCGGGGATCGTCTCCAGGTAGGAGGACGGCGGCAGCGAGGCGTTGCCCCGCGCCACCTGCATCCGCAGCGGCCACGCCCGGTGCCCGTCGAGCAGCCGGTCGAGCTCCGGCCAGGGCAGCAGCCGGTGGAACCGCCCCGGGTCGGCGGGGTCGCCGGGATCGAGGTGGCAGTCGCGTCCCCAGTGCCGGCCGAGGAACTCCGTGACGGGCAGGGAGGTGATGATCTCCTCCAGGGCGTGCCGCCCGCCCGGCTCGGGGTCACCGGGACGCAGGCCGTCCAGGTCGGGCAGGGCCTCCAGCGGCCGGACGGTGAGCAGCCCGCCGCTTCCCGGCCGCTCCGCGCCGCGATCGGCGGGCCGCTCACCGGCTCCGGTCTCCTCCGGGGCGGGGGGCCGGCGCGTGTCGGTCATCGTCCCTCCCCTGCCGGGCTCGGGCGGACGGCCACGCGGGCTTCAGGGTTCGGACGGACGGGCACGCGGGCTTCAGGGTTCGAACGGACGGGCAGGCGGGCGGCCGGGTCGAGGTCGAGGCAGAGCAGGCGGTCCTCCTCGGCGTCGCCGGGCCGTCCCAGCCGCTCGGAGCAGTCGGCCGCCGCGGCGGCGGCCATCGCCCCGCGCAGCGTGCCCGACCCGGCGGCCCGCCGGAACGCCTCGCGGGCCCCCTCCCAGTCGCCGCGCCCGGCGAGGTAGGCGCCGACGGCGTACAGCGGCTCGGGATCGACCGGGTCCAGGGCGCGCAGCTGCGCCACGGCGTCGGCGGGGGCGCTGCTCTCGCCGGTGAGGGTGTCGAGCTTCAGATGGGCCTCCAGGACCAGCCCCCGGTTCTCCGCCCGGTAGTGGGCCTGTACGGGGTCCGGCGCGCACCGCGCCATGTCCTCGTCGTGGCGCAGCGCCAGGCGCATGTGCTCGACCACCGGCTCGCGGTCGCCTCCGGACAGCTCGTGCAGTGCGGCGGCGCGGTGGTAGCGGCTCGTCACCAGGTGCGCCAGCCAGTCCGGTTCGGCGTCCAGGCCGTCGGCCGCCCGGCGCGCCGCGTCCAGCCATCGGGCCGCCCCGGTCCGGTCGCCGCCGCCGCGGGAGCCGGTCGAGACCAGTTGCAGGGCGGCGAGCGTGCGCAGCGCCGGCCGGGCGGCGTTCTCCGCCAGCCAGCCGAAGACCCGGCCCGGGACGGGCGAGGCGCGGTTGAGCTGGTAGGCCGCCCGGGACGCCTCGTAGGCGAGTTGCTGCGACAGCGGGTCGGCGGCGGCGGTGAGGGTGCCGACGAGGTTGACGACGTGGCGGTGGAAGCCGAGCTGGGTGAGCAGCGCGACCACCACGACCCTGCGGTCCGGCGGCAGCGCGGGCCAGCGTTCCAGCGCGGCCACCAGGGCCCGCCATCGGGGGGTGCGCAGGCGGCCGGCCAGGCCGGCGGGCCGCTCGCACCGGTACTCATCGGCCCTGGCCTGCGCCACGACCTGGTAGCGGGAGCTGGTCACCGACACGGTGGCGAACCAGTTGGGCGCCACCTCCTCGGCCTCCCCGGTGAGCATCCGCGCCAGGTGTACGGCGTGCCGCGACCGCAGCGGGGCGGGGTCGGCGTCGCCCAGATCGATCCAGGCCCTCCAGCGCCGGGCGAGCCCGGCCGTGTCGAGCACCCGCGGCCCGGCGAAGCGGAGCTCCCCGAAGGAGACGGAGTCGTCGCGGTGGTAGGCGAACTTGGGCACGTGACCTCCTAGGCGATCGGGCAGGCCAGACCGGCGGGCGGGGTGAGCGGTTGGAGGACCTCCGAGCCGTGG
Source organism: Streptosporangium sp. NPDC048047 (assembly GCF_040653115.1). NCBI lineage: Bacteria > Bacillati > Actinomycetota > Actinomycetes > Streptosporangiales > Streptosporangiaceae > Streptosporangium > Streptosporangium sp. NPDC048047. The sequence goes on along the minus strand of NZ_JBEZNH010000018.1, from coordinate 8,233 downwards.
CACACCACGCGGTGCACCGCGTACGGCCCGACCGAGGGCAGCCGCACCTCGGCGGGCTGGTGGCCGAACAGGGCTTCGGCGGTCTCCAGCAGGTCGGCCGTCGTGACGGGGACGGTGCGGGGCTCGCCGGCGCCTGAGGTCCGCCGCCGCACGAAGTCCAGGTGCCGCGGACCGGCGGCGGCCGCGGCGAGGCCCCTTTCGCGGTCCCGGTCACCCGGCCGAGCGGAGCTCCCGTCCCGGTCACCCGGCCGCGCGGAGCTCCCGTCCCGGCCGCCCGGCCGCGCGGAGCTCCCGTCGCGGGTGCCCGGCCGCGCGGGAACCTCGCCGCGATCACGAGTGCCCGGCCGCGCGGGGCGTCTCGGGGCGGAGAGGGCCAGGCGGTTTCCCACGGCCTCGTAGACCGCGTGCCGTACGGCGTCCGCGGTGTCCCCCCGGGCGGCGGCGCCGCAGGTCAGCGCGGTCCCGTCGGAGCGGTGCAGGAAGGCGGTCACGACGTCGGGCGACAGCCCCGCCACGCGGAACGTGCGGAGGACGACGCCGCCCGCCCGCAGCGCTCCGGTCAGGCCCGGCGGCAGCACGGCGTCGTGCAGGTGGTCCAGCTCCTCGAACAGGATGTCCCCGGTCCGCCAGCCGCGCTCCAGCACGTGCCGCTCGATCACCTCCAGCAGCGCGGCCGTGCGCGCCCGCTCCCGGTCGGGACCGGCGGCGGTGCCGGCCGACGTCTGCACGCACCAGCGCGTCTCCGGCGGCGGAGGGTCCCAGCCGAGGAAGACCGCCTGGGCGGGCACGGCGACCTCCGTGCCGTCGCGCATGCCGTGGCCGGCCACCCATGACGTCGGCGGGGAGCCGGCGGCGGCGTGCGCGGCCGGTGCGATCACGGGCCGGTCGCCGGGGCCGGCCAGGACCGGCAGCGCGCCGGCGGCCGACAGGTGGCTCACGTGCTGGGCGTACTCCCCCGCCGCCCGGCGGGCGGCCCGGCCGGGGTCGGCGTCGCAGGCTCCGCCGCTGACGCCGGCGTCGTCGGCCGTCCAGGCCACGTGCAGGATCCCGCCGACCAGCGGGCGCACGATGGGCCGCGGCGCGGCGTCGCCCTGGTCCATTGGTCTCCCTCTCCCTCAAGCCGGCACGCCCGGGGGTTCCGTCGATCCGGCACACTCCGGGGTCACCTCGAACCGGTGCACCCGGAGTCCGGGCGCGGGGGCGTCAGCATCGGCGACCCGCCCCACAGCGCCCTCGGATCACGCGCCGCCCGGTCGCGGGGCGGCGACGGTCTCGTCGCGCGGCACGTCAGTACGACTTGTTGCCGAGGACGTCGAACTCCTGCGCCTCCTCGTCGACCTGACCGAGGTCCCAGTTGATCTCCATACCGTTCACCTCCTTTCTCTTCTCTCACTCCTTTCGATCGTGATCCACGGGGTCGTCCGGGTGCACCTTCCGGTGTGCTGGGCGCCGCTCTCCGGCACGGCGGGCGTCCGCCGCGATCCGCCGCGGCGGGCCGCGGCGGGCGCCCGGGGAATGTCGGGGCGATCTCCTAAGCTGGGCCCATGGCACGAGTGAACGACGCCGTCGCGGCCGCCCTGGAGGAGTACGCCGAGCTGTTCGCGATGACCGGCGGCGACGCCTTCCGGGTGCGCAGCTACCAGAAGGCGGCCAAGGCGATCGCGGGCTTCCCCGAGGACATCGCGACCACCGCCGTGCGCTCGGTGCCGGGGGTGGGCGAGGCGATCGCCAAGAAGGTCGAGGAGTTCCTCAGCCGGGGCAGCTTCCGCCAGCTCGACGACCTGCGGGGAAAGGTCCCCGAGGGGGTGAGGCGGCTCACCCGCGTCCCCTCGCTCGGGCCGAAGAAGGCCGTTTTCCTCTTCCAGGAGCTGGGCATCGACTCCCCCGAGGCCCTGGCCGAGGCGATCGGGCAGGGGCGGCTGCGGGGCGTCAAGGGCTTCGGCGCCAAGACCGAGGCCAACCTGCTGCACGGCCTGGAGCAGATGGAGCAGGCCGGCGCCCGGGTGGACATCGGCACCGCCATGGACCTCGCCGAGCAGATCATCGCCTCGCTCGGCGCCGAGCGGATCGCCTACGCCGGGTCGCTGCGCCGGATGAAGGAGACCATCGGCGACATCGACATCCTGGCGGTCGGTCCAGAGAGCCTGATGGACGACTTCCGCGGCATGCCGTACGTCGCGGAGGTCATCGCCTCCGGCGAGAAGAAGACCTCGGTCCGCACCACGCAGGGCGTCCAGGTGGACCTGCGGCTGGTCCCGGCCGCCTCGTGGGGCGCGGCCATGCAGTACTTCACCGGCTCCAAGGAGCACAACGTGCACCTGCGGGAGATGGTGGTGAAGCGGGGCTGGAAGCTGTCGGAGTACGGCCTGTTCGACGGCGCCCGGGTGATCGCCGCCGAGCGCGAGGAGGACGTCTACGAGGCGCTCGGCATGCCGTGGATCCCGCCGGCGCTGCGCGAGGACGGCGGGGAGATCGACGCGGCGCTCGCCGGGGAGCTGCCGGACCTGGTCACCGTCGCCGGCCTGCGGGGCGACCTGCACACCCACACCGACCTGACCGACGGCATCGCCACCCTGGAGGAGATGACGGCGGCCGCCGCCGCGCGCGGCTACTCCTACTACGCCGTCACCGACCACGCCCCCGACCTGGCGATGCAGCGGATGACCCTGGAGCGGGCGCTGAAGCAGCGCGAGCGGCTGCGCCGCCTCCAGGCGGAGTATCCGGACATGCGGCTGCTGCACGGCACCGAGCTGAACATCGGCCCCGACGGGTCCGTGGACTGGCCGGAGGACGTGCTGGCCGGCTTCGACGTGTGCGTGGCCAGCGTGCACTCCCACTTCACCCAGTCACGCGAGGAGATGACGCGGCGGTTCATCGCCGCCTGCGAGAACCCGCAGGTCCACATCATCGGTCATCCCACCACCCGCCGGATCGGCCGGCGCCCGCCGGTGGACGCCGACTGGGACGAGGTGTTCCGCGCCGCCGCGCGCACCGGCACCGCGATGGAGATCGACTCCGCCTCCGAACGCTCCGACCTGCCCTCCGACCTCGTACGGCGGGCGCGGCATCATGGAGTGAGGTTCTCCATCGACAGCGACGCCCACTCCGTTCCGGGGCTCGCGGGCCAGCGGTTCGGGGTCGGCGTGGCCCAGCGGGGCTGGCTGACCGCCGAGGATGTGATCAACACCTGGCCGCTGGAGCGGCTGCTGGCCTTCCTGGGCCGCGGCGGCCGCTGACGGCCTCCGGCCACCGGGGGCGACACGGTGGCGGGAGGTGACACGCCCGTCACAACCCCTGCACAATTACACGGTTATCTGGTAGGGAATAACTGTAACCGGGGAAGGGGAGCAGCATGCCGTACACGGCCGAGAGCGGAACGGGACAGCGCCATGGAACCCGCGGGGACGCCGGCTCCGGGATCGTCAAGCCGCTGCCGCCGGAGCTGTTCGTCGTACACGACACCAACGCCGAGACACGCTGGGAGGCGCTGGGAGGCGTCGGCTACCACGTGCCCGCCGAACGATTCTTCGTACGCAACCACACCTCCACCCCGATCATCGACGCCGCCGCCTGGCGGCTGCGGCTGCACGGCTCCGGCCTGCGCGCGCCCCGCGACTTCGGCTATGCCGAGCTGCTGTCGCTGCCGGCGGTGACGCGGGACGTGATGATCGAGTGCGCGGGCAACGGCCGCAGCCTGTTCGCCTCCCAGCAGGGCCAGGAGGTCATCGGCACCCCCTGGCGGCTCGGCGCCGCCGGCGTGGCCCGCTGGCGCGGGGTGCCGCTGTCCACGGTGCTGCGGCTGGCGGGCGTCACCCCCGACGCGGTCGACGTCATGCCGCGCGGCCTCGACCCGCACTACGTCGAGGCGGGCGTCGACTTCGGGCGGGTGCGCCGGCCGATCCCGGTGGCCAAGGCGCTCGACGACGTGATCCTCGCCTACGAGATGAACGGCCGCCCGCTGCCGCCCGACCACGGCCACCCGGTACGGCTGGTCGTGCCCGGCTGGATCGGCCTGGCGTCGATCAAGTGGGTGGGCGACATCGAGGTCTCCGTCTCACCCCTGAGCTCGCCGTGGACCACCGAGTTCTACCGGATGTTCGGCGCGTCCCACCCGCCGGGAGGCGGTGAGCCGCTGAGCACGCAGGGCATCAGGAGCGCCTTCGAGCTGGCGTGGGGGGCCAGGCTCGCCGCCGGGCACCCGCACGTGCTGCGCGGCCGCTCATGGTCGGGCAACGGCCGGATCACCGGAGTGCAGGTCAGCCTGGACGGCGGCGCCACCTGGCGACCGGCCCAGCTGCACGGCTCGCACCTCGCCCCCGCCTGGGTCCGCTGGCACGTCACCTGGTGTCCCCGCGCCACGGGACCGTACGAGCTGATGGCCAGGGCCGTCGACGAGACGGGGGCCGTCCAGCCGGACCGCACCCCGCACAACCGGTTCGGATACATGTTCGACGCGGTCGCCCGGCACCCGGTGACCGTGGTGAACACCTGAGCGAGAAACGCCGGTGATTTCCATCCGGAAGCGATCACATGGAATTCCCGTACGCAGTTCTTACCCGTTCAAAAGGACGTGGGTCATTTCCCTTGGAGCACGGAGGTATTAGCTGATCAGGCAAGACAAGCCGCCGGAATCCATGGTCGGTCCGCCGGATCCCATCCGGAAAGGACGCCTGGCGTCGCACAGGGGAAACGAGGGGGAAACGAACCGGAGCGATGATGGCCGCACCTGTTCTTCCACCATCCGTTTCCCGCCAGAAGGGCCGACCGATGCGACAGCTGTCCGCGCTGGACGCGCAGTTCCTGCACGCCGAGTCGGCGACCACCGGGGCCCACCTCGCCGGGGTCGCGATCCTGGACGCCGCCCGCTCCCCCGGCGGCGTCGTGACCCGCGAGGACGTCATCGGGCTGCTGCGTGAGCGGCTGCACCTGCTCCCGGCGCTGCGGCTGCGGCTGGCCGAGGTGCCGTTCGGCCTCGACCGGCCGTACTGGACGGAGGCCGCCGGCCTCGACGTCGCCGACCACGTCCACGAGGTCGTGCTGCCGCTGCCCGGCGACGAGTCCCAGCTGGCCGACGAGATCGCCCGCATCCACGAGCGCCGCCTCGACCGGTCTCGCCCGCTGTGGGAGATGCATCTCATCCAGGGCCTGAGCGGCGGCCGCGCCGCCCTGTACACCAAGGTCCACCACTGCGCGGTCGACGGGATGTCGGGCGTGGAAATCCTGGCCTGCCTGCTGGACCTCACCTCCGAGATCCGTCCCGTCCCCGCGCCCGAGCCTCCGGACCCGCCGCCGCCCGCCCCCGACCCGGCGGAGATGCTGGCCGTGGCCGTGGCCAGGTCGGTCTCCCACCCCGCCAGGGCGCTGCGCTCCCTGGGCCGGCTGGCGGCCGACCTCGACGCGATCCCGCTGCTCGGGGCGCTGCCCGCGGCCCGGACGGTGGCCGCCGCGGCCCGGATGATCACCGGCGGCGACTCCGCGCTGCCGGAGATGCCGCCCCTGGTCGCCCCGCCCACCCCGTTCAACGGCCCGATCAGCGCCCGGCGGCGCTTCTCCTACGGCGCGCTGCCGCTCGCCGAGGTCAAGAGGGTCGCCCGGACCTTCGAGCTGAGCGTCAACGACGTGGTCATGACGCTGTGCGCCTCGGCGCTGCGTTCCTGGCTGCGTGAGCGTGACGCGCTGCCCGCCGAGCCGCTGGTCACCGCGGTCCCGGTCGCGGTCCGTACGGCCGGCGCCCGCGACGGCTCCCACGACGACTCCGCGGCCGGGGCCGGGGTCGGCAACCGGCTCTCGGCGATGATCGCCCCGCTGGCGACCGACGTCGCCTGCCCCCTGGAGCGGCTGCGGGTCACCGGGGAGGCGATGCGCCGGGCCAAGCGGCGCTTCGCGGCCGCGCCCGCCACCTGGCTGGACGAGCTGTCGGCGGTACTGCCCGCCCCGGTCACGGCCATGGCGACCCCGGCCGTCTTCCGGCTGGCCTCGATCGTGCTGCCGCCGATCAACCTGATCGTCTCCAACGTCCCGGGGCCGCAGTTCCCGCTGTACCTGTGCGGCGCCCGGGTCCTGGGCTACTACCCGATGTCGGTGCTGACCGACATGACCGGCGGGGTCAACATCACCTGCTTCTCCTACGACGGATCGCTCGGCTTCGGCGTGCTGGCCTGCCCGGACCGGGTGGCGGACGTCTGGCGGCTCATGGGCCACCTGCAGGAGGCGATGGACGAGCTGACCGAGCTGGCCGGGACGGCGGACGTCCGCCCGGCCCCGTCCGCCGCACCGTTCAAGACCCCGGCCCCCGACCCGGCTCCGGCGGCCGTCGCGGACCCGGCGGCGGTTTCGAACCCGACGGCGGCCCCGGCCGCGGTCGCGCCGACGGCCCCGGTGCCGGTCACGGTCCCTGCCGCTCCGCCGATCACCGTCACGGTGCCGGAGGTCGCGGTGCCGGAGCCGGCCCTGGCCTGAGCCGGATCAGCCCAGGGCGTGGGCGATCAGCTCGGCGACCGCGTCGGGGTCGATGGTGTGCCCGGTGAGCTGGCAGAGGTTCTCCTGGTAGAGGAGCACCGCGGCGAAGGTGACGGCGGCGACCTCCAGCCGGGCGGCGTCACCTCGCGGGGTCGGCAGCGCCAGTTCCAGGGCGAACCGGGCCCGGCGGATGATCTCGCCGTTCAGGCGGCCCAGCCGCTCGCGGACCGACCCGTGCGTGTCGGCCTCGCGGAACAGGATGCGGCGCATCGCCGGGGAGGCGCGCAGCGGCAGCCGCCGGGCCAGCTTCGAGAGCGTCCCCGCGGCGTCACCGGGGACGGCCTCCACCTCGGGGGCCTCCTCCACGAGCGTGCGCTCGTCGACCAGTGTGACCAGTACGTCGATCTTCCTGGGGAAGTAGTGGAAGACCAGGCCCTTGGGCACGTCGGCCACCCGGGCGATCTCCGCCGTCGAGGTCGCCTCGTAGCCGCCGCCGGCGAACAGCGTCTCGGCGGCGTCGAGGATGCGGGTGCGCGCGCCGGGATCGCCGCCGTCACGCCCGGGTCCGGGCCGCTCGCCGGGATCGGCGCCGTCACGCTCGCGTCCGGGCCGCCCGCCGGAGCCGGCGCGGTCACGTTCACGTCCCGGCCCGCCCCGCCGCTGCCTGAAGCCGCTCACAGGCCGACCATAACCGCGGGCCCGGCCGGATTTCCATGCCGCCGGAGGGAGATCACCGTACGGCCGGCACCGCGCCGCACGGCGCTCCGGCCGGGAGGAAATACAGTGAGCCGCATGAGCTTTTCCGAACTCAACCTCTTCCCGCTCTGCCTGGGCGGCAACGTCTTCGGCTGGACCGCCGACCGCGAGGACTCCTTCGCCGTCCTGGACGCCTACGCCGAGGCGGGCGGCAACTTCATCGACACCGCCGACGTGTACTCCGAGTGGGTCCCCGGACACGCCGGCGGGGAGTCGGAGACCATCATCGGCGAGTGGCTCAGCGCCCGCGGCAACCGCGACCGGATCGTGCTGGCCACCAAGGTCGGCATGCTGAGCGGCCGTCCCGGTCTGTCGGAGAGGAACATCCGGTCGGCCGTCGAGGACTCCCTGCGCAGGCTGCGGACCGACTACATCGACCTGTACTGGGCGCACGTCGACGACGCCGACACCCCGCTGGAGGAGACGCTCGGCACGTTCGGCGAGCTGATCGGCGAGGGCAAGATCCGCAACATCGGCGCGTCCAACTACGGCCCCGAGCGGCTGGCCGAGGCCCTGGACGTCTCCGGGCGCGAGGGCCTGCCCCGCTACGGGGTGCTGCAGCAGCCCTACAACCTGGTGGAGCGCGGCTACGAGGGTGCGCTGCGCGACGTGGTGGCGGACCGGGGGCTGACCAGCACGCCGTACCACGGTCTGGCCCGCGGCTTCCTGACCGGCAAGTACCGGCCCGGGGTCGAGGTGGACAGCCCCCGCGCCGCCACCGCCGGCCGCTACCTGGAGGAGGAGCGGGGCCGCCGGGTGCTCGCCGCGCTGGACGAGGTGGCCGCCGCCCACGACGCGGTCCCGGCCACCGTCGCGCTCGCCTGGCTGGCCGCCCAGCCCACGGTGGCCGCGCCCATCGCCAGCGCCCGCAACGTCGAGCAGCTCAGGCCGCTGCTGGCCGTCGCCGAGCTGGAGCTGACCGACGGCGACCTGAAGCTGCTGGACGAGGCGTCCCGCTGACGGGGAAGGGGTCCCGCGGCGTCCTGTTCCGGACACCCGATCGATCTCGCCCTACGAT
>NZ_JBEZNH010000017.1:0-135084 GCF_040653115.1 Streptosporangium sp. NPDC048047 | reverse complement strand
ATCAAACTCTCCAAACAATGTCTGAACAGTTTCTCCCGGCTGAAAGCATCCATCCCTGCGACGGGACGGAGCATCAACCAAAGGAATCCGTCCTCCCACTCAAGGCGGGTGGGACGGGGTTGTGCATCATGCACTGGCTTTTAGCACACTGTTGAGTTCTCAAGAAACGGACGCGTTCACCATCGAACCGGACCCTCAGGCCCGTCTCTCCGGGGCGTTTCGTTCGTTTCGTTGTGCCTTTATTCTTTCAGACCGGCTTTTTCGTGTCAAACCACTCTTTCGGAGCGATTTGCTTTGATCCAACCGTCCCGAAGGGAATTCGGGCCGCCTCTTTCGGAGGCAACCCCTTAAACTTACCAGCCTCTGAGCGGCTCTGCGAACCGATCTCCGCGGTGGTGCGTTTCAAGGGGATATCGGGGAACACGGAACAAGCCACGTCGAAGTCACCGGAGTGATTGGAGTGGTTTGCCGGCCCCTGCCGACCACGAAAGATTAGCAGCCTTCGCGGACCGCTTGAGCCGTAATCGCAGAACCTCTTCACGCCTCTCCCCGACCCGGTCCGTCCCGCCGCGACCAGTCTCTCCCTGACCCGGTCCGTCCCGCCGCGACCCGCCTCCCCCCGACCCGATCCACCGCGACCCGGCCCAGGTCGGCCCGACCCGCCCCGGCCCCCGGGAGAGGTCCGGCGGGAAACATAGACTCGGCGGGGTGAGCAGTCAGATGCCGCCCAAGGCGAAGAAGGTTCCCAGCGAGCGCGTGCACCATGGAGACACCGTGGTCGACGAGTACGCGTGGCTGACGGTCAAGGACGATCCCGACACCATCGCTTACCTCGAAGCGGAGAACGCCTACACGGAGCAGGCGACCGCTCATCTCAAGTCCCTACAGGAGACGATCTTCCAGGAGATCAAGGGCCGGACGCTGGAGACCGACCTCTCGGTCCCCAGCAGGAAGAACGGCTGGTGGTACTACTCCCGGACCGAGGAGGGCAAGCAGTACGGCATCCAGTGCCGTGTGGCGGCCGCCGGGGAGACGCCGCCCGAGCTGAAGGCCGGCGAGCCGCTCCCCGGCGAGGAGGTCCTCCTCGACGGCAACGAGCTGGCCGGGGACAGCGAATTCTTCGCCGTCGGCACCAGCGCGGTCAGCCCCGACGGCACCATGATGGCCTACGCGGTGAACTTCACCGGCGACGAGCGCTTCACCCTGAGGGTGAAGAACCTCGTCACCGGCGAGATCCTCCCCGACGAGATCCCCGGCATCTTCTACGGCGGCGCCTGGTCGGCGGACGGCACCGCCTTCTTCTACACGACGGTGGACGAGAGCTGGCGGCCGTACCGGGTCCACCGGCACACGATCGGCACCGCGGCCGAGGACGACGTGCTGGTCCACGAGGAGACCGACGAGCGGTTCTGGCTGGGCATCGGCCTCAGCCGCAGCGAGCGCTACCTGATGCTGGCGGCCGCAAGCAAGATCACCAGCGAGGTCAGGATCCTGGAGGCGGACGACCCCGCGGGCGAGTTCCGTGTCGTACGGCCCCGCGAGACGGGCGTCGAGTACGACGTCGAGCACGCCGGCGACCGCTTCCTGGTCCTGCACAACCGGAACGCGGAGAACTTCGAGCTGGCCACCGCGCCGCTCGACGATCCCGGCACCTGGACCCCGCTGATCGAGCACCGCGCCGACACCCGGCTGCTGAACGTCGACGCGTTCCAGAGCCACTCCGTCGTGCACTTCCGCCGGGACGGCCTCACCGGCATCCGCGTCCTCCCCGGGGACGGCGAGCCGTACGAGATCTCCTTCCCCGAGCCGATCTACGAGGTCGGACCCGCGGGCAACCCGGAGTTCGTCACCGAGCGACTGCGCCTCGGCTATACCAGCATGATCACCCCGGCGTCGGTCTACGACTACGACCTGCGGACGCGCGAGCTGATCCTGCTGAAGCGCAAGCCGGTGCTCGGCGGTTACGACCCTGACGACTACGAGCAGTTCCGCGAGTGGGCGACGGCCTCCGACGGCACCCGCGTCCCCATCTCGATCGTGGTCAGGAAGGGCACCGAGCGGCCCGCGCCCACCCTCCTGTACGGCTACGGCAGCTACGAGGTGTCGATCGACCCGTCGTTCTCCATCCCCAGGCTCAGCCTGCTCGACCGGGGCTTCGCCTTCGCCATCGCGCACATCCGGGGCGGCGGCGAGATGGGCCGCCGCTGGTACGAGGACGGCAAGTTCCAGCAGAAGAAGAACACCTTCACCGACTTCGTCGCCGCCGCCGAGCATCTGAAGGCCGAGGGGTGGTCGAGTTCGATCGTCGCCCGCGGCGGTTCGGCCGGCGGGCTGCTGATGGGGGCCGTGGCCAACCTCTCGCCGGAGAGCTTCGCCGGCGTCGTCGCCCAGGTGCCGTTCGTGGACGCGCTCAACACGATCCTCGACCCGTCCCTGCCACTGACGGTGATCGAGTGGGACGAATGGGGCGATCCGCTGCACGACGCCGACGTGTACGAGTACATGAAGTCGTACACGCCCTACGAGAACGTGGACGACCGGGTCTACCCGCCGATCTTCGCGATCACCAGTCTCAACGACACCCGGGTCTTCTACCACGAGCCCGCCAAGTGGGTCGCGAAGCTCCGCGACATCGCGCGGGGCGGGCCGTTCCTGCTCAAGACGGAGATGGGCGCCGGCCACGGCGGGCGCAGCGGCAGGTACGACGCCTGGCGCGAGGAGGCCCTCGTCCTCTCCTGGATCCTCGACACAGCCAAGGTGACCAAGTGACACACATCGCGGCGGATGACCGCTACGACGGGCGGCAGCCGTACAACAGGGTCGGCAGGAGCGGGCTGAGGCTGCCCGCCGTCTCGCTGGGGCTCTGGCACAACTTCGGCGACGACAAGCCCTTCGAGACCCAGCGGGCCATCCTGCGCCGGGCGTTCGACCTGGGGGTGACCCACTTCGACCTGGCCAACAACTACGGCCCGCCGTACGGCTCGGCGGAGACCAACTTCGGCCGGCACATGCGGGACGACTTCGCTCCGTACCGCGACGAGCTGGTGATCTCGACGAAGGCCGGGTACGACATGTGGCCCGGCCCCTACGGCGAGTGGGGGTCGCGCAAGTACCTGCTCTCCAGCCTGGATCAGTCGCTGAAGCGGATGGGGCTGGACTACGTCGACATCTTCTACAGCCACCGGTTCGACCCGGACACTCCGCTGGAGGAGACGATGGGCGCGCTGGACCACGCGGTCCGGTCGGGCCGGGCGCTGTACGCGGGCATCTCCTCCTACTCTCCGGAGCACACCGCCGAGGCGGCGCGGATCATGCGGGAGCTGGGCACGCCGCTGCTCATCCACCAGCCGTCCTACTCGATGCTCAACCGGTGGATCGAGGGCGGCCTGCTCGACACCCTGGAGCAGGAGGGCATGGGCTGCATCGCGTTCTCGCCGCTGGCCCAGGGCATGCTGACCAGCCGCTACCTCGACGGGATCCCCGACGGGTCGCGGGCCTCGCTGGGGAGGTTCCTCACCCCCGAGATGCTGACCGAGGAGACGATGCGGCACGTCCGCCGGCTCAACGAGATCGCGGAGGGGCGGGGTCAGACGCTCGCCCAGATGGCGCTCTCCTGGGCGCTGCGCGACAGCCGCGTGACGTCCGTGCTGATCGGCGCGAGCAGCGTCAGGCAGCTTGAGGACAGCCTCGGGGCGGTACGGAACCTGTCGTTCACCGACGACGAGCTCGCGGCCATCGACAAGGACGCGGTCGAGGCGGGCATCAACATCTGGGCCCGGTCGAGCGAGTCCTGACGGTGACGGCGCGGACGGGCGTCTCCCGGCGGGGCCCGTCCCGGGGCCTGACCGGTCCCGGGGCCTGACCGGTCCCGGGGTCTCAGACGGGATCCGCCGGACCCGCCCGGGAGAAACGGGATCGGCCGGACCTACCCGGGAGACGCCCGCCCGCGAGACGCCCGGACCCGCCCGGGAGACGCCCGTCCGCGCCCGCTGTCCGGCGTCCCCGGACGGGCGGGAGCGCCCTACAGCGCCTCGTTCCGCTGGAGGTAGGCGAACGAGGCCCACCCTGGCAGGACCGGCAGCCAGAAGGTGAACAGCCGGAACAGCAGTACGGCCGACGTGGCGATCTCCTTGGGCAGGCCGGCGAGGGTCAGGCCGGCCGCGAGGGAGACCTCGACGGCGCCGAGGCCACCGGGGGTGGGGGCGGCGGAGCCGATGGCGTTGCCCGCGAGGAAGACGATCGCCACGGCGGTGAAGTCGAGGGAGCCGCCGAACGCCCGGATGGAGGCGTCGAGGCAGGTCACGAAGAAGATGGTCAGCAGGAGCGTGCCGGCGAAGCCCTCGAAGAGCTTGCTGGGCGTCTGCAGGACGTCGAGCAGGCGCGGGACGACGCCCGAGAACAGGCTGCGGACCCGGGTGGTGACCAGCCGGCGCACCCGCGGGACTCCCAGCGCGATCAGCGCCGCCCCGGCGACGGCCAGCAGCGCGAACACCAAGGTCCGCGAGGGCGTGAACGACTCGGCGGTCCGGGAGCCGGTGACGTAGGCGAACAGCAGCAGCAGGCCGACGTGGAAGGCCAGGCCGATGACCTGGGAGGCGCCCACGCTGGCCACCGCCTGCCCCGGGGGGATGCCGCGTTTCTGCAGGTAGCGGGTGTTGATGGCGACGCCGCTGACGGCGGCGGGCGCGACGAGCTTGACGAAGGACCCGGCGAACTGGACGAGCACCGTACGGCCCAGCGGCAGTCTCTCCGGCACGAAGCCCTTGAGCATCAGTGCGGCGGCGACGTAGCTCAGCATCGCGGCGGCGAGGGCGACGACGGTCCAGCCCCACTTGGCGGAGCTGAGGACGTTCAGGTTGATCTGGCTGAGCGAGCCGACCAGGAAGTACGCGGCGACGGTGCTGGCGATGATCGTGACGAGGGTCCGCGGGCGGAAGCGCTCCAGGCGGACCTCCTCGCCCTCCACCTTGGGGGCGAGCTCGACGATCCGCTCCCGGATGGCCGGCAGCAGTCCCTTGTTCCGGTTGAGCGCCGCCCGGGTCTCGCGGGTGAGCGCGATGGGCTGCAGCAGCGGCAGCGCGCCGGCCAGCACGCCGGGCCCGGCGACGGTGGCGGCGGCGTCGACCGCGCGCTCGGCGCCGACGCGCAGGCTGAGGTAGGTCAGGAGCTGGGCGACGTCGAGGCGGAGCAGCAGGTCACCGGCGGCGATCTCCCCGCTGCGGGCGTCCATGAGGATGACGCGGCCGTCGTCGTCGACGTGGATGCTGTCGCCGGTCAGCCTCCGGTGGGCGAGCCGCTGGACCTGCAGGAGCAGGACCTGTTCCCAGACCTGGGCGAGCAGGTTGTCGTCGATCTCCTCGTCGGGGATGTCGTCGAGGGGGCGGGTGGGGACGTGCTCGTAGGCGAGCAGCGCCGCTTCGGTGCCGATCTCGCTGGTGCCGACGAGGCGGGGCGTGCTGGCCCCGGCGGCCTGGGCGGCGTACGCCATCAGGGCCTCGCGCTCCAGTTCGGCGCGGAGCGAGCGGATGGCGCGGCGGCGGGTCTCGCTGTTGAGCCTGATCCGCCGCCAGAGCCGGTAGAGCAGCCCGGCGACCTGGCGGTCACGGTCGAGGACGGTGACGTCGAGGCGGGTGCCGTCCTTGAGGTCGACGGCGTAGCGCCTGCTGCTCTGGTGGTCGTCGTCCATCCGCCGGGCCTTGACGGGCTGGAAGCCCAGCTTGCGGAGCGTGGCGACGATCGCGCTGCCCGGCGGGCGGGTGTTGGGGCTGCCCAGGCCGTACAGGGTGGCGTAGCCGACGGCCAGGCCGACCAGGATGGACACGGCGACGCCGAGGAGGGTGGCGGCGCTGCCGGCGAAGAGGGCGATGGTGTTGAGCGTGACCGCGCTCCACAGGGCCGCGCGCCAGGTGGGGCGGCGGGAGATGCGCACCGCGGTGACGTAGGCGATGACCGAGGTGACCAGCGTGTTGAGCGGCTCGATGTCGCCGCGTCCGCTGGTGAACAGGAACCGCAGCTCGGCGGAGCCGAACTTGATGATCCACTCGCCGAGGGCGAAGGAGAGGATCATGCCGGCGATGGCCGCGAAGACGCCTTCGGCGATCCGCAGGCCGTCGCGGTGGAGCACCCGCTCGATCGCGTACGCGCCGGGGACGCCGAGCATGGCGGCCCCGCTCAGCACGCCCACCACGCCGCCGAGGAGGAACGGCAGGTGGTTGGTGCTGTCGGCCACGTCACCCTCGAGGCCGTTGAGCGTCTTCTGCGCCACGAGCGCGAGGAGGACCACGGCCGCCAGCACGACGACCGTGGCGAGGAAGCGCAGCAGGTCGGAGGGGCGCCGGATGCGCTGCGGGAGCAGCGGCTCGTCGACGAGCACGACGGGATCGCCGTTCGCCGGGGGGCTCTCACCGTCGGCGGACGACACTTCTCCGTGCTCTCTGATTTCGGTCACCACTCGCGATTCTGCACGTTCTCCATTGCTGCTGCGTCATCGATCTTCATTACGGATACGTCACCGATCTTCCTTTCGCGTCGGTGACCGGAGTCGTGAACACCGTGCCGGACGGGCTTCCGGCCGTCCTGCGGGTGGTCTCCATTCTGCTGCGTGGAACCGGAAAAGAAGTCCCGCCCCCGGTCGCGGGGGCTCCAGACGGCGGGCGGCGGGTGACCGGCGGGGTCAGCGGGACCAGCGGGACCAGCGGGACCAGCGGGATCACGGCGGGCGGGCCCCGCGCCCGGCGCCCCGCGCGCCTACGCCACCGGGGGCGGCCGGTCAAGTAGGGATGGGGAACGCCCCGAACGCTGATTCGACTCCGCTCGATAACGAATGTCGGAGCGGTCTTTAAAGATCAAGATTGTCCGGGCTACGTTCTGTCCCATCGCGATCACGGGGGATTTTCGGCACCACCGTTGTTCTCAAAGGAGTCCGCATGCGCGTACGCGCGTCGAGGGGTCTGGTAGCCGCGGTCACCACCGCGGCCCTGGCCCTGCCCGTCGTCTCCGCCGTCCCGGCGAGCGCCGATCCGAACCCGGAAGGGCTCAGCCGTTCGGTCAAGGTCCCGTCCGTCAAGCAGCATCTGGTGAAGTTCCAGCAGATCGCCGACGCCAACGGCCGCACCCGGGCGTCGGGCACCCCCGGTCACGAGGCGTCGGTGTCCTATGTCGCCGGCAAGCTGCGTGCCGCCGGGTACGACGTGACCCTCCAGGAGTTCGAGTTCCCGTTCTTCCGCGAGCTCACCCCGTCCGTCCTGGACCGGGTCTCCCCCGCGGCGAAGAACTACGCGCGCGGCACCGACTTCAGGGTCATGACCTACTCCGGCTCGGGAAACGTCACGGCCGCGGTGCAGGGCGTGGACCTTGTGCTGCCGCCGAGCCCGGCTCCCAACGGCTCGTCCTCGGGCTGTGAGGCGAGCGACTTCGCGGGCTTCACCCCGGGCAACATCGCCCTGATGCAGCGCGGCACCTGCAACTTCCAGGTCAAGGCCGAGAACGCCCAGGCGGCCGGGGCCGCCGGAGTGATCATCTTCAACGAGGGGCAGCCGGGCGAAGGCCCCAACGACCGCACGACCCTGCTGAACGGCACCCTCAACGAGCCCACCACGCACATCCCCGTCGTCGGCACCACCTTCGCGGTCGGCAACGAGCTGGCCGCGACCGGGACGACGGTGCGGCTCGCGGTGAGCGCCGAGAGCGACCTGCACCGCAAGACCCGCAACGTCATCGCCGAGAGCCGCAAGGGCGACCCTGGCAAGGTCGTCATGCTGGGCGCCCACCTCGACAGCGTCCCCGAGGGGCCGGGCATCAACGACAACGGCTCAGGCAGCGCGGCCATCCTGGAGACCGCGCTGCGGGCGGGTCACCTGCCCACCCGCAACCGGCTCCGCTTCGCCTTCTGGGGCGCCGAGGAGCTCGGCCTGCTCGGCTCCGAGCACTACGTGGACAGCCTCTCCGCCGAGGAGAAGGCCCGGATCAAGCTGTACCTGAACTTCGACATGATCGCCTCGCCGAACTACATGCTGGGGATCTACGACGGCGACGACTCCGACAAGACGGGCGCCCCGGCGGGCCCGGCGGGGTCGGGCGAGATCGAGAAGCTCTTCGAGACGTACTACAGGGCGATCGGCCAGCCGTACGTCGGCACCGACTTCACCGGCCGGTCCGACTACGGGCCCTTCATCGCGGTGGGCATCCCGTCCGGCGGCCTGTTCACCGGCGCGGAGGGCGTGAAGAGCGCCGAGGAGGCGGCCAAGTTCGGCGGTGAGGCCGGGGTCGCCTACGACAAGTGCTACCACCAGGCGTGCGACACCATCGCCAACGTCAACGACAAGGCGCTGGCGATCAACACCGGCGCGGTGGCGACGGCGGCGTTCGTCTACGCCTACAGCCGTGACCTGCCCGGCGGCGGCACGCCCGGCGCCACGCAGGCGGGCACCGGGGGCGGCGGCCTCGGAGCCGACCACGACCACGGCGGCGTCTCGCAGTGACCCGCGGGGGGTACGGCCGCGCCGGCCGTACCCCCCTTCGGCTCCCGCGGCTAAAGTCGGAGCCATGCCGCTGGGTGAAATAGGTGAATCAGGCGAACTGCGTGTTCTGGGGGCCTGTCCGCTGGACTGCCCCGACACGTGCTCGTGGGTCGTGACGGTGCGGGACGGCGAGGCCGTCGGGCTGCGGGGCAACCCCGACCAGCCCTACACCCGGGGCGCGCTCTGCGTGAAGGTCAACCGCTACCTGGAGCAGGTGAAGTCGCCCGAGCGCCTTCTGTATCCGCTGCGCCGCACCGGCCCCAAGGGGTCGGGCGAGTTCGAGCGGATCACCTGGGACGAGGCCCTGGAGGAGATCTCCGTACGGCTGCGCGGGATCGTCGACGAGCACGGCGGCGAGGCGATCTGGCCGTACCAGGGCACCGGGACGCTCGGCTACGTCCAGGGCGTCGAGGGTGAGGCCGGGCGCCGGTTCTGGAACGTGCTGGGCGCCTCCCGGCACGTCGCGAACATCTGCTCGGCCGCCGGAAACGCCGGCCTGACCGAGATCAACGGCACGCCCGGCGGGATGGACCCCGAGACGTTCGCGCTGTCGAAGCTGATCCTGCTGTGGGGCACCAACACGCTGACCAGCGGCCACCACCTGTGGAAGTTCATCCAGGACGCCCGCGCGGACGGGGCGCACGTGGTCGCGATCGACCCGATCCGCACCCGTACCGCCGACCAGGCCGACGAGTACCTGCCGATCCGGCCCGGCACCGACGCGGCGCTGGCGCTGGGACTGCTGAACGTGGTCCTCTCCGAGGGCGCGGAGGACCGCGACTACCTCGACCGGCACACCGAGGGCTGGGAGGGCTTCCGGGAGGAGATCCTCCGCCACCCGCCGGAGACGGTCGCGGAGATCACCGGGTTGCCCGAGGCGGACATCCGCGCTCTGGGGCTGCGGCTGGCGCACACCCGGCCCACCGGCATCCGGGCCACGATGGGCATCCAGCGGCACGCCGGCGGCGGCGCCGCGCTGCGCACGATCGCCGCCATCCCGGCGGTGACCGGCGACTGGCGTCGTCCCGGCGGCGGAGTCGCCTACTCCACCAGCGGATACGTCCACCTGAACATCGACACCCGCGACGACCTGCTCGCCCGGCCGGTGCGGCGGCGGACGATGACCCGGCTGGCCGACGAACTGGACGAGTCGGTGAAGTGCCTGTGGGTGTACGGCGCCAACCCGATGGCCTCCACCTCCGACCAGAACCGCATCCGCGAGCGGCTGCTGCGCGAGGACCTGTTCACGGTCGTGATGGAGCACTTCCCCACCGACACCGTCGACTACGCCGACATCGTGCTGCCCGCGACCATGCAGATCGAGCACACCGACCTGCACGCCGGCTACGGGCACATGTACCTGATGTGGAACGAGCCCGCGGTCCCGCCGCCCGGCGAGTGCCTGTCGACCATGGAGACGTTCCGCCGGCTGGCCCGGCACATGGGGCTGACCGAGCCGTCGCTGTACGACTCCGACCTGGAGCTGGCCGAGCAGCTCCTGTCCTCCGGCCATCCGTCGCTGGCCGGGATCACGGTGGACCGGCTGCGCAAGGAGGGGTGGGTCCGGCTGAACGTGCCGCAGCCGTTCACGCCGTTCGCCGACGGCTTCCCCACCCCCTCGGGGAGGCTCCGGTTCGGCTCCGGACCCGCCTACGTCCCCCCTCGCACGGCCTCGGCCGACGGCGGGCCGTACCCGTTGGCGCTGGTCACCCCGGCCGCGCACATGTTCCTGAACAGCACCTTCGGCAACAACCCCGAGCTGCTGCGGCGCTCCCGGGGCCCGCGGGTCCTGGTTAACCCGGCCGACGCCGGGCCCCGGGGGCTCGCCGACGGCCAGCGGGCCCGGGTGTTCAACGACGTCGGCGGGTTCGAGGCCGTGGTGGAGATCAGCGACCGGGTACGGCCCGGCGTGGTGGCCGCCACCAAGGGCCACTGGCGCAAGCTGAGCGCCGGTGGCTCGACGGTGAACGCCGCGGTGGAGGCGCGCGACGCCGACCTGGGCCGTGGCGCCGTCTACCACGACAACCTGGTCGAGATCAGCGCGAGTGCTTCGTGACGAACGCCGTGATCGCCTGGAGCGCCTTGTCGCCCTGCGCGGCGGTGAACAGGGCGCTGGCGTGCTCCCGGCCGTTCAGCACGAGGAGCTGGCGGTCGGCCGACTTCTTCGCCTCCTCGTAGACGGCCTGTACCTGGTCGAGCGGGGCGGTCGAGTCCTCGTCGGCGGTGACCTGGAGGAAGGGCGCCTTGAGGGCGGTGACGTCCTCGGGCAGGGTGGTGCCGCCGGAGACGCTGATGACCCCGGCCACCGGGAACTTCAGCATCCCGGCCGCGAGCACGGACTGCCGCCCGCCCATGGAGCCGCCGACCAGGAACACCTTCTCGACGCCCGCGTCGTGCAGCCGCCGGGCCATCTCCACGGTGTCCTTCTCGGGGTTCACCACGTCGTTGCGGTCGAACAGCAGGACTCGGCGGCCCTCGGCGACCAGCCGCTCGGCCAGCGGCAGCCAGTCGCACACGGTGCCGCGGCGCTCGTAGGAGACGACCGCGCCGACCTTCCCCTTACCCATGATCACACCCTTGGTGACGGTGCCGTCGCGGGTGTACTTGAAGATCTTGCCCATGTCCGCGGTGACGCAGCCGGCGATGTTCTCCCCGGTGGGGGTGGGGCTGGGCTGCGGGCTCGGCAGGCCGGCCGGGGTGGGGCTCGCGGTGCTCCCCGTGGGGCTCGCGGCCGCGTCACCGGTGGCGCTCGCGGCGGCGCTCGCGGTGCCGGCCGGGGTCGCCACCGGGTCGCCGGTGTTCCCGCCGCAGGCCGTCAGCAGCATGGCCAGGGCTCCCAGCCCCAACACGTGTCGTCTCATATCGCCCATCCCGTCGGCTCGTGTGTAGCGGTGGGGACGAGGATAACGATCAGCCCAGGGTGAGCTTGTATCCCTCGTGGGAGGCGACGAAGCCGAGCGAGTCGTAGAACCGGTGGGCGTCCTTGCGGGCCTTGTCGGTGGTGAGCTGGACCAGCGCGCAGCCGCGGGCGCGACCCCGCTCGACGGCCCACTCCATCATCCGGCGGCCCATTCCCCGGCCGCGCAGCGGGGCGGCGACGCGGACCGCCTCGATCTGCAGCCGCAGGGCGCCGCGCCGGGAGATGCCGGGGATGTAGGTCAGCTGCATCGTGCCCACCACCTCGCCGTCCAGTTCGGCGACGACGAGCTCGTTGCCGGGATCGGCCTCGATGGCGTCGAAGGCGGCGCGGTGCTCGTCGCCGAGCTCACCGGTACGGGCGGCCGCGATGGCGTCGTCGGCGATCAGGGTCACGATGGCCGGCAGGTCGCCGGGGCGGGCGAGGCGGAGTTCCACGGGCATGACGGTCAACCTACCGGGGCGGGGTCCGGCGGGGCCGCAGGGGGCGTGGGCACGGGGCCGCAGCGTGCGGAGGCGCGGAATCGCAGGATGAGGGGGGTGCGGAGTCGCGGGGTGCGGGGTCAGGGTCGAAATCAGGGTCTCTCCCCGATGCGGTCAGGGGGACGCGGAAGGCACCCTGAGTGCATGAGCAACGAACTGACTCGACGTGACGAGATCTCACTCGCCGGAGCCGCCCTGCACGGCGCGCCCTGGAAGGCCGCCGCGGTGACCGGCGGCACCGTCGCGGCCGTCAACTTCGGCCTCGGCGTGATCCTGCCGGGAAGCGCCGACCTGACCTGGGCGCTGGTGCTCGGCATCGGCCTGTTCAGCCTGGTCGCGTCGATCGGCGCGGTCTCCAGGCCCGAGAAGGGGGACCGGGTGACCCGGCAGGCCCGCCTCTGGGCCCTGCGCCACCCCTGGCGTTTCTCGCTCTACCCGGCGCTCGGGGCCGCCGCGCTCATGTATCCGGTCCAGCTCGTCGTGGACGGCGAGGGCGTGTTCGGCGCGGCGCTCGACGCGCTCCAGGGCGGCGTCGCGGTGTACCTCATCACCGCGTTCCTGACCCTGTTCTTCCGGGGGCGTGGCCGCGACCAGCGCTCCCTGCCGTACGGCGGCTGAGCGCGGGCGGGGCGTTCAACCACCCGTGGACGGCGGCGCGCCCGCCGCCTCCGCCGCCGCCTTCAGGCGTTCCAGGGTCCGCAGCATGTTGGCCCGGTTGTGGGCGGCCCGGTCGCGGACCCCGGAGACGAGCCCGCCCAGCAGCCGCATGACGGGACCGCGGGTGTCCCAGGTGCTCTGCTCCACGTGGCAGCCGGTCTCGGAGGGGGTGATCTCGAAGCGCCAGATCGCCACGTCCAGCAGGCCGCCCGCGCGGACGCCGTAGGCGAAGACCCGGTGGGGATCGGCGACGGTGACCGTGCAGAGCGTGGACCACCGCCGCCGGCCGTTCCTGTTGTGCCCGCGGAACCTCGCGCCGGGTCGCGGCCCGCGGATCGGGCCGACCCACTCGGCGCTCTCGCACTCGACGTTCCAGCCGCTCATGTCCGTGACACCGGTGACGAGCTCGTAGACCGTCTCGGGCGGCGCCGAGACGCTGATGCTCACGGACGCGCTCGGGGGGCTCATGACCGCAGCATTCCGGAGCGAACATCATTCCGGCAAGACCCGCCGCCGGGCGGGGACCGGCCGCCCGTCCCCTAAGGCGCCGGACTCTTCCGGCGCCTTCCGGAGACACAGCGCCTTCCGGAGACACAGCGCCGGCTCCAGGCACGGCGCCGTCCCGGGGCCGGCCCGGGGCCGTCGCCCGTTCCGGGCGGGACCCGCGTCAGGACTTCTCGTACTCGGCCCGGCAGACGCAGAACTCGTTGCCCTCGGGGTCGAGCATGGTCACCCAGCCCCTGCCGTCCGGGGCGCGCCGGTCGTCGTGAACCGTGGCGCCGAGCTTCAGCAGCCGTTCCACCTCCTCCTCGCGGGTGGTACCGCCGGATCCGGTGACGTCCAGGTGGACGCGGTTCTTGACCGTCTTGCCCTCGGGAACCCTGATGAACAGCAGGCCGGGCGCGCCCTGCACGAGGACCTCGTCGTCGTCGGCGCCGTCGTCAGGGTGGACCGGCCGCCCGGTGGCCTGGCTCCAGAAGGTCGCCAGCGCGTACGGCTCGGCGCAGTCGAAGGTCACGTAGGGGATCTCAATCATGGCCCTCACCCAACCGTGACACCTGCTAAGCCGTCAAGCAGGTTACACAGCGCGTCCCTCCCACCACACCGTGAACCACCGCTCGCGCGGGAGCGGCCACATGCCCAGGGCGACGGCGGTCCCGGCCACCTCCTCCGCCCGGTTCGGGGCGAGGCAGAGCCGGCGGCAGGCGCTTTCGGCGAGCTCGTCCAGCGACGCGTAGCGGGGCAGCGGAGCCGCGCGGGACTCGTGGCCGACCTCGTGGCCGAGCGCCCCGGCGACGGCCACCAGGTCGTGGACGGTCGGCCGGGCGGGGCGGGGAACGCCGTGGAAGTGCCGCCACAGCGGGGCGAGCCAGCTCATCGGGTGGCGTTCGGTGAGTTCCAGGACGACCCGGCGCCGGGCGTGACGGGTCAGCTCGGACAGGAACGCGGCCAGGTCGGGGACGTTGTAGACGACGTGGGCGGCGATCGCGACGTCGGCCACCGGGGTGCGGTCCGCCACGTCGGGCCAGCGGCCCGGCACCGTGCGGACCGGGACGCCGAGCCGTTCGGCCCGGGGCGTCAGTTCGGCCAGCATCTCCGCGGAGACGTCCACCGCGACCAGCTTCCCCAGGCGGCCGGCCAGCGGCAGCGAGGCCGCCCCGGTTCCGGCGCCCACGTCGAGCACGCTCCCCCCGGCGGGCAGGGCCTCGGCGACCCTGTCCAGGGACGGGCCCTCGGGAGCGGCGAGCGCGTGCTCGGTGCGCTGGGCGAACCGCGCCGGGGAGTGCCCCCAGGGACTCGCCGGGGCCCGCCTGAGGATGTGCTCGGGGATGTCCCACCGCGCGAGGTCCGCGCGCCACCCCTCGTCCACCGGCCGCCGGCGCCGGTCCGTCCGCCGCCCGGCCACCGGCCGCCGGCCCGCCGGCCGCTCGTCCGCCCGTGGTCCGTCCGCCGGCCCCCGCCCGTCCGTCCCGCCGTACGACTTCGTCATGTCCCGAGGGTACGGCGGCGCGCCCAGGGCGTCCCGTGACCGCGGACGGCACGTCCGGGCGTGTCCCGGACCGCGGCTCCGGAGGGCCCGGGGGCGGCGTCAGAAAAGCTTGCCGAACTGGTCGATCAGCGTCAGAACAGAGAAGTAGCCGAAGAAGGCGAAGGTCAGCAGCACGATGACCAGCCGGTATCCGCGGATCCTGATGGGGCCGGGGAGCAGTTTGCGGTTCAGCAGGGCCAGCAGCGCCGAGTACAGGAACATCATGATCCCGCCGACACTGGCCGAGATGACCAGCAGCGTGATCGGCTGGTCGAAGCCGACGGTGAGCATCGCGATGCCGAACAGCACGATGAACCAGACGACGAGGCTGTAGACGCGGCTCTCGGTCCAGCGTGTGCTCTCGGGCAGGTAGACCGTCTTGACCACGTCGGCGACCATCCGGGCGACGTAGTCGCAGATGCCCATGCTGGCCGCGAACAGCGACAGCGCGCCCACCGCCCAGAAGAAGACGCCGAACCACGACAGCCGCTGGCCGAGCACCTCGCCCTCGGTCTTGAGGAAGGTGATGTCGTTCGCGGTCTGGGCGCCGAAGACCGTGGAGTAGGCCAGCATCGACATCAGGAAGATCGTGACGATGGTGATGGCCACGAACGAGACGAGCTGCTCGGTGTTGGCCACCCGCCACCACGCGCGCCAGCGGCCGAGGTTGGCCTCGTCCGGCTCGAAGGTGTAGCCGGTGGCGGGGGCGGCCTGGTCCTCGCCGGTCACCGGGGAGACCAGGCGCGGGATGCGCTCGCCCATCCCCATGTTCTTGTCCCTGATCCAGTTGCTCTGCACCAGGTTCTGCCCGCCTCCGGCGCCGGCGAAGGCCATCGCGCCGAGCACGAGGGCCGCGCCGAGCTGACCCGGGACCTGGCCGACGTGGGTGACCGCCTCGCCCAGCCCGCGGTAGGCGTCGCCGGTGATGGCCAGGAACAGCGCGATGACCAGGAAGAGGAGGACCGCGCCGACCTTGATGAACTGGGTGGCCTCCAGGGTCCGGTAGACGACCGGGGAGAGGGTCAGCGCCGCCGCGATCACCAGCAGCTCCACCACCGCGATGATCGTGACGTCGCCGCGGCCCACGGCGTAGGTGAGGACGGTGGCCGAGCTGGTGGCCCAGCCGGGCCAGATGTTGGCCAGCACCGCCATGAGGGCGAACACCAGGCCCCAGTGGCGGCCGAGCCGGCTGAAACCGGTGAGCGCGGTCTCCCCGGTGGCCAGGGTGTAGCGCTCGATCTCCATGTTGAGGAAGTACTGGGCGACCACGCCCACGACCGCGGCCCACAGGAAGACGAGGCCGACATTGGCGGAGATGTAGGGCCAGATGACGAACTCTCCCGAGGCCAGGCCCACTCCCGCGGCGATCACCCCCGGCCCGAGCACTTTGCGCAGCGGTTGCGCGTCCGGCAGGTCGGCATGGCGGAACCCAGGAAGCCCCATGGGAGAAGGCTTCCCCGAGGAGGTGTGACAAACGTCCCATCGTTGCCGTTTTTTAGGGGTTACTCGCGGGTAGCATTGTCGGTAAGGTTACTGGCGAGTATGCAAGCGTCCCGGTTCACCCGTGTGAAGGAGCCGACCCCATGGGCCACTACAAGAGCAACATCCGTGACCTGGAGTTCAATCTCTTCGAGGTGTTCGGGCGCCGGGACATCCTGGGCGGCGGCCTGTTCGCCGACATCGACGAGGACGTCGTGCGCAGCGTCCTGGACGAGGTGAACCGCCTCGCCACCGGCGTGCTGGCCGACTCCTTCGAGGAGGGCGACCGCAGGCCGCCGGTGTTCGACCCGGCCTCCGGCGCCGTCACCATGCCGGAGGGTTTCAAGAGGTCCTTCGCCGCCTACCGTGACGCCGGCTGGACCAACCTCGGCCTGCCCGCCGAGCTGAACGGCCCCGGCCTGCCCAGCAGCGTCACCTGGGCGCTCGCCGAGCTGGTGCTCGGCGCCAACCCGGCCATCTGGATGTACTCCAGCGGCCCCGCCTTCGCCCACGTGCTGCACACGATCGGCACCGAGGACCAGAAGCGCTTCGCCGAGCTGGCCATCGAGCACCAGTGGGGCGCCACGATGGTCCTCACCGAGCCCGACGCCGGCTCCGACGTGGGCGCCGGCCGCGCCAAGGCCGTTCAGCAGCCCGACGGCACCTGGCACATCGAGGGCGTCAAGCGCTTCATCACCAGCGCCGAGCACGACATGGCCGACAACATCTTCCACCTCGTGCTGGCCCGCCCCGAGGGGCACGGCGTCGGCACCAAGGGCCTGTCGATGTTCCTGGTCCCGAAGTACCACGTGGACCTCGCGACCGGCGAGCCGGGTGAGCGCAACGGCGTCTACGTCACCAACGTCGAGAAGAAGATGGGCCTGAAGGTCTCCACGACCTGCGAGCTCACCTTCGGCGAGAAGCACCCGGCCATCGGCACGCTGGTCGGCGACGTGCACGAGGGCATCAAGCAGATGTTCATGGTCATCGAGCACGCCCGCATGATGGTCGGCACCAAGGCGATCGCCACCCTCTCCACCGGCTACCTGAACGCCCTGGAGTACGCCCGGCAGCGGGTGCAGGGCGCGGACCTCACCCAGATGGCCGACAAGGCCGCCCCGCGCGTCACCATCGCCCGCCACCCGGACGTCCGCCGCGAGCTCATGCTCCAGAAGTCGTACGCCGAGGGCATGCGCGCGCTGGTCCTGCTGACCGCGACCTACCAGGACGCCGTGCAGATCGCCGCGTTCGAGGGCCGCCGCGACGAGCACGCCGAGGCCATGAACGACCTGCTGCTCCCGCTGGTCAAGGGCGTCGGCTCCGAGCGCTCCTACGAGCTGCTGGCCCGCTCGCTGCAGACCCTGGGCGGCTCCGGCTACCTGCAGGACTACCCGATCGAGCAGTACATCCGGGACGCCAAGATCGACTCCCTCTACGAGGGCACCACCGCCATCCAGGGCATGGACCTGTTCTTCCGCAAGGTCATGCGCAACCAGGGCGTCGCCCTCGGCACGCTGTACGGCGACATCAAGGCGTTCGCCGCCTCCGACGCCGGCAACGGCCGCCTCAAGGAGGAGCGCAAGCTCCTCGGCGAGGCCGCGGACGAGGTCAAGGCCATGGCCGACACGATGGCCGGCTGGACCATCGCCTCGCTGGAGACGCCGCAGGAGGTCTACAAGGTCGGCCTCAACACCACCCGGTTCCTGCTCGCCCTCGGCGACGTGGTGATCGGCTGGCTGCTGCTGCGCCAGGCCGAGGTGGCCCTCTCCGCGCTCGGCGAGTCCGACCGGGACAAGGCGTTCTACGCCGGGAAGGTCGCGGCGGCCTCGTTCTTCGCCCAGACCGTCCTGCCCCGCCTCGCCGCCGAGCGCCGGGTGCTCGCCGCGACGAACCAGGACCTGATGGAGCTGCCCGAAGAGGCCTTCTGATCCGCCGGTCCGGCCTTCCGGCCCGCCGATCCCGGCCCTTCCCGAAGACGCCCCGCTCCCGCGGCAGGCGGTGACGGGGGGCGGTCCCGCCCGCGGGACCGCCCCCCGTCCGCGTTCCCGCCGGTCCACGTTCCCGGCCTTCCCGCCGCCTCCCGCCCCTCGGTCTCCCAGCCGCCTCCGGCCACCCGGCGCCTTCCCCTGCCCGCCGCTCCGGACCCCCTTTCCGGTCCTCCGTTCCCGGGCCTTCCGGACGGGCCCGTACCGCGCCGGTGGTGGGATCGCGCGGAAAGGGGTATGAGAGATCACAGACGCTCTCTTTGCCTGATCACTACCTGTGTCCGGAGGGTCCGATGGGTGTCGGGGTCAGCATCTTCTTCCTCACGATCGGCGCCATCCTCCGGTTCGCCATCGAACCCGACGTCCTCGGCGACAACGTGCACATCGACGTCATCGGGGTCATCTTCATGATCGTCGGCGCTGTCGGGGTGGTGCTGAGCGTGGTGCTGGCGCCCCGGCGCGGGGCGACGTCGGAGGGCCGCCTGATGCACCGGGAGAACCACCCGCCGGAGCTGTGACGGCGGCCCGACGACACGACCGGCGAGACGCGCGCCCGGGGCCCGCCGTACCTCCGGCCGAGGTCAGCCGACGTACTGCACGGCCGCCCGTGAGGCCAGGATCGGCTTGACGTGCTCGGCGATCACCGCCTGGTGGGCCGGGTGGTCGCGGTAGACCAGGTAGTCGTCGGCGCTGTCGAAGTCGGCGACGACCGCGAAATCGTGGTTGCCCGGGTTCACGCCCGCGTCGGCCCCGACGGCGTAGGAGCGGATCTCCGGAATGATCCCCGGGAGCCGGCGCAGCTCGGTCGCGACCGCGGCCTTCTGCTCCTCGGTGGCCGTCTCGGACCAGGTGAACAGCACGACGTGACGGAACATGGCCTTCCCTTCGCTCGGATGCCCCGTCAGCGTACGGCCGGGCCCTCCGCGGCCCTCCGGCACCCCGCCGCAACCGTTCCACCCCGGCCTTCGACTCCGCCGTACTATCTGCCCGAAATGCCTGGATATCTGCTATTTATTTGTTATTTATACACATCTGTGCGCCTTTGCCAACCTATAGGTGGTTTGCGGTGACTTGATCGCTCCGCCTCCGGCACGCTGTGAACTGTCCAGCAATCCAGGAGGACGGGTCACGTCTTCTCGTGGAATCGGAGGACCGCATGAAAAGCAGAACGGCCGCCTCGTTCGTCACGGGCCTGATGGGCGCCGGGCTCATCGCGGGAGCCCTCGTCGCCGGGCCGGCGCAGGCGTCGTCCTCGACCACCACCTCGACCCCGGCCGTCCAGGGGGTCACCGCCTCCAACTTCGTCACCGGATGCGGCTGCTGCCGCCGCGGTTGCGGCTGCCGTCGCTGCGGCTGCGGGTGGCGCAGGTGCGGCGGCTGCGGCGGAGGCTGCGGCGGTGGCGGCGGCTGGGGCTGGGACGACTGGTGGTAAAAACCCGCGGCGCCTGACGGGCGCCTGAGAACCGCACGGCCGGAAGGTCGCGCCCGCCTTTCCGGCCCATATGGAAAAACCATCCCAAGAAACAGGAGAAAAGGTTTCGGGATGCTGTTTCACGGGGTGGCATTTCCCAGGATCGGAGCCCCGCCGCGGGCCCGTCCCCTTTTCCCGGGGGCGGGCCCGCGTTTCGCGGAAACCGGCCTGTTCAAAGAAACCGGCCGCCTTCTGCTCGTTCTACGGGGTCAGCTCCAGGCGAGCATGCGGAGCGGGTCCTCCAGCATGGCCCCGATGTCGCGCAGGAAGAGCGAGCCGAGCTCACCGTCGATGACCCGGTGGTCGAAGGAGAGCGCGAGCGTGCAGACCCTGCGGGGCACGACCTGCCCGTCCACCACCCACGGCAGGTCCCTGACCTGGCCGAACGCCAGGATCGCCGACTCACCCGGGTTGAGGAGCGGGGTGCCCGCGTCCACGCCGAACACGCCCACGTTCGTGATCGTGATCGTGCCCCCGGACATGTCGGCGGGCTGGGTACGGCCGGCCCTGGCCGTCTCGGCGAGGGAGCCGATGGCCCGGGCGAGGTCCGGCAGCGATAGCTCGTGCGCGTTCTTGACGTTGGGAACGAGCAGGCCGCGCGGGGTGGCCGCGGCGATGCCGAGGTTCACGTAGTGCTTGACCACGATCTCCTGAGCGACCTCGTCCCACGTCGAGTTGATCATCGGGTACCGCCGCGCGGCGACGAGCACCGCCTTGGCCACCAGCAGCAGCGGCGAGACCTTCACCTCGGCGAAGTCGGGCAGCGCCCGCAGCCGGGCCACGGCCTCCATCGTGCCGGTGACGTCCACCTGGAGGAACTCGGTGACGTGCGGCGCGGTGAACGCCGAGGCCGTCATGGCCTGCGCGGTCGCCCGGCGCACCCCCTTGATCGGGATCCGCTCCTCACCGCCGCGCGCGGCCGGGACCGCCCGCTCGGCCGCCTGCGGGGCCGTACGGCCGGCTCCGGACGCCGCGTCGGCCACGGCGTGGACGTCCTCGCGGGTGATCGTGCCGTGCGGACCGGTCGGGGACACGGCCGCCAGGTCGACCCCGAGGTCCCTGGCCAGCTTGCGCACCGGGGGCTTGGCGAGCACGGCGGCCCGCCGCGCCGCCGGGCCCGCGGCCGGCGTCTCCTGGAGGCCGGGCTCCGGCGCCGGCCGTACCGGGGCCGGCCGCACCGGGACGGCGGGAACGGCCGGGGCCGCCGGAACGCCTCCCCACGCCGGCGGGACCGCTTCCGGAGCCGCCGCAGCCGCTTCCGGAGCCGCCGGAGGGGCGGTGGAGGCGCCCGCGGACGAGACCGCCGGAGGGGCCGCCGAGGACTTCCGGGGACGGCGGCGGGCCGCACCGGGCTTGACGCCGTAGCCGACCAGGACGGGCTGGCGCTTCTCCGTAGGCGGCTCGTCCGCCGCGGCGGGCTCGGGCACCATGTCCTCGGCCAGGGCCTGCGCGCGGCCGGCCGTACCGGCTACTGGGGCGGCGGCGGGGCCGGAGCCGTCGTCCACCGAGATGATCGGCCTGCCGACGTCGACGGTCTCGCCCTCGTCGGCCATCAGGGCGGCCACCACGCCCTCGAACGGGCAGGGCAGTTCGACGACGGCCTTGGCCGTCTCGATCTCCACGATGATCTGGTTGACCTTGACCGGGTCGCCGGGCTTGACGTGCCAGCGGACGATCTCCGCCTCGGTCAGGCCCTCGCCCACGTCGGGGAGCTTGAACTCCTTCATCCTCGTCTCCCCTCAGAACGCGAACAGGCGGTCGACGGCGTCGAGGACCCGGTCCAGGTCGGGCAGGTAGTGGTCCTCCAGCCGGGAGGGAGGGTACGGCGTGGACGGCCCGCCGACGCGCAGCACCGGGGCCTCCAGGTTGTAGAAGCACCGCTCGGTGAGCCGGGCGGCGATCTCCGCGCCGAACCCGTTGAAGACCGGCGCCTCGTGCACCACCGCGCAGCGCCCGGTCCTGACGACCGACTCGGCGACCCGGTCGATGTCCAGCGGGTTGAGCGAGCGCAGGTCGACGACCTCCACGGAGCGGCCGTCCTCCTCGGCCGCCGCCGCGGCCTCCAGGCAGGTCCGCACCATGGGGCCGTACGCCAGCAGGGTGGCGTCGGCGCCGGGCCGTACGACGCGGGCCTGGTCGAACGGCGTCCAGCCGTCGGAGGGGGCGGAGGTGTCGACGTCGGCCTTCTCCCAGTAGCGCCGCTTGGGCTCGAAGAAGATGACGGGGTCCTCACACCGGATCGCCTGCTGGATCATCGTGTAGCCGTCGGCGGGGTTGGAGCAGGCCACGACCCGCAGGCCGGCGGTGTGGGTGAAGTACGCCTCGGGGGACTCGCTGTGGTGCTCCACCGCGCCGATGCCGCCGCCGCAGGGGATGCGCACGACGACGGGTAGCTTCAGCTTGCCCAGCGAACGCAGCGGCATCTTGGCGAGCTGGGTGATGATCTGATCGGCCGCCGGGAAGACGAAGCCGTCGAACTGGATCTCGCAGACCGGGCGGTAGCCGCGCAGCGCCAGGCCGATCGCGGTGCCGATGATGCCGGACTCGGCCAGGGGGGTGTCGATGACCCGCTGCTCGCCGAAGTCCTTCTGCAGCCCGTCGGTGACCCGGAACACCCCGCCGAGTTTGCCCACGTCCTCGCCCATGACGAGGACCTTGGGGTCGTCCTCCATGGCCTTGCGCATGCCCTCGTTGAGCGCCTTCGCCAGCGTGAGAGTCGTCATCCCTCGAACCCCTCCAGGTAGGCGGCGAACTGAGCGCGCTCCTCGTCCATCAGCCGGTGCGGCTCGGCGTAGACGTGGTCGAAGATGGCCAGGGGCTCCGGATCGGGCAGTTCGAGACAGCGTTTGCGCACGTCACGACCCAGCTCGTCGGCCTCGGCGTCGATCGCGTCGAAGAAGTCCTGGTCGGCGATCCGGTTCTTGAACATGTAGGCGCGGACCCGCTCGATCGGGTCCTTGAGCTTCCACGCCTCCAGCTCGTCGGCCAGGCGGTAGCGGGTCGGGTCGTCGGAGGTGGTGTGGGCGCCCATCCGGTAGGTGAACGCCTCGATCATCATCGGGCCCTGCCCGGACCTGGCGTCGGCCAGCGCCTTGCGGGTGACCGCCAGGCAGGCGAAGACGTCGTTGCCGTCGACCCGGACGCCGGGGAAGCCGAAGCCGCTGGCCCGCCGGTACAGCGGGATCCGCGACTGCTTC
The DNA here is from genome assembly GCF_040653115.1 of Streptosporangium sp. NPDC048047. NCBI lineage: Bacteria > Bacillati > Actinomycetota > Actinomycetes > Streptosporangiales > Streptosporangiaceae > Streptosporangium > Streptosporangium sp. NPDC048047. The sequence continues at coordinate 112,348 of NZ_JBEZNH010000017.1, read as the reverse complement.
TCCAGCGGCTCGGAGATGGCCCACTGGTTGTTCTGGCAGAAGAACACGACCGGCGCGTTGAACACCGACGCCCAGATGAACGACTCGTTCACGTCCCCCTGGGAGGTGGCGCCGTCGCCGAAGTAGGCGATCGTGGCGGCGCCGTTCTCCCCGACGGCGCCGTCGCGCTGGACGCCCATGGCGTAGCCGACGGCGTGCAGGGTCTGGCTGCCGATCACGATGGTGTAGAGGTGGAAGTTGTGCTCGGCGGGGTCCCAGCCGCCGTGGTTGACCCCGCGGAACAGGCCGAGGAGGTTGACCGGGTCGACGCCCCGGCACCAGGCCACGCCGTGCTCGCGGTAGGTCGGGAAGACCATGTCCGACTCGGCGAGCGCCCTGCCCGAGCCGATCTGCGCCGCCTCCTGGCCGAGCAGCGAGGCCCAGATCCCCAGCTCTCCCTGGCGTTGCAGGGCGACCGCCTCCAGGTCGACGCGGCGCACCAGGACCAGGTCCCGGTACAGGCCGCGGACCTCCTCGGGGGTCAGATCGATGTCGTAGTCGGGATGCTCGACCCGTTCGCCTTCGGGGGTCAGCAGCTGGACGAGTTCCGGGGGTGCTTCCGCACCACGAGGGGCCTCGGTTGTCACGCGCCTCTCCTGTGTGCTCGGGGCCGTCGGGACGGGTTCTCCGCCTCTGCCCGGCCGGTCAGGGAAGCATGCGAACCGAATGATGGTGGTTCGTATGCGTTTGTGGACATCGTGGCAGAGGTCACATACCCATGCGCAAGACCTGGCCCGGCATCCATAAGCTCCCCGTTCCCGACAGGCGCCCCGCTTACGCCCGCCCGGGGACGCCCGGCCCGGCGACGAGTCGCCGTCGCGGGCGGCTACGCTTGAGGCCCCGATCCGTCCCCGCTCCCAGCAGGAGGAACACCGTGGCGCGCGTCATCGTCGACGTCATGCTCAAGCCCGAGATTCTCGACGCGCAGGGTCAGGCGATCGCCCGCGCGCTGCCGCGGCTGGGCTTCTCCGGCGTCGCCTCGGTACGGCAGGGCAAGCGGTTCGAGGTCGAACTCGACGGCCCCGCCGACGACGCCGCGCTCGCCGACGTCCGGAAGATGGCCGAGACCCTGCTGGCCAACACCGTGATCGAGGACTACACCGTCACCGTGGAGCCGGCCGAGTCGTAGGGCCCCCTGCCGGTCCGCGAGCCGGTTCCGCGGGTCGCGGGCCGAGGCGTAGGACCCTCTGCCGTTCCGCGGGTCGCGGGTCGCGGGCCGTGGCGGGAGCCGGAGATGACGCCGCCGGGCGGCGTGTTCCGCCCGCCGGACCGCGCCGTGTCACGACGGCGCGGTTCACGCGGCATTCCTCCGGGAGGGTTCCGCGATGGATGGCCGTAATCCCACGGCTTGACCAACGCTAAATAAGATCAGGGTTATTTTGCGGTTAGCCCGGAATCTGTGGGGAAGCCTTGACAGGGTGACGTCTGGCCCCGGGAGGAATCCGGTGGATATCGAGTTCTCACTGGCACTGCCGAGGGAGGCCATGGGTATTCCCATGGTCCGGCGGGCGCTGGGCGACGCCCTGCGTTCGCTCGGCGTCGCCGAGAGCTGCGTCTCCGACATCCTCCTCGCGGTGACCGAGGCATGCGCCAACGCGGTCCGCCACGGCGGGCCCGCCAACCGCTATCTGGTCGAGGTCTCGATCGGGCACGGCCGCTGCGACGTCCGCATCATCGACCGCGGCCACGGGCTGCCGAGGATGCCCGAGCAGTATCCCCCGACGGACGCCGAGCACGGCCGGGGCATCCTGATCATGCAGGCCGTGGTGGACGAGATCTCCTTCGGCATCACCCCCGGCCGGGGGACCACCGTGCACCTGTGCAAGCACCTGGCCTGGGACGACGAGCCGGTCATCCCCCGCCAGCGGGCGCTCGCCGCCGTCTGACCCGCCGTACGGCCGGGCCTTTCCGGATGTGACCTGACAGGGATGGTTTGTGCGATCCTCCAAGGCGCGCCTCCGTGGAATGCGGCGGGTTGTGCGATCGGACGGATCCCGTGCGTCCTCATCTCCGGCGAGCGGATAGCCTGGGCGCACCGCCGCAGACCGCCGTCCGCTGGGTGAGACGGCCGGCGCGGCGCTCGTTTGTGGAGGGGAACGCTGCCATGAGTGCTGCCCGCGTGGGCGTCGTCACTTTTCCCGGGACTCTTGACGATCAGGACGCGGCCCGTGCCGTACGGCACGCCGGTGGCGAGGCCGTGCCGCTCTGGCACGCGGACCCCGACCTCAAGGGGGTGGACGCGGTCTTCCTGCCCGGCGGGTTCTCCTACGGCGACTACCTCCGGTGCGGGGCCATCTCCCGGTTCGCGCCGCTGATGGAGGAGCTGATCCCCGCCGCGAGGGCCGGGCTCCCGGTCCTCGGCACCTGCAACGGCTTCCAGATCCTCTGCGAGGCCCACCTGCTGCCCGGCGCGCTGATGCGCAACGCCGGGCTCCACTACATCTGCCGGGACCAGCGCGTCCGCGTCGAGAGCACCGGCACCCCCTGGACCTCCGACTTCACCGAGGGCCAGGAGATCGTGCTGCCGATCAAGCACGGCGAGGGCCGCTACGTCGCCGACGCGGCGACCCTGGCGGCGCTGGAGGCCGGCGGCCAGGTCGTCTTCCGCTACGCCGGGGGCAACCCCAACGGCTCCATGAACGACATCGCGGGCATCCGCAACGAGGCGGGCAACATCGTCGGCCTCATGCCCCACCCCGAGCACGCGGTCGAGGACCTCACCGGCGCCCCGAGCACGGACGGCCGCGGATTCTTCTCCTCGATCCTGAAGAGGCTGGTGAACCTGTGAGCGAGCGACCCGGCGAGCACGGCGTGACCCTCGACACCGTCAAGCGGGCCGAGGACACCCCCGACGAGCGCCAGCCGTACGCCGAGCTGGGCATGAAGACCGACGAGTACGAGCGGGTCCGGCAGATCCTCGGCCGCCGCCCGACGAGCTCGGAGCTGGCCATCTACAGCGTCATGTGGAGCGAGCACTGCTCCTACAAGTCCTCCAAGGTGCACCTGCGCCAGTTCGGCGCCAAGGCCCCCGCCTCCGACGCGCTGCTCGTCGGCATGGGCGAGAACGCCGGCGTGGTGGACATCGGCGACGGCTGGGCCGCCACCTTCAAGATCGAGTCGCACAACCACCCGTCGTACGTCGAGCCGCACCAGGGCGCGGCGACCGGCGTCGGCGGCATCGTCCGCGACATCATGTCGATGGGCGCCCGGCCGATCGCGGTGATGGACGCCCTGCGGTTCGGCGCGGCCGACGCCCCCGACACCCGGCGGGTGCTGCCCGGCGTGGTGGAGGGCATCAGCCACTACGGCAACTGCCTGGGCCTGCCCAACATCGGCGGCGAAGTCGTCTTCGACCCCTGCTACATCGGCAACCCGCTGGTCAACGCCCTGTGCGTGGGCCTGCTCCGCAAGGACCAGATCAAGCTGGCCACCGCCCCCGGGCCGGGCAACAAGGTCGTGCTGTTCGGCGCGCTGACCGGCCCCGACGGCATCGGCGGCGCGTCCGTGCTGGCCAGCGCGACCTTCGAGGACGAGTCGCAGGCCAAGCGGCCCAGCGTCCAGGTCGGCGACCCGTTCATGGAGAAGCTGCTGATCGAGTGCTGCCTGGAGCTGTACCAGGCCGACGTGGTCGTCGGCATCCAGGACCTCGGCGCGGCCGGCGTCTCCTGCGCCACCACCGAACTCGCGGCCAAGGGCACCGGCGGCATGGACGTCCGGCTCGACCTCGTCCCGCTGCGCGATCCGTCGCTGCGGCCCGAGGAGATCCTGATGAGCGAGTCGCAGGAGCGCATGATGGCGGTCGTCACCCCCGACGACATCGACGCCTTCATGGCGATCTGCGCCAAGTGGGACATCCCCGCCACCGTCATCGGCGAGGTCACCGACGGCGGCCGGCTGGTGATGACCTGGTACGGCGAGACCATCGTGGACATCCCTCCGGGCACCGCCGCCGACGAGGGCCCGGTCTACGAGCGGCCGTTCCACGAGCCCGCCGGCCAGGCCGCACTGAACGCCGACGACCCTGCCCGCCTGCCGCGCCCCGACGATCTGCGGGCGACGCTGCTCACGCTGCTCGGCTCGCCGAACCTCGCGTCGAAGGAGTGGGTGACCTCCCAGTACGACCGCTACGTCCGGGGCAACACCGTGCTGGCCCAGCCCGCCGACGCGGGCGTGCTGCGGATCAGCGAGGTCATGCCGGGCGCCGAGGAGACGGTCCGGGGCATCGCGCTGGCCACCGACGGCAACGGCCGCTACGCCCGTCTCGACCCCTACGCCGGGGCCCAGCTCGCCCTGTCGGAGGCGTACCGCAACGTCGCCGTGACCGGCGCGCGGCCGCTCGCGGTGACCGACTGCCTGAACTTCGGCTCCCCGGAGGACCCGGAGGTCATGTGGCAGTTCGCCGAGGCCACTCGCGGCCTGGCCGACGCCTGCAAGACCCTCGGCGTGCCGGTGACCGGCGGGAACGTGTCGTTCTACAACCAGACGGGCACCACCGCGATCCACCCGACCCCGGTCGTCGGCGTGCTGGGCGTGATCGACGACGTGGCCCTGCGGGTCAGGAACGGCTTCACCGGCGAGGGCGACCGGGTCGTCCTGCTGGGTGACACCCTTCCGGAGTTCGGCGGCTCGGAGTGGGCCCACGTCCTCCACGGCCACCTCGGCGGCCTGCCGCCCCAGGCGAACCTGGAGGCCGAGCGCGCCCTCGCCCGCGTCCTGACCGACGCCGCCGCCCAGGGCCTGCTGACCGGGTCGCACGATCTGTCCGACGGCGGGCTGGCCGTCGCGCTGGCCGAGGCCGTCCTCGCCCACGGCGTCGGCTGCTCGGTCTCGCTGCCGGGTGACGACGCGTTCACCGACCTGTTCAGCGAGTCGCCGGCGCGCGCGCTGGTGACGGTGCGGCCCGAGTCCTTCGACGCCTTCGCCGAGCTGTGCGCCGCCCACGAGGTGCCCTGCCTGAACCTGGGCGTCACCAGCGGCTCCTCGCTGGCCGTCGAGGGCGTGCCGGCCATCCCGGTCGCCGAGCTGCGGGAGACCCACGAGGCCACCCTGCCGGGCATCTTCGGCTGATCTTCCCTGAAGGGGCCGGTCTTCCGGGAGGGGCCGACCGCTTCCTGAGGGCCGGCCCCTCCCGGAAGAAGGCGGCTCTCAGGAATGAGCCGGCCTTCCGGAAGAAGGCGGCCCCCGAGGAAGGCGGCCCTCCGGAGAAAGCGAAGGGGAGGCGCGGGCCGGGCCCGCGCCTCCCCTGCCGTCTCCGGCGGCCTCCCCCGGATGCCTCACATGTTGATCATGTGGCCGGCGAGCCCGTGGACCGCCTCCTTGACCGCCTCGCTGAGCGTGGGGTGGGCGTGGACGTTGCGGGCCACCTCGTGGACCGTGAGGTCCCACTGCTGGGCCAGGGTCAGCTCGGGCAGCAGCTCGGTGACGTCCGGGCCGATCATGTGGGCGCCGATCAGCTCGCCGTACCGGGCGTCGCTGATGAGCTTGACGAACCCGGTGGCGTCGCCCAGGCCGTGGGCCTTGCCGTTGGCGGTGAAGGGGAACTTCGCGACCTTGACGTCGTAGCCCAGCTCCCGGGCCTGCGTCTCGGTGTAGCCGAAGCTGGCGACCTGCGGCTGGCAGTACGTCGCCCGCGGGATCATGACGTAGTCGAGCTCCATCGTCTCGGCGTCGCCGATGGTCTCCGCCGCGATGACGCCCATGGCCTCGGCCGTGTGCGCGAGCATCAGCTTGGCGGTCACGTCGCCGATGGCGAAGATGTGCGGCACGTTCGTACGGCACCGGCCGTCGATCTCGATGGCCCCGCGCTCGGTCAGCGCGACCCCGGTCCGCTCCAGCCCGTAGCCCTCGACGCGCGGCTGGAAGCCGATCGCCTGCATGACCTTGTCGGCCTCCAGGACCTGCTGCGAGCCGTCCCGCGAGACCGTCACGCGCACCTTGTCGCCCGACTCGTCGATGGACTCCACCCGCGTCGAGGTCAGCACCTCGATGCCGAGCCGCTTGTAGCGCTTGGCCAGCTCCGCCGAGACCTCCTCGTCCTCCAGCGGGACGATGCGGTCGAGGAACTCCACGATCGTCACCTTGACGCCGTAGTTGCGCATCACGTAGGCGAACTCGACACCGATCGCGCCCGCCCCGGCGATGATGATGCTCTCGGGGAGCTTCTCGGTGAGGATCTGCTCCTCGTAGGTCACGACCCGGTCGCTCACCGAGGTGCCCGGCAGCAGCCTCGTGGTCGCGCCGGCGGCGATGATGCAGTGGTCGAACGTCACCGTCTCGGTGCCGCCGTCGCTCTTGGCCACCTCGATCGTGTTGGCGTCGGTGAAGGTGCCGCGCCCGTCGTACTCGGTGATGCCGTTCTTCTTCATCAGGTAGTGGACGCCCTTGACGCGTCCGTCGGCCACCTTGCGGCTGCGCTGGAAGGCGGCGCCGTAGTCGAAGGTGACCTGGCCGTCGACCTGGATGCCGAACGTCTTGGCCTCGTGGGTGAACAGGTGGGCCAGTTCGGCGTTGCGCAGCAGGGCCTTGGAGGGGATGCACCCCACGTTGAGGCAGACACCGCCCCAGTACCGCTCCTCGACGATCGCGGTGCGGAGGCCCAGCTGGGCGGCCCGGACGGCGGCCACGTATCCGCCGGGGCCGGCACCGAGAACGACGACGTCATAGTGAGAGCTCATGAACCGGACAATAGTCAACGCTCCGACCGGATAACGCCGGGTGGTCGGACAGACCGGCGGAACCACATGCCCGCGGGCACCGGAACCGGCGGGCGTCCTCACTCCCGAGCACCGGAACCGCCGGCCGGTCCCGCCTGCCCGACGAGACCGGCCGGGTGGCATGTCGTCCGTCCACAGCCCGTCCACGGGCCTTCGACGGCCGCGGTAGACACGGTGGGCGCGGTGGGCACGGGACCGGCCGGGTCGCCTCTCCCCTCCGAAAGGAGACCCGGCCGGTCGTCACATACGGCGCGCGAGACGCTCACGCCCGGAGCGTCGCCTGTTCATGGGCATCGATCCTGTACGGGGTGTCAGCCCTTCTTGGCGCAGACCACGTAGACGGTGACCGTGGCGGAGGTGAAGGTCTGCGCGGCAAGGCCCTGCGCCTTGCCGCCGGCCCCCGGGGTGGGGTTGGGGGTGGAGGAGCTCTTGGCGGAGCCGGTGGAGTCGGCGGAGCTGCTCTTGGCGGACTCCTCGGAGCCGTTCCCGGAGAGGAAGAGGCCGGTCTTGTTGACCTTCGCCGTCCAGCCGTTCCCGCTGGGCATCGACGCCACGATCGAGAAGTTGTCGTTGCCGCTGATGGAGTAACCGCCGCCGGTGGCCAGCTCGCCGGTCTGGCAGCTCACCGAGACGGATCCGTCGCTCTTGAAGGTCTGGCTCTGGCTGCGGGTCGTGACCGCCGCCAGGCCGCCGTCCTGACCGTCCTTGCCGTCCTTGCCGGGCAGGCCCTGGGGGCCCTGCTTGCCGTCCTGCCCCGGCTTGCCGTCCTGGCCCGGCTTGCCCTGCGGGCCCTGCTCACCCTGCTTGCCGGGAGCGCCGTCCTTGCCCGGAAGACCGTCCTTGCCCGGAAGACCGCGCTCGCCCTGGAGGCCGCGGGGACCCTGGAGGCCGCGCTCACCGTGCTTGCCGGGAGCGCCATCCTTGCCGGGCAGGCCGTCCTTGCCAGGCAGACCCTGCTCGCCCTTGGCTCCGGGCGCACCCTCCTTGCCGGGGGTGCCCGGCTCGCCCTGCTTGCCCTGGAGGCCGCGCGGCCCCTGGGGACCCTGCGGACCGGCGGGACCGGGCCTGCCCTGCGGGCCCTGGGGACCCTGCGGGCCGGCGGTGCTCACGGTCTGGGAGCCGCCGCCCTCCCCGCCCCAGGTCACCCGGACCTCGGTGATCCGGCACCTGGCCGAGGCGTTGACGATGCGCGCGTAGCGCGTCTTCTTGTTCACGCACGCGTGGATCTCCTCGCCCGCCGAGGATGCGACGGCGCTGCCGCCACCGACCGTCAGCATCGTTCCGGCCAGCATTCCGACGGCCGTGACGGTGATCGCGCGCCTGCCCGGCAACTTGATAGCCACTGGGCTTCCTTTCTGCGACGCCAGGGACTGGCGTGATCTATGGATACGCCTGATACACGTTTGAACCGTTCCAAAAGATGACGTGGCAAACATCACAGTTCGGCATCACCGTATGTCGCCCACCGGCTACGGTCCGGCCTGGCCGCCGGGGCCGCGCCGCCGACGCGCCGTACGTCAGACTGGCGGCATGGTCTCCGCCCCCCAGGACCCGCGTCCCGGCGACCGGGCAGCCTCGGACCCGCCGGACACACCGGACACACCGGACCTGCGGAACGCACCGGACCTGCGGAACACGCCGGACCCGCGGGACACGCCGGGCTCGCCCGAGTACGCCGCCCGGCTCCGTCACGCGTGGCTGGTCTGCTCCGTGACCGGACTCGGCCTGGTGCTGATCGGCGTGGCGGGGAACACGCTCAACGTGGCGCTCCCCGAGGTTGTCGGGCACTTCCACGCCGACGCGTTCGCCGCGGGGTGGATCCTGCTGGCCTTCATGCTGGTCAACACCGCCAGTCTGGTGTTCTTCGGCCGGGTGGCCGACCTGCTCGGGCGCAGGGAGGTCTACCTGGCGGGCTTCGCGCTCTTCACCGCGGGGTCGCTGCTGGCCGGGCTCTCCCCGGGGGTGTGGTTCCTGATCGCCATGCGGGCCGTGCAGGCGATCGGGGCGTCGATGATCCTGGCCAACGGAACGGTGATCATCACCGCCGCCTTCCCGCCCGACCGGCTCAGCCAGGGCATGGGCGTCTACATCGGAACCCTCTCCGTCGCCCAGCTCGCCGGCCCCACGCTGGGCGGCCTGGTCGCCGAGACGGCGGGCTGGCGCTGGATCTTCTGGATGAACGTCCCCGCCGGCCTGCTCGCCCTCGTCTGGGGCTCGTTCGTGCTGCGCCGGGTCGCCCCCGGCCCCCGCGAGCCGGTGGACGCGGCCGGGAACCTGGTCGTCTTCGCCATGCTGTCGGCCGCGCTCGTCGCGCTGTCTGAGGCGGGGTCGCGCGGCCCGTCCAGCCCCGTCGCGCTCGCCGGCGCCGTCGTCGCGGTGGTCCTGGTGCCGGTGCTGGTGGCGGTGGAGCGCCGGGCCGCGCGGCCGGTGCTCGACGTCCGGCTGTTCGGTGAGCGCATGCTGGCCTTCGCCAACGCCGCCTCGTTCTGCAACGCGCTGGCCCGCGCGTCGCTCATCCTGCTGGCCGCCCTCTACTTCCGGGCCGCCAGGGACGCCGGGCCGATCACCGCCGCCCTGGCCGTGCTGCCGGTCCCGGTCGGCATGGCCGTCGCCTCACCGCTCGCCGGCGCCCTGGGCCGCCGGATCTCCCCGCACGCGCTGTCCGTCGGAGGGGCGCTGCTGAGCGCCGCCGGGCTCGCCGTACTGATGCCGTCCGCCGCGCCGGGCACGCCGTACTGGGTCGTGGGGGTGGGACTGTTCCTGTGCGGGTGCGGCAGCGGGACGTTCCTCACCGGCAACACCACCCAGGTCATGGCCGCGCTGCCGGCCGGCAACCTCGGCCTGGTGAACGGTTTCCGGCTCATGATCATGAACGTCGGGATCGTGCTCAGCGTCGCGCTCACGCTGAGCGTGCTGACCGGGCCGGTCAGCGCCGAGCTGCGCGACCGGGTGTACGCGGGCACGCTCTCCCGTGTCTCTCCCGCCGCCGTGGAGCAGTTGATGACCGGCTTCCGCAACACCTACGCCGTGCTGCTGGGCGTCGCGCTGTGCGGGGCCGCGTGCGCGGCGCTCGCCCGGCCGCGGCGGCGCGGCGGGAACGGCGGAGGGCCGTCCGGATCGTCCGGGGCGTACGGCACGTCCGGGACGTACGGCGCTCAGTCGCCGAGCCGGGCCGCCATCGACTCGATGCCGGACAGCAGCAGGTCCACGCCGAACGCGTCGTAGAGCTCGGCGTCGCCTCCCTCGGAGAGGGGTTCGGCCATCCGCACGATGGTCGGGTAGGCGTCCGGCGGAAGCGACTGGAAGCGGACGCGCTTGAGGCGGACGCGTTCCTCGCGCTCCTCGTCCGGCCTGTCCGGGAAGTGCTCCGTCGAGCCTCCGGCGAGGGCGATGGCCCCCTGGAGGATGTACCGGGTGATCAGGCAACTCTCCTGGGGGCCGAACCTGGCGCGCAGGGCCAGGCCGAGGGCGGTGTCCCACACCCGCAGGAAGGCCGGCACGTCCATCTTGTCGACCTCCTTCAGCACGTCCTCCGCGCAGGGGTGACGCCGCAGCACCCGGATCAGGCGGCCGACGAGTTCGCGGAGCTGCTCCTGCCACGCGCGGGAGCCGTCGTGGGTGATCTCGAAGCCCTCGACCAGGTGGTCGGCCATGCCGATCACCAGTTGCTCCTTGTTCTTGAAGTGCCAGTACAGCGCCATCGGCGTGACGCCCAGCTCCTGGGCGAGCCGCCGGATGGTGACCGCCTGAAGCCCTTCGGCGTCACCGATCTCCAGCGCCCGCTCGACGACCGCCTCACGCGTCAGTTTTCCCATCACGCTTGACAACTATACGCGGTACAGGTTCCACTATGCGCTGTACATGTACACCGTACAAGTACAGCGTAGAGGAGCTGACATGTCGCAAGACCGCAGGTGGTGGGCACTGGGGGCGATCTCCCTCGCCACCTTCATGACCTATCTGGACAACAACGTGGTCAACGTCGCGTTGCCGACGATCCAGCGGGACCTCTCACTGGACGTCTCGGGCCTGGAATGGGTCGTGAGCGTGTACGTCCTCGTCTCGGCCGGGTTGATGCTGGCCGGCGGACGGCTGGCCGACCTGTTCGGGCGGCGGCGGGTCTTCCTGATCGGCCTCACCGCCTTCACCCTGTCCTCCCTCGCCGCCGGCCTGGCCACGGACGGCGGCGTGCTGACCGCCACCCGGGTGCTCCAGGGCGTCGGCGCAGCCCTCCTGGCGCCCACCGCCCTCGCCCTGCTGACCACGGTCTTCCCCGATCCCAAAGAGCGCGCGAACGCGGTCGGCCTGTGGAGCGCGGTCGGCGCGCTGGCCATGGCCCTGGGGCCGCTGACCGGCGGGCTGATCAGCGAGCGGTGGCACTGGGGGTGGATCTTCCTGATCAACGTCCCGATCGGGATCGCGGCCTTCGGGCTCGGCCTGTGGGCCATCGCGGCCACCCCCCGGGATCCGGTACGGCGCCGCCTCGACCTGCCCGGCATCGTCACGTCGAGCCTGGCGATGGTCTCCCTGACGTACGCCCTCATCGAGGGCGGGAAGACCGGCTGGACCTCGCCGGAGATCCTCGGCGCGTTCGGCCTCGCGCTGGCATCGGCGCTGGTCTTCGTCACGGTCGAGCTCCGGACGTCCGAACCGATGATCGACCTGTCCCTGTTCCGGTCACGGGTGTTCAGCGGCGGCACCCTGGTGACGGGGCTGTGGTCGTTCGCGGTGTTCGGGATCTACTTCTTCACCGCGCTGTACCTGCAGAACGCGCTGGGATTCTCACCCACCGAGGCCGGGGCGTCGTTCGTGCCGATGGCGCTGGTCATGTCGGTGGTCGCGGCGGTCGCGCCCCGGGTCACCGTACGGCTCGGGACCGCGCGCACCGTGGCCGCGGGGATGCTGCTGATGGCCGTGGCGGTCTTCGGGATCTCCTTCATCGGGGAGGGCGGCTCGTTCGCCGACCTGCTGCCGTGGTTCGTGCTCTACGGGCTCGGCGCCGGACTGCTGGTGCCGCTGACCACCGCCATCCTGGGCACGCTGCCCGCCGGCCGCGCCGGGGTCGCCTCGGGGGCGCTGAACGTCTCCCGGCAGGTGTTCGGGCTGCTCGGCGTCACGGTCCTCGGCGCGATCCTCAGCACCCGGCAGGGCTCGCTTCTCGCGGACGGCGCCACCCCGGCGGCGGCCTTCCTGGACGCCTACGGGTACGCGCTGGTGGTGTCGGCGGCGATCGTGCTGGCCGGCGTGCCGATCGGCCTTTTCGCCCTGCGGACGGCCCGGCCCTCCGTCCCCGGAGCCGAGCCCGCCGGGGCCACCGGACCCCGGGCCGTCGCCTCCGGATCCGAGCCCGCGGAAGCCACCGGATCCCGGACCGAAGCGGAGACGGCGACCGGAGCCGTGCCCGGGGCCGAGCCCGCCGGAACCTTGGCCGGAGCCGGAACGGTGTCCGGAGCCGAGCCCGCCGGAGCCGAGCCCGCCGGGGCCGGAGTCGGAGCCGGAGCCGGAGCCGGAGCCGAGCCCGCCGGGACCGCGAACGCCGGGGCGCCGATCGGGTAGGGCGCGGCACGCCGGATCAGCGTGCCTCCCCTTTTTTCGCGACAGGGCGCACATAATTAAGACGAACAGCCTGGTCAGGGCGATGATCCGGGCGCTCTCGCCCGGATCGCCCGGGGCCCGGGCCGTGGATCCACGCCATGGCGGAGACCCGCGGAGCGCGGCCCCGGCGAAGCACCCTCCACCGTCACCCGTGCCGTGCCCGGCGGAAGCACTCCACCGGCACGGGCACCCGTCCGGGCAGGAGGATCGCATGCGTCTCGTCGTCGGCGCCGGGGTGGCCGCCGCCTTCCTGGCGGTCCCGGCCGTCGTGGCCTGGCCCGGCACCGCCCCGGTCGCCGGCGCACTCGCACCCGGCTCCGCGGCTGTTCCCGCCCCCAGCCCCGGAGCGCTCGCGAACCGCCCGGGAGCACTCGCAAACCGCCCGGGAACGCTCACGAACCGTTCGAGAGCGCTCACGAACCCCGGCGCCGGTCCCGGCGCGGGCCGGCGTCCGGGCACCGGCCCCGGTGCCCGGAGGAGTGAAACCCCTCGCGTCGGCACGGGCGCCGGTGTGAGCGCCGATCCGGGCATGAGCTCAAGCGCGAGCGCCACCCCGAGCGCCGGTCCCAGTGCCAGTGCCAGTCCGAGCGCCAATGCCAGTGCCAGTGCCAGTACCAGTGCCAGCCCTAGTCCGAGCGCCAGTGCCAGTGCCAGTGCGAGCGCCACCGCCACGGCCACGGCCAGCGCCACGAGCACGGCCTACGTCAGGGCGCGGATCGACCAGACGGTGTCCACACCGTTCACCGGGGGACGCAACCACATCCCCAGGCTGTTGAGGAAGGTCCCATCGCTCCGGGTCCTGCCCTTCGACCCCCGTCAGGCAAGCAGCGTCCGGATATTCGTGCACTGTCCCAAGACGGCGAACCACGCGCTCATCGGCTCGACCGCCTTCAACCTGAAGGGGTCACGCCGGATCTACCGGGAGGTCGGACTGGGCCTGTCGAACAGAGGTCTGGGACACCGCGCCGCCCAGATCTCCTACTACGCCCTGCCGGGCTTCCACGAGGTCTGCCTGAAGTGCGTGAAGGTCACGATGAACCTCAGGACCCGCATCAGGCACATCCGGGTGGTCGGCCGGGACTCGGCGCCCCTGATCCTCCGCAGGTTCAGCATCTGGCAGTTCTTCGATCCGTGTCTCCGGCTCGTCCGGTGCGCCGCCGACCCGAAACCTCCGGCGGGCCGGCACCTCTCCTGACGCCCGGCGCCTCCCGGAGCGGTGAACCCGGAAGCCGTCAGCCGGGCGGGCCGCACCGCACGGACGGGACCCGGCGGCGCGCCCGTACAACGGTACGGAGGCGCGGCCGGATCCGAGGGCGCGACTGTACGGCGGTGCGGCCATATGACGGTGCGGAGTCCGGCGATGCGGCCGTGCGCCGGGACCCTACGCGTCTCGGCGCCGGAACGAGACGATCGCGACGCAGAGCGCGGCGACGGTCCACCCGGTGACGACGACCCACCTCCCCCCTGTGCCCAGCACCCCGCCGACGTCCGCGCCGCCGCCGGGCCACAGACCGGCGGTGCCGGGCAGGTACGCGGCGAGTGCGGTCCGGCCGTCCAGATAGGGGCCGACGACGAAGTAGTGCCCGAGGAGCACCGTGACGGCCGGAATCGTCCCGCGCGTCAACGTCGCGACGGCGGAGGAGAGCAGCACGGTGAGGACGAGGTAAGCGGTCGCCCCCGCCACGGCCCGGACCGCTCCCGGCACGTCCACCGGCACGGCGGCGCCGTACGGCGGAGCATGCGCGGCGTGGGCGGCGAGGACGCCGGACGCGGCGGTCGCCACGGCGACGGGAAGGGCCGTCACGGCGAGGGCCGCCGCCTTCGCGAGCTGCGCCTCGACCCGGCGGGGGACGCACGTCAACGTCGTCCTGATCTGCCCGCCCCGGTACTCGGAGGCGGCGGCGAGGACGCCGAGGACGACGAACCCGGCCTGCGCGTATCCGACCGGGGCCAGACCCGCGTCCTGACCCGTGCCGGGCCCGCCTCCTCCCCGGGCGGCGGCCGAGACGTACGCGACCGCGAGGAGCGGGGTGGCCGCCCAGGTGACCGAGGCCGTCAGGTACAGCGCCGGGAGGGTGAGGAGCTTCAGGACCTCCGCGTGGAACGTGCGGGCCGCGGCGCGCGAGCCGGACACACCTGATATTCCGGACACGCCCGATGGATCAGGCCTGCCGGACATCTCGGATCCACCTGATCCACCGGATCCGCCCGATCCACCCGAAGGATCAGCCGAGCCGGACCTGCCGGAAGGGCCCGGCTCCGGAAACCGGCCGGCGGCGGTCACGCGTCCCTCCGGAGGAAGACGGCGGCGGCGACACCGAGCAGCGCGAGGGTCCAGGCGGCCATGACGGCGCCGCCGACGAGGGGCGTGATCTCCACGGACGACCGGAACGTCCGGATGAACATCCGTGCCCCGGCCATGTCGGGCAGGTAGTTCGCCAGAGGTGTGACCCGGGTCAGCAGGTAGGTGACGCTGACGACGGAGGTGTTCAGGATGAGCACGACGAGGGGCACCACGCCGCCGCGGGTGAGGAGGGCGAGGCCGTGGGCGAGCAGCGCGGTCAGCACCCAGTAGGCGACCACGCCGAGGGCACGCGGCGCGTCCGCGAGGACGAGCGGCGCCGCGGGTCCTCCGGACGCGGCCCGGCTGACGGCGAGCGTGGCCGCCGTGGAGACGGCGGCGAGGACGGCGGCGGACAACGCCAGAGCGCCCGCCTTCGCGGCGAGGAACCCGACGCGGGACGGCACCGCGGTCAGGCTCGCCGTGATCTGCCGGCTGCCCGCCGAGTCCCCTCCCTCGGCGAAGTACTCGCTGCTCGCCGCGACGACCCCGAGGATGATCACGCCGATGACGCCGAAGGCCAGTTCCTGGAACCCGGCGTCGACGCCGGCCGGGTCGGAGCCCCCCGCGGCCCGGCCGAAGTTCCGTGCCCCGGCGTTGAGGGCCGCGATGGCGAAGGGAACGACCAGGCCGACCACGACCGCCACCCACGCCGACGGGATCCCGGAGAGCTTGCGGAGTTCCGCGTGGAGCGCTCTCACGGCCGGCCCCCGTACCCGGCTCGGAGATCCGCGCCCGAGGTGAGGGCGAAGAACGCGTCCTCAAGGCTGCGGTGGGCGCCGGTGACCTCGGCGAGGGTGCCGAGCCCCACGACACGTCCGCGGTCGATGACCACGACGTCGTCGACGGTCTCGGCCAGTTCGCCGATGAGGTGGCTGGACAGCAGCACGGTCCCGCCGGCCGCGGCGCGGTCCCGGAGGAGCCCGCGGAGCGCGCGGATGCCCTCGGGGTCGAGCCCGTTGACCGGCTCGTCGAGCACCAGCACCGGCGGATCGCCCAGCAGGGCCGCCGCGAGGGCGAGGCGCCGGCCCATCCCGAGCGAGTAGCCGCCCACACGCCGCCCGGCGGCCTCGGTGAGACCGACGAGGTCGAGGACCTCGTCCACCCGGGCACGGGGCAGCCCGTTGGAGGCGGCGATCCAGCGCAGGTGCCCGCGGCCGGTGCGGGAGCGGTGCGCGCCGCTGCCGTCGAGCACCGCGCCCACCGTCGTCAGGGGCCGGCGCAACCGGGCGAACGGCCGCCCCGCCACGAGGGCGACCCCGGCGTCGGGGCGGTCCAAGCCGAGGAGGATGCGCAGGGTGGACGACTTCCCGGCCCCGTTCGGGCCGAGGAACCCGGTCACCCGTCCGGGGCGGGCCTCGAAGCCGACCTCGGTGAGGACCCGCTTGCTCCCCCGCCGTTTGCTGACCTGGTCGATCGTGATCATGTGTCTCCCGTCGTCGCCGGATCGTCGCCGTCCCTGGGCTCCGTTCCGTGGACCCCCGACACGGCGGGGATCCACGGAACCCAGCCAACGGCCCCCACCCGGGTGGGCGCATCGGTCCCGGAGCGGGCCCGCCGGGACGGGCTCGGCCCACGGAACGTCAGACCCCGGTCCGATGCCGCCGGGGCGGGCGAACCGTAGGATCGGGGCGATGAACACTCCGGGACGGCCGGTGTGGCGGTCACGTGTGCGATATCTCGCCGGGACGGCTTTCGCCGTACTGGCCGTGGCCCTCCTCGCGGTCGGGGCGAGAGGGCCCCTCGCGGTCGTCATGCCCCTGGTGATCACGGTGACGGCGTTCGGCGTCGCGGTGTGGGCCGTCCGCCGGGGCCGCGCCGAGCGCGCCGCCCACGAGGCCCGGCTCACGGAGTGGGCGGCATCCGAGGCGGTGCTGGTCGAACGGCTGCGCGTCGCCCGCGACCTGCACGACATCGTCTCCCACGGCCTCGGGTTCGTCACCGTCCGCGCCGCCGCGGCCCGGCACGTCATCGACGCCGGTGACACCGCCCGTCACGCGGCCCGTGGTGCGGTCCATGACACCACCGGTGACGCGGCCCGTGGCACCGCCTGTGGCACCGCCTGTGGCACCGCCTGTGGCGTCGCCGCCCGCGAGGCGCGGGAGGCTCTGGCTGACATCGAGGAGGCGAGCCGGCACGCCACCACCGAGCTGCGCCGCATGCTCGCCGTACTCCGCCGGACCGACGGGCCCGAGACCCTCGACCCCGTGGAGGACCTGAGCCGGGTCCCCGGGATCGTCCGGGCCGCGCGGCTCGCCGGGCTGCGCGTCCGGCTCGACCTCGAACCGGTCGGGGAGGTGTCGCCGGGCGTCCAGCTGGCGGTGTGCAAGGTGATCCGTGAGTCCCTCGACAACGCCGCGCGGCACGCCGGCCCCACCGATGTCCGGGTGCGTCTCCGCCGCGACGCGGGCACCGTCGTCGTCACCGTCGACGACGACGGACCCATCGGCCACTGGACGGCCAGGCCCGGCGCCGGTCACGGCCTGCTCGGGCTGAACGAGCGGGTGTCCGCGCTCGGCGGCGTCCTCGGAGCGGAGCGCGCCGGGCACGGTTTCCACGTCACCGCCCGCATCCCGGACGGAGAGGCGACGTGATGCCGGGCGAGAAGGCGGCATGACCACGGACGGAGAGGCGACGTGATGCCGGGCGAGAAGGCGGCATGGCCACGGACGGAGAGACGGCGTGATGCCGGGCGAAGAGGCGGCATGACCGCGAACGAAGGCGGCGTGACCGCGGGAGGAGAGGCGACGTGATCCCTGGCGAGGAGGCGGCATGACCGCGGACGGCGGTGACCCCCCGATCCGGGTCGTGCTCGTCGACGACCAGCCGCTCCTCCGGCGCAGCCTCGCCATGGTCATCGACCACGACCCCGGCCTCACGGTCGTGGGCCAGGCCGACGACGGCGTCGGCGCGCTCACCGCCGTCCGGGCCGCCCGCCCCGACGTCGTGCTGATGGACGTGCGGATGCCCGTGCTCGACGGCATCCAGGCCACCCGCCGGATATGCGCCGACCCGCTTCTGACGGCGACCCGGGTCCTCGTGCTCAGCATGTTCGAACTCGACGAGTACGTCCACGAGGCCCTCCGCGCCGGGGCGTCCGGGTTCCTCCTCAAGGACATCCAGCCCGGCGAGCTCATCGCCGCGATCCGGCGCGCCCACTCCGGCGAGGCGCTCTTCGCCCCCTCGATCCTCACCAGGCTCGTCGAGCACTACCTGAGGACGCCGGCCGTCCGCGAGCAGGCGCCGGTCGGCGCGCTCACCGCCAGGGAGGTCGAGATACTCGCGCTCATCGGCGCAGGGCTCTCCAACGGGGAGATCGCGGACCACCTCACGATCTCCGTCAAGACCGTGAAGACCCACATCTCCCACCTGCTCGCCAAGCTCGGCGCGCGGGACCGGGTCCACCTCGTCATCGCCGCCTACGATCACGGGCTCGTGACCCCCCGCGCCGGAGCCTGACCCCTCCGCGGACGGGCGTGAGGCCGAGGCGACTCCTCTGCCGCACCGCTCCCGTCCCCGGGACGGTGGCCTGTGTCCCACCGGTCACCGTCCCGGGGACGGGCATGATGGGGGCGTGCCACCTCACAAGCCCGATCCCGCCAAGGTACGCGCCGCGTTGGACGCCCAGCTCTCCG
Organism: Streptosporangium sp. NPDC048047; assembly: GCF_040653115.1. Taxonomy (NCBI): domain Bacteria; kingdom Bacillati; phylum Actinomycetota; class Actinomycetes; order Streptosporangiales; family Streptosporangiaceae; genus Streptosporangium; species Streptosporangium sp. NPDC048047. The sequence goes on along the minus strand of NZ_JBEZNH010000017.1, from coordinate 94,025 downwards.
CGCTCGACGAGCCGCCCTACGACGGGCCGGAGAGCCCCGCGGCGCTGCTGGCCGCGTGCGTGCCGGTGGTGCTGCGGGCCTACGACCGCGGTCTGCGGCCCGAGCGGGAGATCGCGCGGCTGGCCGTACGGCACCTGCTGGACCGGCTGGCGGCGGAGGCTCCCGGGCGGACCGTCGAGGTGCGGGTCCCGCCGTACGCCGCCGTGCAGTGCGTGGAAGGACCCCGGCACACCCGCGGCACCCCGCCGAACGTGATCGAGACCGACGCGCGGACCTGGCTGGAGCTCGCCACCGGACGGGCGACATGGGCCGAGGCCATGGCCGCCGGGAAGGTCTCCGCGAGCGGGGCCAGGGCCGACCTGTCGGCGCATCTCCCGGTGTCCTGACGGGTCGCACGGCGGTCACGGCGTCGCGGCCACCTCACGGCCGTCACAGTCACCTCGCGACCGCCACGGCCACCTCACGACCGTCACAGCCATCTCACGACCGTCACGGCCATGTCACGGCTGTCACAGTCATCTCACGGCCGCCACGGTCACCTCACGACCGCCACGGTCGCCTCATGGCCGCCGTCCGGTGGTCACGGCGTGCTCACCTGGATGCCGAGCCGGTCCTCGATGCACTGCCGCTGGAGTTCCGGTGGCAGGTTCGCGCAGTCACCGACCTTGCTGTAGAGCCAGCTCAGGAGGATCACAGCGATGATCAGGGTCAGCGCGCTCAGGATGATGCCCGCCCAGGCGCGGCCTCGGCCGGAGTTCTTCGCCACCGCGACGATGCCGATCACCAGTCCGACCACGGCCGTCAGCACGCCCAGGCCGCACACCAGGAGCAGGAAGAGGCTCACGATGCCGAGCACGAGCGCGGCGGTGCCGAGCCCCGTCTTCGGCTTCTCCGGCGCCCACTGACCTCCGGGATACGCCGGGTAGGGCGTCGATCCCGGGTAGGCGCCGCCCGTCCCGTACGGCTCGCCGCCGCCCGCGGCCGGATAGGCCGATGTCTCCCCCGCGCCTCTCTCCGGGTAGCCGGAAACCCCTTGGTACGGCGGGGCTCCCTGGTACGGCGGGGCCCCCTGGTAGGGCGGAGTCCCCTCGTGCGGCGGAGCGCCTTCGTACGGCCCGCCGCCCGGCGGGGGTGCGGCGCTCCGGCCCGGCTCCTCGTCCGGTGGCGGTGGCACGGCCCGGCCGGGTTCACCCGCTCCACCCTGTCCGCCCGCTCCGCCCTGTCCGCCTGCTCCGCCCTGCCCTGCGCTCTCACCCGGTTCACCGGCTCTGCTCGGCTCGTTCACTCCGCCCGGTCCTCCTGTTCCACCCGCCTCGGCACGCCCACCCGGCCGCTCCGGCTCATCCCACTCACCCGGCCGTTCCGCTCCGCCCGGTCGTTCCGTCCCGCCCGGTCTTTCCTCCCCGCCCGGCGGGGGTTCGAAGCGGGAGGGCTGCGCGGCGACCGGCGGCGCGCCCGGCTCGCCGAACGGCTCGTGGGCCGTCCCCTCGGGCGCGCTCTCCCACCCGGGGTAGGCGGACGGGGTGGAACCCGGCACCACATAGGGAGTCTCCGGCCGCTCGGTCTCCGGCCCTTCGGGCTCGGGTCGTCCGGTCTCGGGCCGTTCGGGCTCCGGCCGTCCGGTCTCGGGTCGTCCGGGCTCCGGCCGTTCGCTCCCGGGCCGTTCGGGCTCCGGCCGCTCGGGCGGGACGTCAGGCGGCCCACCCGGCGCGGCGGCGCCCTCCGGCTCCGAGCGGATCGGCTCGGGGACCTCCGGGGCGGCGGGCACGTCCGGGTGACCCGGCAGCGTGGGCTCCGAGGGGGTGGAGACCGGCGGCCACCCGGTGTCCTCGTCGGGGACGTCCGGTTCCGGAGAACGCGGCCGGGTCTCCTCCGGGCCCTCCTCCTCCGGCTCCCGCCGGGGGTCGGGCCGGTGCGGATCCTCAGGTGTTGTCACGTCTCTTCTCCCGACGCTAGATATGCCGGATACCTCACACTCCCCCCGGCCTGTGCCCCGAAACAGTCCGACACGGCAAACGGCAGATCATAGTTCGGCCAAGGCCGGACGCCCCCCGGAGCACGAGCAGCGATTCGGCCGACCTAGACTGAGGCATGTGCTGAAGGGCGACGGCCGGCTGAGCCATGACCTTGATCCCCAAGACCGTCCGCCGAAGGACGCCTGTGGCGTCTTCGGTGTCTGGGCGCCGGGAGAGGAAGTTTCCAAACTCACCTACTACGGGCTGTACGCGTTGCAGCACCGCGGGCAGGAGTCCGCGGGCATCGCGGTCAGCGAGGGCAGCCGCATCCTCGTCTACAAGGACATGGGCCTGGTGGCCCAGGTCTTCGACGAGTCGGTGCTCGGCACGCTGCGCGGCCACATCGCCGTCGGCCACTGCCGCTACTCGACGACCGGGTCGAGCGTCTGGGAGAACGCCCAGCCGACGCTGAGCTCCACCGAGGACGGCGGGCTCGCGCTCGCCCACAACGGCAACCTGATCAACACCCCAGAGCTGTCGCGGCGCCTCGCCCCCGGCTCGACCAGGGCGACCACCGACACCGAGGTGCTCGCGGCGCTGCTGGCGCAGGACCGCAGCCAGCCCATCGAGGACGCCGCGTCCGAGCTCCTTCCCCAGGTGAGGGGCGCCTACTCCCTCGTCTTCATGGACGAGAAGACCCTCTACGCCGCCCGAGACCCGCAGGGCATCCGTCCGCTGGTGCTCGGCCGCCTGGAGCGCGGCTGGGTGGTCGCCTCCGAGACCGCGGCGCTGGACATCGTGGGCGCCACGTTCGTCCGCGAGGTCGAGCCGGGCGAACTTCTCACCATCGACGAGCGCGGCGTGCGCTCGCGCATATTCGCCGCGGCCGACCCCAAGGGCTGCCTGTTCGAGTACGTCTACCTCGCCCGCCCCGACACCACGATCGCCGGGCGCAGCGTGCAGTCCACCCGCGTCGAGGTCGGGCGGGTGCTGGCCCGCGAGCACCCGGTCGAGGCCGACCTGGTCATCCCGACCCCCGAGTCCGGCACCCCGGCCGCGGTCGGCTACGCGGAGGAGAGCGGCATCCCGTACGGCCAGGGCCTGGTCAAGAACTCCTACGTCGGCCGGACCTTCATCCAGCCGTCCCAGACGATCCGCCAGCTCGGCATCCGGCTCAAGCTGAATCCGCTGAAGGAGGTCGTGGCGGGCAGGCGCCTGGTGGTCGTGGACGACTCGATCGTGCGCGGCAACACCCAGCGGGCGATCGTCAAGATGCTGCGCGAGGCGGGCGCGCGCGAGGTCCACGTCCGGATCTCCTCCCCGCCGGTCTCCTGGCCCTGCTTCTACGGCATCGACTTCGCCACCCGGGCCGAGCTGATCGCCGGCTCGCTCAGCGTGGAGGAGATCCGCGCCTCCCTCGGGGCCGACTCCCTCGGCTACATCTCGATGGAGGGCCTCACCCGGGCCACCACGCTTCCCGCCGAGCGGCTCTGCCGGGCCTGCTTCGACGGCGTGTACCCGATTCCCATCGACCGCGACAACGTGGGCAAGTACGTCCTGGAGGCCAAGCTGTGACCAGCTACGCCGCGGCCGGCGTCGACATCGACGCCGGCGAGCGCGCCGTCGAGCTGATGAAGTCGAAGGTCGCGCGGTCCCGGCGGCCCGAAGTGGTCGACGACCCGAGCGGTTTCGCCGGCCTGTTCGACGCCTCCGCGCTGCTGTCCTACCGGCGGCCGTTGCTGACCACCTCCACCGACGGCGTCGGCACCAAGGTGATGCTGGCGCAGGCGCTCGGCAAGCACGACACGATCGGCATCGACCTGGTCGGCATGGTCGTGGACGACCTGGTGGTGTGCGGCGCCGAGCCCTTGTTCATGACGGACTACGTCGCCTGCGGGAAGGTCGTCCCCGAGCGGATCGCCGAGATCGTGGGCGGCGTCGCCGAGGGCTGCCGCCTCGCGGGCTGCGCGCTGATCGGCGGTGAGACGGCCGAGCATCCCGGGGCCATGGGCGCCGACGAGTACGACCTCGCGGGCGCCGCCACCGGCGTGGTGGAGGCCGACGCGATGCTGGGTTCGGCCCGTGTCCGCGAGGGCGACGTGGTGCTGGCCCTGGCCTCCTCGGGCGTGCACTCCAACGGCTACTCGCTGGTCAGGCACATCATCAAGCTGGCCGGTCTCTCCCTGGAGGCGGAGATCCCCGAGCTGGGCCGGACGCTGGGCGAGGAGCTGCTGGAGCCGACCAGGATCTACTCCCTCGACTGCCTGGAGCTGGCCCGCTCCGTCGACGTCCACGCCTACGCCCACATCACCGGCGGCGGCCTGGAGGGCAACCTGTCGCGGTCCCTGCCGCCGACCCTGGACGCCCTGCTCGACCGGTCCTCCTGGACCCCTCCGGCGATCTTCGAGGTGCTCGCCGGGCACGGCGGGGTGGCGCGGGCCGACATGGACCGCACCTTCAACCTGGGCGTGGGCATGGCGGCGATCGTCGCGCCGGACGCCGTCGACGCCGCCCTCGCCCTGCTCGCGGAGCGGAACCTCCCCGCCTGGGTGCTCGGCGAGGTCGTCCCCGGCTCCGGCCTGGCCCGCTACCGCTAGATACGACGGGCCACCGCCAGACACGACGAAGAGCGCCCCGGGGATCCGGGGCGCTCTTCGGTCAGAAGACGGAGAAAACACCCGGTGGCCCGAGGCCACCGGGTGTCCCGCTCATACTCGGTCTGAAGTTCTGCCTAACGGCGACCGGACGAGCCGCCGTCGCGGTCGTCGTCTAAGTCGTCGGCGTAATCGGCATAGCGATCCGCCAGCTCGTCGTAGGCGTCGTCGGCGTCGTCACCGTGGTTGGAGTCGTCCCTGACCCCGAGCTCGTTGCGAAGACGCTCAAGATCAGTGCCACCGCTGTTGTACTTCAGCTGGCGAGCAACCTTGACCTGCTTGGCCTTTGCTCGGCCGCGCCCCATTGGCTCGACCCCCTCGTGTGGGGTCGTGCCCGACCCCTCGTCGCTAACGCACCACGCACTGACGCCACCTGACTTGAGGCGTCAGCTCTCGTTCGACTACAACCGTACCTGTTTTACGCCCGGCTCGGTACGCCGTATGGGCGCGAGGCGCTAGTGGCCCAGCCAAATGCCCCTAATTCGCCCGACTTCCGACATTCTGCGTTCGGCAAGCCTATCGGCTGCGACCGCCGGGGGGACCCCGTCCTCAGCGGCCATGGCGAAGATCTTGAGAGTCGTGTCGTAGATCTGGGTGGCCTTTGCCTTCGCACGGTCCATGTCGAAACCGCCGATCTCATCGGCGACCTGGATGACCCCGCCGGAGTTGACCAGGTAGTCGGGCGCGTAGAGGATGCCGCGCTCGGCGAGCTCCTTCTCCACCCCGGGGTGGGCGAGCTGGTTGTTGGCCCCGCCACAGACGATCCCGGCCCGCAGGCGGGCGACCGTCTCGTCGTCCAGCGCCCCGCCCAGCGCGCACGGCGCGTAGACGTCGACGTCGGCCCCGGTGAGCTCGGCCTTGTCGGCGACGACGTCCACCTCGGGGTGCCGCGACCTGACCCGCTCGACGGCCTGCTCGCTGACGTCGCAGATCACGACCTCGGCGCCGTCCGCGAGGAGGTGCTCGACCAGGCGGTGGCCGACCTTGCCCACGCCCTCGACGCCGACGCGCCTGCCGCGCAGGCTCGGCGAGCCGTAGGTGTGCTCGGCCGCGGCGCGCATGCCCTGGAACACGCCGAAGGCGGTCAGGATCGAGGAGTCGCCCGCGCCGCCCTGCGCCGGCGTGCGGCCGGTCACGAAGGAGCACTCGCGGGCCACGACGTCCATGTCCTCGCTATAGGTGCCGACGTCGCAGGCGGTGTAGTAACGGCCGCCCAGCGACTGCACGAACCGGCCGTAGGCGCGCAGCAGCGCCTCGCTCTTGTCCGCCGACGGGTCTCCGATGATGACGGCCTTGCCTCCGCCGAGGTCGAGTCCGGCCAGGGCGTTCTTGTAGGCCATGGCCCGCGAGAGGTTGAGCACGTCGGCCAGCGCCGCCTGCTCGCTCTCGTAGGGGTAGAACCTGGTGCCGCCGAGCGCCGGCCCGAGGGCCGTGTTGTAGATCGCGATGATCGCGTACAGACCGCTGCGCTCGTCGGAGCAGAAAACCACCTGCTCGTGCTTGGTCTGGCCGTTCGAGGGGCTGGTGTCCTGGTGGGACAGCCCGAAGACGTCGGTCACTGTGGTGACTCCCGGTCGTCAGGTCCGCCGCTCCGTCGCGGCGGAAATCAGTCTCAGGGTAACCACAACTTCAGGGACGGCGGAGGAGGAAACCCCGCCTTTCCACCAGGTGGGACGCCCGGACGGCGACGGGCCGACGCCGGGCCCGTCCGGCGGGCACGGCGTCGGCACCGGACAGGGAGCGGTCCTTCATGACACGATTACGGTCGTGCTGCCCTATGCCGCCTACCTCCGCGTCTACGAACCGCTGGCCGCGTTCGCCCCACGGGAACGCGCGTCCTGGACCGCCTACGCCGAGGCCTCCGACCGGCCCCGCCGCGCGGTCGCCCTGCGCGCCGAGCACGGCGAGGCGGTACGGCGCCTGCTCGGCGTGCCCCCGGCCCCCGCTCCTCCCCACGAGAGCCCCAACGCCTATCTCAGGCGCGTGGAGGACGTGCTGTACGTCTGTCCCTGGCAGAGCCGACTGAGGTCGTGGCTGGCCTTCTCACGGTTCCGGGGGGCGACGCCCCCCCGCCTCGCGGAGCGGTTCGTGCCGCTCACCGTCTCCCAGCAGACGGCCGACGACTTCGACAGGTTCAAGCGGCGCGGCGGCTCGGCCGCGCTGCGCACCAACATCCGGACCTCGACGTGGCACGTTCCCACGGCGTGGTTCGTCCCCTTCGACCACAACGAGCGGTGGCTCGTCCTGGACGACGGCCGGCCAGGGAGCGGCGCGACCACCACGCGCAACCTGATCTACGTGACGTCCATGGCCCACGCCAGGCGCCGCAGCGCCCGCGCCCTGCAGATCGTCCGCAGGCACGTGGGCGACGCCGCGCTGGTCTCCGAGGTCGAGGAGGTGGCGCGCTGGCTGGAGGAGTTCCACCCCCACTCGCTGGTGGAGCTCGACTACGGCGGCATCGTCCACCTCATGGACGACGACACGCTGCAGGCCGACCACTCGGTCGCGGAGATCTCGGCGGCTCTGACGGGTCTGGAAACCGGCGAGGAAGAGTCGGCCTTCACCATGTACCGGCGGGTGATTCTCCGCTGGAGATCAATACAACTTCTCGAATCAGCAAACTGAGTCGCAAATCATCCCTCTGACCTGCATAAGTAGTTCAGTCGATGACCGGTGACACATCTACGAACTGAGTAGTTTGCCGTTTTCACTGCGATACCACGAAACGTGTCGCTAGAATCACCGAGCGTGACAACAACAGGTGCACAAGAGAGATGAGCCCCGCAAAGGCTCGCCAATCGCTCTACGTGGCTGTATGGTCACATCGGGTGATGCCGCATATGGTCCGAACAGCCGCACGCAAGGGGCCATAAGCGGACATCCGTGACAAGCGTCAAGTCGCAGGATCGCTGTCGCCGGTCCACATGGAGGAGAGGCCGCACAAATGTCAGCTCGTACACCCGAGGCAGAGCCGCTGCTCACCCCGGCGGAGGTCGCAACCATGTTCCGCGTCGATCCCAAGACCGTCACACGGTGGGCGAAGGCGGGCAAGTTGACATCCATCCGCACCCTGGGTGGTCACCGCCGCTACCGGGAGACCGAGGTCCGGGCGCTGCTCGCGGGGATTCCGCAACAGCGTTCCGAGTAAGACGGGGATCGATCGCTTCAGAAACTAGGGGGACCAACCGCGCGCTCACATCGTGGGCGCGCAGACCACACCGGTTGTGTGGGGAGCGGCGCCGCCCGCCCGGCGCCGCCCCGGCACGGTGCCGGCCGTACCGTCCGTGCGTGTCGTGCGTGTCGCGTGTGTCAGCTCCGCGTGTGTCGTGCGTGTCGTGCGACAGCCGTACCGTCCGCGCGTGTCGCGCGCCGTCCGGTCTGTCCGGTGAATCGTTCCGTATCCGCTCCGTAACCGGCTGAGGGGACCCTCCCGGATCCGTCCGGCGGCCCGCAACCGTTTTCCCCGCGCGCCACGCCGCGCGGACGACACCCTCGTCGATCCTCATCGGCGATGTCCTGCCTGGTCGGAGGCTCCCTCCGCGCGGCACTCCGCCCGGGGCCCGCCCGCGGGGCCGGACGACCGCGGCCATCGCATGATCGGACTTCCTGAACACAGGCCGTACCCCATCGGGTTCTCGATCGTTTTGAGTGACAGGTGCCCATCCACCATCACGGGGGAGAGCCATGTCAGGTCCGCCGATCAACGCCACCGCCACCCGAGCCCGAGGGCTCACCGAGCCCGTCGCGCCCGACGGCTACGGACCCCGCCCGCGACCGACGATCCGTAACGTCGCCGAACGCGCCGGTGTCTCCAAATCGCTGGTGTCACTCGTCCTACGGGGGTCGCCGCACGTCAGCGAGCATCGCAGGCAGGCCGTACTGCAGGCGGCCAGGGAGCTCGGCTACCGGCCCAACGCGGTCGCCCGCAGCCTCGTCGAGGGCCGCACCCATCTGGTCGGCGCGCTCGTCGCCGACCTGCACAACCCGTTCTACGCCGAGTTCCTGGACGGCCTGCAGGAGAGCCTGCACGGCGACGGGCTCCGGCTGCTCATCGGCAACAGCCAGTGGGACCCCGCCTTCGAGGACGAGGCCGTGGGAGCGTTCCTGGAGCTGCGGGTGGACGGCCTGGTGCTGCTCGGCATCGCGCCCACCAGCGAGACGCTGATCGAGGCCACCTCCTACACGCCCACGGTCGTGGTGGGCGAGCGGGAGACCGACCTCGGCGGCGTGGACATCGTCGTCGACGACGACCAGCTCGGCGCCCGCCTGGCGATCGACCACCTGGTGGAGCTCGGCCACCGCCGGATCGCCCACATCGAGAGCTCCCGGTTCTCCTCGGGGTGGTTCCGCTGCGAGGGATACCTGGTCGCGATGCGCCGCCGCGCGCTCGCGCCGTACATCATGGTCGAGCAGGGCGACTGCACCGAGGAGGGCGGCGCCGCGGCGGCGCGCGTCCTGCTCACCCGCACCCCCCGGCCGACCGCGATCTTCGCCGCCAACGACACGGTCGCCATGGGCGTGCTCACCGCGGCGGCCGAGCTCGGCCTGCGGGTGCCCGAGGACCTGTCGGTGGTCGGGTACGACAACACCCACCTCGCGGGGACCGCGCCGATCTCGCTGACCACCGTCGAGCAGCCGCGCCGGAACATGGGCCGTTCGGCCGCGGCACTGCTCAGCGACCGGATCGGCGACCCCGGCAAGGCCTCGCGGCTGCGCCAGGTGACACCGCAGCTGGTCGTACGGCGCACCACCGGCCCGGCTCCGGACTGAGGCGCCCGCCTGGATGCGCCGCACCGCGCCCAGGCGGGCCCCAGATTCCCGTCAAGACCTGGTCAACCCCCGAAGTGGCGGCAAGCCACCGGTGTTCACTCCTGGATGACAGGAGGGGGTTGACGATGCGTGATCCAGAACTGGTTTCATGCGCCCAGCGCGCGGCCGCCGAGCTGGAGCGGGCGTGGGCACACTGGAGGGCCGCCCGAGGCCGCGCCGGGGACGTCGGCGCCGAGTCCGTGGCGAGTTACGTGGCCCATTCGATCGACCACCCGTGGGGGCGCCCGCGCGTGGTCCTCGGGCTGGACGCCGAGGACGCCCGGGAGCTCGCCTCGCTCCTCACCAAGCAGGAGATGGGCGACCACGTCTGGTGACGGTGGCGCCGGTCACGCTCCGAGCCACGTAAGTTGGGTGGTTGACGACTCCTTCGAGGGGGATGAGCGTGACCAGCAAAGCACTGGCGACGGTTCTCGTCGCCTGCGGCCTGAGCGCCGCCGCGTGCGGTGGCGGCGCCGCCGCCGCGGGCCCGGCGCGCGACGCGGAGCCCGCGCCCCGCGCGGCGAATCCGGCGGCGGCCCCGAGCGGCCCCGCGACGGAGACGACCCCGGCGACCACGGCGACCGCTGCGCGGACCACCCCGCCGGCGGCCGGGAGCACCCCGGCGAAGCCGCTGAGCGGCAAGACCGTGGTCATCGACCCGGGCCACAACGGGATGAACTACAAGTACCCAGCGAAGATCAACAAGCAGGTCGACGTCCTGACCCAGCGCAAGGCGTGCGACACCACCGGCACCGCCACCGACAGCGGCTACAGCGAGGCCGCCTTCACCTGGGACGTCTCCCGGCGGCTGGCGAAGATCCTCGAAAGCCGGGGCGCGACGGTGAAGCTCACCCGGCACGGCAACGACGGCGTGGGCCCCTGCATCACCGAGCGGGCCGCGATCGGCAACAAGGCGAAGGCCGACGCGGCGATCTCCATCCACGCCGACGGCGCGGGCCCGGCCGACCACGGCTTCCACGTGATCATCCCGAAGAAGATCGGCGGACCGGTCGACCCGGTGGTGGCCGACTCCCGGCGGCTCGGCCTCGACATCAGGAACGCCTACCGCTCGGGCACCGGCGTCCCGTACTCCATCTACATCGGCTCCAAGGCGCTGAGCTTCCGCAGCGACCTGGGCGGGCTGAACCTCTCCACGGTCCCGAAGGTCTTCATCGAGACCGGCAACATGCGCAACGCCGGTGACGCCGCCAAGCTGAAGAGCGCCGAGTTCCGGCAGCGGGCCGCCGCCGCGCTGGCCGCCGGGCTGCAGACCTACCTGAAGTGACGCGCGGCGCGATCCCGGGGGTGCGTGGTCCGGTCGGAGTTGGCATGATCTGAAGGCATGACTGACCTTCTGCCGCGTCCTGTCCGCTTCGATCCGGCCGGCGGGTCCTTCGACCTCCCCGCCGGGGCGGGCGTCACGGGCCCCGCCGGGCCGGTGGACGCCCTGCGGCGGGCGCTGCCCGCACTGGACCTGCGTCCCGCCGGGCACGGACCGGTCACGATGACGGAGGACCCGGCGCTGGGCGAGGAGGCCTACACGCTGGAGGTGACGCCCGAGGGCGTCCGGGTCGCGGCCGGCGGCCCGGCCGGCGCGTTCTACGCGGGCCAGACCCTGCGGCAGGTGCTCGGCGCCGAGGCGTTCCGCGCCGCGACGACCCGCGACTCCTGGACGGTGCCGTGCGGCCGGGTCGAGGACGCGCCCGCGTTCTCCTGGCGCGGGGTCCACCTGGACGTGGCGCGGCACTTCCTGCCCAAGCGCGAGGTGCTGCGGATGGTCGACCTCATGGCGGCGCACAAGCTGAACCGGCTCCACCTGCACCTGGCCGACGACCAGGGCTGGCGGACCGAGAGCCGCGTCGCGCCCCGGCTGCACGAGATCGGCTCGCACCGGCCCCGCACGATCACCAGCCTCCGAGGCGAGGAGGACGCCTTCGACGAGGTGCCGCACGGCGGTCACTACACGCTCGCCGACCTCGCGGAGATCGCCGCCTACGCCAGGGCCAGGGCCGTGACGGTCGTGCCGGAGATCGACGTGCCCGGCCACGCCTCGGCGATCCTCGCCGCCTACCCCTCGCTCGGCGCGCGGGCCGCCGACGGCGGGGAGCCCGAGCCCTTCGCCGTGCTGGACCGCTGGGGCATCTCCCCCGCGATCCTGTCCCCATTGCCGGAGACGATCGAGTTCCTGACCGCCGTGTTCGACGAGCTGCTCGGTGCGCTGGGCGAGACGCCCTACGTGCACATCGGCGGCGACGAGTGCGTGCTCGACGACTGGGCCGCCTCCCCGGCCATCACCGCGTTCCGCGAGGAGCTGGGGCTCGCCCGGCCGAGCGACCTGCACGCCTGGTTCCTGCGGCGGCTGGCCGACGAACTGGCGGGCCGGGGCAGCCGGGCGGTCGTCTGGGACGAGGCGTTCGTCAGCGGCGCGCTGCGGCCCGACACGATCGTGATGCCCTGGCGCGGGACGGGGGTGGCCCGGCGCGCCGCCGAGGCGGGCCACGACGTGGTGCAGACGCCGGTCTTCCCGCTGTACTTCGACTACGCCGAGTCCGCCTCGGAGGACGAGCCGATCGCCATCGGTGACGCGATCACCGTGGCGGACGTGGCGGCCTTCGACCCGGCGCCCGCCTCGTGGACGGCCGGGCAGCGCGGGCACGTGCTGGGGGCGCAGTTCCAGCTGTGGAGCGAGCGGCTGCCCGACGGGCGGGCGGTGGACTACCGCGCCTGGCCCCGCGGCTGCGCGCTGGCCGAGGTCACCTGGTCCGGCGCGGCCGGCGCCGACCTCCCCGGACGGCTCACCGGTCACCTGGAGCGTCTGGACGCGCTGGGCGTCGAGTATCGTCCGCCGTCCGGGCCGCGCCCATGGCAGCTGGGCGGCGCGGGCCACCGCCGTCACCGGCCGCGGGCCGTCAAGGTGGAGGAGGTCATGCGGCGGCTGGAGGAGATGACCCACCTCGCCGACTCCACCCGGCCCAGCATGGGTCAGCCGGCGACCTCGTAGCCGGCTTCCTTGATCGCGTCGCGGATCGCCGCGTCGTCGGGGGAGTCGCCGGAGACGTCGACCCGGCCGCTTCCCAGGTCGACCTCGACCCCGGTGACCCCGGGGACCCCGCCGACCTCCTCCTTGACCGAGCTGACGCAGTGTCCGCAGGTCATCCCGGTGACGGTATACGTGATCACGCTCATCGGCGCCTCCAACCCTCGTTTTCCTCCGGTGAGGGTATCCGCCCGGACCGGCGCGCCGCGGTCCAGGTGGCGCGATACCCGATTCGCGCGATACAACCCTGATCCGCCGTACGCCTCAGCCCGCCGTACGGCCTCGACCCGGTATGGGCCCCCGGTCCGCCGTGGGCCCTCGGCCCGGCATGGCTCTCGGTCCGCCCCGTACGGCCTCAGTCCGCCGTGAGGCCGATGATCTCGCGCAGGTCGGTGACGCCGCGGCGGCGCAGCCGGCGGGACAGCTCGCGGTTGATCCGGTGGGCCCACAGCGGCCCCTCGTAGATCAGCGCGCTGTACCCCTGGACGAGGGTGGCGCCGGCGAGCAGGCGCTCCCAGACGTCGTCGGCGTCTTCCACGCCGCCCACCGAGACGAGCGTCAGGCGGTCGCCGACCCGGGCACGCAGCCTGCGCAGGACCGCGAGCGAGCGGTCCTTCAACGGGCGGCCGGACAGCCCGCCGGTCTCGTCCCAGTGCTCGTCGGCCCGGCCGTTACGCCCGGCGTCCAGGTCGCGGCGGATCGTGGTGTTGGTGGCGATGATGCCGTCGAGGCCGAGGTCGAGGGCGAGGTCGGCGATCGCGTCGATCTCGTCGTCGGTCAGGTCCGGAGCGATCTTGACCAGCAACGGGGTGCGGCGGGGGGTGGCGTCGGCCACCTCCTTGACCGCCGCGAGCAGCGGGCGCAGGAGCTCGACGGCCTGGAGGCTGCGCAGGCCGGGGGTGTTCGGGGAGCTGACGTTGACGACGAGGTAGTCGGCCAGCGGGGCGAGCTCCCGGGCGCCGGTGACGTAGTCCTGGACGGCCTCGGACTCGGGCACGACCTTGGTCTTGCCGATGTTGACGCCCACGACGGCCGGGACCCCCCGGGGCCGGCTCAGCGCCCGGGCCGCCGCGTCCGCCCCGGCGTTGTTGAAACCCATCCGGTTGACGATGCCCCGGGCCCGGGGGACGCGGAACAGGCGGGGCCTGGCGTTGCCCGGCTGGGCGTGCGCGGTGATCGTGCCCACTTCGACGTGACCGAAGCCGAGCGCGGACATGGCCTCCACGCACCCGGCGTCCTTGTCGAAGCCCGCCGCCAGCCCGAACGGCCCGGGGAAGTGCACGCCGAACGCCCGTACGCGCAGGGCGGGGTCGCGGGGGGCGAGCCGCCGGTGGACGAGCCGCTTGGCCACGGGCGTCGCCGACAGGAGGTGGAGCGCGCGGACCGTCAGATGGTGCACATCCTCCGGGTCGAAGCGGCTGAGGACCTGCGTGAACACGAATCGATACATCACCGATCAGATTAGTGCCCCCGGCGAGCGGTACGGCTCGCCGCGGGCCACCCGTTCACCTCGGCTCGCCCGCCTCCTCGCCCAGCACCTCGGCCGCGAGGTCGGCCACCCGGCGGCGGCTGTCCCTGGCCCGCTTGCGCAGGCCGGTGAACGCCTGGGCCGCGGTGAGGTCGTGCTTCCCCATCAGGTAGCCGATGGCCCGCTCGATGACGACCCGGTAGTCCAGGGCGTACTGGAGCTGCTCGGCCAGGGCGCTCTTCTCCTCGGCGGCCATCGCGGCGCTGAGAAGCTGCTCGATCACGTCGGCGTAGGCGTAGAGGGCCTGGACATCCGATTCGTCCCACTCGTACGGTCCGGCCTGGTAGACGTTCAGGGTGCCCACGGGGTCGCCGCCGAGCCGCACCGGGACCCCGGCGACCGCCCGCACCTCCGGGTGGAGCAGGTCGGCGAGCTTCGGCCAGCGCCGGTCCGAACGGACGTCGGTCGAGGTGACCGCGGTGTCCTCCGCGTAGGCGGACACGCACGGGCCCTGCCCGAGGTGGAGCTGCGCGCCTTCGAGGCTGCGTCCCCGGTCGTCGGTGGCGACCAGGTAGCGCAGTTTGCCGCCCTCCTCGGCGAACATCAGGCCGGCGCCCGAGTAGCCGAAGAGGGTGTCCACGACGTCCACGGCCCGCTCCAGCTGGTGGATGATGCCCTTCCCCTGGGCGGACGAGGCCGTCTGGAGGCGTCTGAGACTCGCGACCAGTGAGTCCGGATCGACATGGGTCATATGTGTGGCGCCTTTCAGCGTCGGCCTACCTACTTGACGTGAGCGTTATGACTGCCCAGAAATAGGAGAAATAACGATTATTACCTTTGGGGCGGTCACCCCGAGTCCAATGGGACGCTCTCCTGCCCGGGATCTCACGGGCCGCCGTTCACCGCCGGTCCGGCCTCGGGAGCCGGGTCGGTCCGAGTCCGGGTGCGGGTTCGAATCCGGAGCCGGCGACCGGGGCGACCCGGATGCGGGGGTCCGGTCACGGGCGGTCCGGCCGCCGGGTTCCCGGCGGCCGGTCGACGTGCCACCCGCGCGCGCCTGCGCGGGGAACTCCGCGCCGGGGGTCCGGGTCGTAGCCGACGGGCCGGGATGGTCCATCACCTTGAGCCATGGGAAAAGCTTCCTCCGAGCCGAGGCAGCTCCGCGGACGCAAGGCGGAATGATCTGCGGCAAAGACTAGTGCCGTCGGGTGCCTTGGGCCAATCGCCTACGGCGGGCCACCGTCCGGTGCCCGGCGCGGCCGATCCGCCGCGTCCCAGGGCACGATCCGGCACGTCTCCCGACACCGCTTGGCACGTTCCGCAATCGCCGTCAACAGGGTTTTAAGTGATCGGCAAGTGGAAGGCGGCAGAGTGAGGCATATGAGCACTCTGTCGCGTTCCGTAGCAGTCCACCGCCGGCGCACCCTGGCCCGTGTCATCCTCCGCGACCTGGAGGAGACCGGCGCCACCACCGTGCCGCCGTGGTGGGAGCCGGAGATCGAGCGGGAGTTCGGCGGCCTGGGCGGGTTCCTCGCCGAGCTGAGCCGCCAGTGGTGGACCGCCTACGCGGCGCACCTGGACGCTCTGCTCGAACTCGGCGCGAACGACCCGGCCCAGGCGTGGCGGGACGTCACCGAGCAGATGCCGTGGTTGCGCGCCGTACTCGACTCCCACGCCGGAGAGGCCGCCCTCGCCGAGGCCGAGCGGCGGCACTGCGACGTGTTGCGCTGGACCACCCGGCGCGAGGCCCGCCGCGCCGCCTGACAGGGGTCTCCGGGCGCCACGGGCCGGATCACCGGCGGACGGCGGCCCTTCACGATCTCCCCTTTCACGGCCTCCCCCTTCACGGCCTCTCACTTTTACGGTCTTCCACGCATATCCGGGTGTCCTCGGGTACCCGTAATGAATGCTCAAGTCGCCCAGTCGCCATGACAGCAAGGCGTCGGACCGCCGTCTGGGTACGCGGCTCACCCTCTCGGTGGCCCTCGTCGCGCTGTTCGCCGTGCCGTTCATCCTGCTCCTCGTGCTCGTCGCCTCCTCTTTCACCCCGCTGAACGACCTGGATGAGAGCGTGGCGCGGAGCCTGCACACCCGCGCCCTCGCCGAACCTCGCTACACGCACTTCCTGAGCGTGGCGACCGAGGTGCTGGGGCCGAACGTGTGGCGGGCGCTGGTGGTGGCGGCGGCCCTGTGGCTCTGGTACCGCGGGACCCGGCGGCTGGCGGTGTGGGCGGTGGTCACGATCACCGTCAGCGGGCTGCTGAACCTCGCGGTCAAGGAGATCGTGAACCGGGCGAGGCCCGTCCTGCCCGACCCGGTGGCGACGGCGCCGGGCGCGTCCTTCCCCTCCGGGCACGCGATGGCGGCCGCCACGGGGGTGTGCGTCCTCGTGCTCCTCCTGCTGCCGTACCTGAGGAGCACGGGCGCGCGCGTGGCCGCGTGGACCGTCGCGGCGGCCGTCGCCGTCTTCGTCGCCTACACGCGGGTGGCGCTCGGGGTCCACTGGCTCAGCGACGTGACCGCCGGGGTGACCCTCGGCGTGGTGGTGGTCGCCGGGACCGTCGCCGGGTTCGAGAGCTGGCGGCGCGAGGAAGGCCGCAGGCCGGTCGAACCGCACAAGGAAGGTGTCGAGCCGGAACGTTCTGAGGAGACGATTTAGGGTAGCTCGCGCGCCATGTCGAAAACGTCGATCGACTTCAAGAACGTGGCGCGCCTCATCCTGCTGCCACTGGTCCTCATGGCGGCCCTGACGATCGGCGTCGGGCTCCTCATCACCAAGGTCCTGCAGACCACCACCCTCATCGCGAACGACGAGGGGGTCAACGCGGCGATGGTCAAGGGCCGCAACGCCTTCTGGAACTCGCTGACGGACACCTTCACCGGATTCTCCGACATGCCGACGATCATCGTCGGCACCGCGGTGCTCGTCATCGTCTTCCGGCTGGTGTTCAAGCGCTGGAACGAGTCGGCGTTCCTGGCGCTGGTCGTCTTCTCCCAGTCGGCCATCTTCCTGCTGGCGACCGTCTTCGCCCAGCGCAAGCGGCCGACGGTGCAGCACCTGGACCCCGCGCCCCCCACCTCCAGCTTCCCGTCGGGCCACACCAGCGCGGCCGTCGCCTTCTACTGCGGCCTCGCGCTGATCATGACCCTGCACACCCACCGCTTCAAGATCCTCAACGTGCTGTGGTGGGCGGTCGGGCTGGGCATCCCCCTGATGATCGCCTACTCGCGGATGTACCGGGGCATGCACCACCTGACCGATGTGAGCTGGGGCTTCCTGCTCGGCCTGGTGTGCATCGCGGTGGCCGCCAACGCGCTGCTGCGGAGGCGGCCGATCGGAGGGGAGAGGCCCGTCATCACCCAGGACACGGCGAAGAGCGGCGCCGGGAGGCCCGCGGGGAACAAGGTCACGACATAGCGGTCTCGTCCGGACCGGCCACCCGGACGCCCGCCGCGGCGAGTTCCTCCCCGAGCTTCCGGGAGACGACCGCGGCGGGCTCCCCGGCCGCCCGGGCCCGCTCCGGCGGCGTCGCGAGGGCGGTGGAGACCTCCCGGGCACCGGGTCCGGGGGTCCGAGCATGTCGCGCCGGACGTCCACGAGAAGCGGGCCTTCGGCGGGGCCGAACTCTAGTTCGACTTATGGCACGGGGGAATCCTATAGTGACGGAACCGGGCTTCCGGGAAAGCAGAGGCAGATTACAAGATCACTTTTTGTATCCGCATGATCGCTCTATGACACGAAGTACGATGGAAGTCCCGACAAGGAGATTCACTCCTTCTCCTCAGGGCAGGAGCAGTCAGCCGACCGGGTCTTCATCGTCCGGCGGCCCCCTCAGGAAGGAATCCCGCCCATGGATCGTCAACCCGTCGTCTGCGCCACCTGCAACGGCGTCCCACCCGCCGCGGACGCGCACGCCTACACCTCGCAGCGAGCCCGGCTGATCGTGGCGAACGGATACTGCTCCTGCCGGTCCGCCGCGGACGCCGCCCACCCGGTGCGGGGACGTGCCGAGCAGGCCCCCGCGCAGGCCGCACAGCCGCAGCGCCCCGGCTCCGCCGAGGGGGACGCCACGCCGGAGTCCGCCCCGCAGAGCCGTCCCCGGGAGGAGCGTTCGCCCGCGGAGCACGCCACGATGGTGCGCGCCTGACCCAGCCCTCCCCGCCGGCCGGCCCCCTCCACCTCGGCCGGCCCTTTCCCCGATCCATCGCACCCGCCGCGCCGGACGACCGCCGCGGCCGCTTCGCCTTTCACCCGACACGCGCTATAACCGGCAAACGGGGCAAACATAGAGGTGAGGGGCATACAGCGGGTCGGGGGATGCCATGCAGACACGTGACGAAGGTCTGATCGTCGTCGGATACGACGGCTCGGAGGCGAGCGAGCAGGCGGTGCGCTGGGCCGTCGAGGAGGCGCGGATGCGGTTCGTCCCGCTGTGCGTCTGCCACGTCTGGCGGCAGCCGTACCCCGTGAACTTCATCGATCCCGCGACGATGGACGTCCTGGCGCACATGGGCCGATACGTCCTCGACCGGGGAGTCGACCTCGCCCGGGGGCTGGCGCCGAGGCTGGACGTCAGGGGCCGCCTCGACACGGGCTCGCCGACCGCCATCCTGCTGGCCGAGTCCGCGGCCGCCGACCTGGTGGTGGTCGGCCAGCGCGGAGCGGGCGGGTTCGAGGAGCTGCGCGTCGGCTCGACCGCCTCGCAGCTCGCCGCGCACGCCTACTGCCCGGTGGCCGTCGTCAAAAACCTCCCACGGTCGCGCGAGCGCCGCGTGGTGGTGGGCGTGGAGAGCACCCGCATGGAGCGGGGCGAGCTGAAGGTCGCGTTCGAGGAGGCCCGGATCAGGCGCGTTCCCCTGTCCGCGTTCTGCCTGTGCCCCGCGGGCACCGACGACCCCAAACCGTTCGCCAAGCGCTTCTACTGCGACATCTCGGTGTGGGAGGAGAAGCATCCCGGGGTCGAGGTCGAGACCGTCATGGACTCCCGCCCCCACACGCGGCTGCTGCGCCGGGCGGCCGAGGACGCCGGCCTGGTGGTGATCGGCGACTACGGGGACGACGACCCGGTGGAACTGCCCCTCGGCCTGGTCTGCCAGGCGCTGCTGCGCGAGGCGCCGTGCACGGTCATAGTGGTTCCGTCTCGGAGGTCTGCCACATCTTCTCGGTGACGTGCCGCCGTTCGGCCCGGATGATGTGGATGACCGCGTTGATCAGCGCGAGGTGGGTGAACGCCTGGGGATAGTTCCCCAGGTGGCGCCCGCTGTAGGGGTCGATCTCCTCGGCGTAGAGGCCCAGCGGGCTGGCGAAGGACAGCACCTTCTCGCAGAGCTTGCGGGCCCGGGTGTACTCCCCGATCTCCACCAGCGCCGACACCAGCCAGAACGAGCAGATCGTGAAGGCCCCCTCCTCCGCGGCCATGCCGTCGTCGGTCTCCTTGGGGTCGTAGCGCAGCACGAGGTCGTCGACGGTCAGGTCGTCGGCGATGGCCAGCACCGTGGCGCGCACCCGGGGGTCGGTCGGCGGCAGGAACCGCAGGAGCGGGATGAGCAGCAGCGACGCGTCCAGCTCGTCGGTGCCGTAGTGCTGCCGGAAGGTCCCCCGCTCGCTGACGCCGTAGGTGCACACGTCCTCGTGGATCTCGTCGGCCACCGCCCGCCACTCCTCCGCCAGCTTCGGGTCGTCGCGGAGCCGGGCGAGCCGCGCGCCCCGGTCCACCGCCACCCAGCACATGACCTTGGAGGAGGTGAAGTGCCGGCACTCGCCGCGCACCTCCCAGATGCCGCGGTCGGGCTCCCGCCAGTACTTGATGGCCGACTGCACCTGACGTTTCAGGACCGGCCAGATCCGCTCGTCGAGGTGGTCCCGGGAGCGGGTGTGGATGTAGAAGGACTCCAGGACGGCGCCCCAGACGTCGTTCTGGCGGTGCTTGTAGGCGGCGTTGCCCACCCGGACCGGCCTGGCCCCCTCGTAGCCGCTCAGCCGCTCGATGACGTGCTCTGACAGGTCGCGCTCCCCGTCGACGCCGTACATCACCTGGAGCTCCTTGTCGCGCTCGGCGACGTCGGCGATGAAGGCGAAGAAGTCCTCGGCCTCCCAGTCGAACCCGAGGGTGTACAGGCCCCAGAGCGCGAAGGTGGAGTCGCGGATCCAGGTGTAGCGGTAGTCCCAGTTGCGCTCCCCGCCCGGGGTCTCGGGCAGGGACGTCGTCGCCGCCGCGACCAGCGCGCCGGACGGGGCGAAGGTCAGCCCCTTGAGGGTGAGGGCGCTGCGTTCCAGGAACCCGCGCCAGGGATGGTCGGGGAAGTCGCCCCTGGCGAGCCAGTGCTGCCAGTGGTGGGCCGTCCACACGAGCCTGCCGTACGCGTCCTCGAAGGTGCGGGGCGGCTCGTGGGCGGTCCAGGAGAGCGCGCAGAACCGCGTCTCGCCCTCCCGGAGCAGGGTCCGCGCCTTGGCCCGCGCCTTCTCGAACCCCAGGCGCATGTCCGTGGTCAGCGTGAGCTCCAGATCGGTCCCGTCGGCGCGGGCGACGCCCTGGTGGTAGCTCTGGCCGGTGTAGTCCCATCGGACCGGCCTGCGGCCGTAGTCGAACACCGGCTCGCAGTCGAGGACGACCTGCATCTCCCCGCTGACGCAGCGCACCGTGCGCACCAGCACGTGGGCGGCGTCGTAGTCGGTCGGGGCCCTGCGGTGGGTGTGCGAAAGTTCGTCCTCGTGGTGCCACGGACCCATGAGCAGCGCGTCGCGCACCACGATCCAGCCGCTCGGCGAGCCCCAGCTCGTCTCCAGCACCATCGTGCCGGGGAGGTACCGGCGCGCGGAGGGCACCCTGAGGTCGGCCGGGCCGATCCGGAACCCCCCGGCGTCCCGGTCCAGCATGGCGGCGAACACGCTGGGCGAGTCCATCCTCGGCAGGCACAGCCACTCGACGTTCCCGCTCGGCGCCACCAGCGCGGTGGACTCGCAGTCGGACAGGAAGGCGTAGTCCGCGATGGGCGGGAAGGGCGAGAACTCGTGGAGCCCGGCGCCCAGCGGCGGGTTGGTCGTCATGGATGCCCCCGCTTCCCGGAGACTCGTGGAGCGGCTGATCACGAACGCCGATATCACTACTTTAGGCATGAAACCGCAGGTAGGGAAGGTGGACGCCCGTCCGCGGGCCGTAGCCGGGACAGGCGGGCGCCCATCCGCGGGCCGTGAACGCGGGCCGTCAGGTGGTGGAACCGGCCAGCCTCTCGAAGCCGCCCGGGAGCTGTGAGGCGACGTGACCGAAGACCTCGTCGCCGGCGGTCTCGCGGAGGACAGTCAGGACGGCCTGGACTCCCTCGGTGGCCGCCTCGGTGTTCAGGCCGGCGTGCCGGGCCACCCGCGTGATGAAGTCGTCGAGCCCGAACTGCTCGCTCCTGCCCTCCGCCGGGACGAGTTCCGCGAGGGAGTCGGGCAGCCGTTCGGCGAGGTAGCGCGCCTCCCCGGAGCTCAGCCGCGCGCCGAGCGTCCGCAGCACCGCCCGGGTGAGGTCCGCCGCCTCCTCACGCGTCAGGACCGTGCGGTCGGCGACCGCCTGGACGAACTCCTTGTATTCCACCTCGGTCTCCTCTCGTCGTCCGGCTAGCGTTCCCAGCCGTTCCGGAAACGAACACCGAGCACGAAAGAACTCAAAGATGCGGAATCTTCGCACGGGCGGACGGGATCATGCGAGACGGAGAGGTACGGCGGACCGCCGCGAAACCCCCGCGCGGACGGATCGGCCACCGCTCACGACCCGCCGGACCGCGGCCGGCGCCGTAGACCTGCCAGGCAGCGGGCGGCGGGCGGCGCCGTACGGCGGAGCGGGCGGGCGCCCTCGCCGCAGGGCCGCATATGGCGACGTTATGCAAAATCGTGGGGTTCTCCGGCCCCCGCGTCGATGACAGCTTGGGGGGCGACCCGGAGCGCCGGGTCCGGACCGGCCCGCGGTCACCGTACGGCCCCGTCGTACCCGGGCCGGTCCGGGCGGCCTCCGGCGCCGGGCGCGTCCGGCGGGCCGTACGGCGTGCCCGTCGCGGCACGCGGACCCGCCCGGACGCGAGGCATGTTTCCCCGACCCCCCCGAGGAGGCCACCGTGGACGCCGAGAACACCCGACCCGAGAACGCCGAGGAGAACGGAGGCGGAGGCATCAGCCGCAAGACGCTGCTGAAGGCCGCCCTGGTCGCCGTCCCGGCCGCCCCGCTGCTGGCCGGCCGGGCCATGACGCCGGCGAGCGCCGCGACGGGCGGCCCGCTCCCCCTCACCCCCGCCTGCGACGACGGCGACGCCCCGACGATCCAGCAGATCGAGGGCCCCTACTTCAAGCCCGGCTCGCCGCTGCGGACCTCGCTGGCCGGGCCCGGCACGCCGGGCGTCCCGCTGACCGTCAGCGGGTACGTGTTCGGCCGCTCGTGCCGGCCGATCGCCGGGGCGCTGCTGGACTTCTGGCAGGCCGACAACAACGGCGCCTACGACAACACGGGATACACCTTCCGCGGCCACCAGTTCAGCGACGCGCAGGGCGCCTTCCGGCTCACCACGATCGTGCCGGGCCTGTACCCCGGCCGGACCCGGCACATCCACGTGAAGGTCCAGGCCCCGAACGGGCCGGTGCTCACCACCCAGCTCTACTTCCCCGGCGAGCCGCGCAACAACACCGACACGATCTACAATCCGGCGCTGCTCATGACCGTGCGCACGGTCGGGTCGGGCAGGGAGGCGACGTTCGACTTCGTGCTCGACGTCACCGCGCCCGGCCCGAGCCCGTCCCCGACGACCACCCCGCCGCCGAACGGGGGCGGGACCTGGCAGGCCGGGACGAGCTACCGGGCCGGCGACCAGGTCACCTACGGCGGCGTGACCTACCGGTGCGTCCAGGCGCACACGGCCTACGCCGGGTGGGAGCCCCCGAACGTCCCTGCCCTGTGGCAGCGCGTCTGACGCGCCTGCCACGGGCGCTCAGGGCGCCGGCGCGCTCGCCGTCCCGTTTCCGGGGTCGGGGACCTCACGAGGGGGGTCCGTGATCTCGTGGGGGGGCAGGGCGGCGAGCGCGCGCAGGGCCCGCAGGAAGCCGTCGCGGTCGCCCTCGGGGAGGCGCGCCAGCAGGCGCTCCTCCCTGTGGCGGATGCCCGCCCGCGCGGAGTCGCGCAGCCGGCGGCCCTCCTCGGTCAGCGACAGGAGACGGGCACGCCGGTCGGCGGGATCGGGGATCCGCTCGATGAGCCCCCTGCGCTGGAGGTCGTCGAGCACCCCGATGATGCGCGTCTTGTCCGCGCCGATGGACTGCGCGAGCGCGGCCTGGGTGCGCAGCGGCTCCCCCTCCAGCGCCAGCAGAACGCCGTACGCCCACATCGACAGGCCGTGCTCGGCCAGCACGGGCCGCTCGGCGTCGATCAGCGCCCGGGTCAGCGGGAGGAACATCGCGGCCAGGTCGGGACGGTCCGTCACGGCACTCCACTATACGGTTGACAGATAATAAGCTTCCGTAGACGATAAGCACCTGCTTATTTATCTGAGGAGCCGCCGTGGACATCAGGGAAGTCGTGGACATCCGGGAGGCGGACAGGCGCGCCGTCCGGGCGAGCGTGGACGTGGTCGCCGGGGCGTCGGCCGCCGACCTCGGGCGGCCGACGCCGTGCGAGGGGTGGACGCTGGCGGACCTGCTCGCCCACATGACCGCCCAGCACCACGGTTTCGCCGCCGCCGCCGAGGGCCGCGGGGCCGACCCGGAGGTGTGGCGGGTCCGTCCGGCCGGGGCCGACGCGGTCTCCGCCTACGCCGAGGCCGCCGAGCGGGTGACGGCGGCGTTCGCCGCGGACGGCGTGCCGGACCGCGCCTTCGCCCTGGCCGAGTTCGGGGCGAAGGCGGTGTTCCCCGCGCCCCAGGCCATCGGCTTCCACTTCATCGACTACCTCGTGCACGGCTGGGACGTCGCCCGCTCGCTCGACCTCCCCTTCGCCCCGGACGCGGACCTGGTGGAGGCCGCCTGGCCGATCGCCCTGGCGGTCCCGGACGGCGAGGGGCGCCTCGCCCCGGGGTCGGCGTTCCGGCCGGGACTGGCCGTCCCCGCCGACGCCTCCCGCTTCGAGGTGATCCTCGGCATGCTCGGCCGCTCCCCGGACTGGCGGCCGCCCGTACGGTGAGACCCGCCCGGACGGCTGGACCCGCTCAGGCGACGGCCCCCGTCCGGACGGCTCCCGGATCGGCCGGCCGGCCGTCTCCGGGACGGGCCCCGCACGGGCGCCGGTCAGGTGCGGAAGGATTCTTTCCTCGATCGCGAGAGCCGTGCATCCGGCCGCGGTGGCGGGGAGGCACGCTTCCCGGGTGGCGTACGGGACATACGACGGCCTTGCGGACATATGACCGGATACCGATAGTTTGCCAAGCATGAACGTCGCCATTACCGGTGGATATGTCGTACCTGTTGACGGGGAGCCGATCGACGGCGGAACCGTACTGATCCAAGATGGCAAGATCACGGCGATCGGGCCCGCGGCCGAGATCGCCGTTCCCGAAGGCGTCACGACCGTCGACGCGGGCGGCTCGTGGGTGCTGCCCGGCTTCGTCGAGGCGCACGCCCACCTCGGCGTCCACGAGGAGGCCGAGGGCTGGGCCGGCCAGGACACCAACGAGATGACCGACCCCGTCGGCGCCCGGATGCGCGCCCTCGACGCGATCAACCCCGCCGACCTGGGCTTCGCCGACGCGCTGTCCGGGGGCGTCACCACCGCCGTGATCAAGCCCGGCTCCGGCAACCCCATCGGCGGGCAGACGGTCGCGGTCAAGTGCTGGGGCCGTACGGTCGACGAGATGCTCGTCCGCCAGCCGGTGAGCGTGAAGAGCGCCCTGGGCGAGAACCCCAAGCGCGTCTACGGCGACCAGAAGAAGCTGCCCTCCACCCGGCAGGGCGTGGCCGCGGTCATCCGCGACGCGTTCACCAGGGCGCAGGACTACCGGGCCCGGCGGGAGCACGCCGCAGCCGAGGGCAGGCCGTTCGACCGGGACGGCACGCTGGAGGTCCTCGTCCGGGTGCTCGACGGCGAGCTGCCCTGGTGCCAGCACACCCACCGGGCCGACGACATCGCCACCGCCCTGCGGCTGGCCGACGAGTTCGGCTACCGCGTGATCCTCAACCACGGCACCGAGGGGCACCTGCTCGCCGACCTGATCGCGGAGCGGGAGGCGCCGGTGATCATCGGCCCGCTCTTCACCAGCAGGTCGAAGGTGGAGCTGCGGCAGCGGTCGCTGCGCAACCCCGGCATCCTGGCCAGGGCCGGCGTCGAGCTGGCGATCACCACCGACCACCCGGTGGTGCCGATCCACTTCCTCGTGCACCAGGCGACGCTGGCGATCAAGGAGGGCCTGGACCGCGAGACCGCGCTGCGCTCGATCACGCTGAACCCCGCGCGGATCATGGGTCTGGACGACCGGGTCGGCGCGCTCCGGCCGGGGCTGGACGGTGACGTGGTCATCTGGTCGGGCGACCCGCTCGACGTCATGAGCCGCGCGCTGCGGGTGTTCGTCCAGGGCCGCGAGGTCTACTCCTTCTCGGCGGAACGGGGCGAGGGCGAGGTCGCCGACCCCTACTACCGGGAGTCCTGACCGGTCCGCCGGTCCAGGGTGAAGACGGCGGAACGACACACCGCCGGAGAACCGCGCCTCACCGTTTCCCACGGCCTAACCTGCGAAAACAGGATCAGGCAACAATCGGCTCGCACGCTCTCCGCCTCTCCGCCGGACGCGGGCGAGCCTCGGGGCGGGGGCACCAGTGAAGATCGGTTACAAGCTCGCGGCCGAGGCGTTCGGCCCGGACGACCTCATCCGGCAGGCCGTACGCGCCGAGGAGGCCGGGTTCGACTTCGTGGAGATGAGCGACCACTTCCACCCCTGGCTGAACGTCCAGGGGCACTCGCCGTTCGTCTGGACGGTGCTGGGCGCCATCGCGGCGAGGACCGAGCGCATCGGGCTGGCGACCGGCGTGACCTGCCCGACCGTCCGCTACCACCCGGCGATCATCGCCCAGGCCGCCGCGACGACGGCCCTGGTGTCCGGCGGGCGCTTCACCCTGGGCATCGGGTCCGGGGAGCGGCTCAACGAGCACGTCGTCGGCCTCGGCTTCCCCGACACCGTACGGGTGCGCCACGAGATGCTCCGCGAGGCCCTGGAGATCATCCGGCTGCTGTGGCAGGGCGGATACCGGTCCTACGAGGGCGAGTACCTCCGGCTGGAGGACGCCCGGGTGTTCGACCTGCCCGAGAAGGCCCCGCTGATCATCGTGGCGTCCGGCGGCCCGCACGCCTCCCGCATCGCCGCCGAACTGGGGGACGGGCTGTTCGCCACCGAGGACAAGCCCGAGCTCGTCCGGCACTACCGCGAGGCCGGCGGCGACGGTCCCCTTTACGCCGAGGTGCCGGTGGCGTGGGCGCCGGACGAGGGGGAGGCGGTCCGGGCGGCCCTGGAGACGTCCCGATGGGCGGTGACCGGCTGGAAGGTCATGAGCGAGCTGCCCAACCCGGTCAACTTCGAGGCCGCGAGCGCCACCGTCCGAGAGGACGACATCCGCGCGCAGTTCGCCTGCGGACCGGACCCGGCGCGGTACGCCGAGAAGGCGCAGGGGTTCGTCGACGCCGGCTTCGACCACCTGGTGATGCAGAACGCCGGGCCCGACCCCGACGGCTTCATCGACTTCTACCGCGCCGAACTGGACGAACGACTCCGCGCCCTGACCCCGTCACACTGACCCGCCCGCCCCCGTACGGCCACGCCGCACCGGCCCGTCCGGCCACGCCGGCCCGCTCCCGGGCACCACGGGGCACAGGGCTCCGCGCGGCGTCCCCGCGAGACCGGCGCGGGCTCCCCCCGGATCACCAGAGGGTCCAGGGGCTTTCCACGCCGCCACGGTAGGAGGCCGTACCCGTCGGTCTCCACCGCTGGCGGACGTCGTGCTTGGTGCCGGCGCGCGGAGCCGTCGCGGTGAACGGGCCGCAGGTGACGGTCGCGCCGTCGCTCGGCGGGGCGACGCCCGCGCAGACGAAGGGCTGGGAGACGTTGGTCTCGTTGTCGGTGTCGTACAGCTGGACGTGGACGTCCGAACGGACCGAGCTCGACCCCCTGATCCGTCCCATGAGCTGGAAGACATCGCCCACCATGGCCATGCAGGGCGACGCCTCCACGCCGGTGCCCGCGCCGGCGGAGATCCACGGGCGGCAGCGCCAGACCGGTTCCGCGACCTGACGCGGGGGCTCCGCCGTACGCTTGCCGGCCGGCTCCGGTTCGGTCGCGCTCTTCGACCGCTCCGGCACGGCGGTGCGGGGCTTCGACGTCGGGGTACGGCGCGCGGCGGGCTTCTCCGGGCCCGGCCGCGCGGGCCGCGTGGGGACGGCCGCCTCCGTGGTACGGCTGCGCGCCGGTCGCTTCTTCGGGTCCTTCGGGGCCTCCGGGGTGGCGGTCGCGATCGCGGGGTCCCCGGTCGGCTCATCGGCCGGCCCGACGGCCGGTCCACCGGTCGGTTTCACCTCCGCCGCGGCCCGGCCCCCGGCCATCTGGAGGTCCGCAGCCCGCCACGGCGCCGCGAAGGCCACCGCGGCGGCGGTGAGCGCCAGCGCCGCGCCGGCGGCCACGAGGACGGCCGGCCTCCGGAACGGCCCGCGCCGCTCCGGTGTCCGGGCCCCGCGGCCTCCGCCGGCGTTCCCCGGAGGCACGGTTCCGTGAGCGGCCGGCCCTCCGTGGAACGCGTGCCCAGGAGGGGGCACGGCACCGCCCGCGACCGGCCCCGCGTGGAGCGCGCGCCCCGGAGAGGGCACGGTCCCGTGGGCGGCCGGGTCCGGACGGGAGGTGTTCCCGGACAGCGGCTCGGAGGTGACGGCCGGGGCGTCCTCCCTGGTCACCGGGGGCAGCGCGGGCAACCCGGCCAGCGACGGAACGGCCCCGCGCAGTGCCGCGGCCACCTCCCCCGCGTGCGGACGTCCCGCCGGGTCCTTCGCGGCGCAGTCCGAGATGATCCGCCACAGTGCGTCCGGCATCCCCGGCAGCCTCCGGGGCGCGGCCGTCGCGTGCAGCCGGAGCAGGGCCATCGGGTGCTCGCCGACGAACGGCGGACGGCCGGCGAGCAGCTCGTACAGGATCAGCCCGGCGGCGTAGACGTCCACCGCCGGGGTGGCGGCCCCGCCGTCGGCCACCTCGGGCGACAGATAGGTCGGCGTGCCGATGATCGAGCTGGTCCGGGTGAGGCCGGGGCCGTGGACGATGCGGGCCACGCCGAAGTCCGTCAGCCGTGCCCACCCGGTGGCCCCGTCGAGCAGGATGTTGCCCGGCTTGACGTCGCGGTGCACGATGCCCGGCGCGTGCGCCGCCGCCAGCGCCTCGGCGACCTGGACCATCAGCCCGGCCGCCTCCGCCGGGGGCAGCGTGCCGCGCCGCCGGAGCAGTGCGCGGAGGTCCCCGCCCTCGACGAGGTCCATCACCAGGGCGAGGCGCTCACCCTCGATGACGAAGTCGCGAAGCGTGACGATGTTGGGGTGGCGCAGGCTCCGCATCACGTTGCGTTCCTGTACGAACCGCAGGACCAGGTCCTCGTCTCCGGCGAGACCGTCGCGCAGCAGCTTCACCGCGACGATCTCACCGGTGTCCCGGTGCCGCGCCCGCCAGACGCTCCCCATCCCGCCGGCGCCGATCTCGTCCAGGAGCACGTACCGGCTGCCCAGAGACGCCCCCGCCCCGTCCGCCGCCATCGCCCGCCCCTCCCTCGACCAGATGTAGATCACAATAGTGAGGAAGATCCCATCCAGGGGAACCTTCGGTGAGGCCCGCCCGGCATCACGAACTCGCCGTATCGCACGCGGACTCCGGTTTCGACACCATCTGCCGCCGCCCGGTCTGTCCAGGACCCGCCGCCGCTAAGGTCCGGATCATGCAGATCATCAAGAGTGCGGGTGAATGGGCGCGACCGGCCGCCGGGGCCGCCAACGACTGGATCGAGCACCTCAGGGTGCCGGACCTGTCCGTCGGAACGTACTGCATCCCGGCGGGCGGGACCGACACTCAGAGCCCACACACCGAGGACGAGATCTACGTGGTGACGGCGGGGCGGGCCCGGATCGTGACGCCGGACGGTGAGGCGGAGGTCGGCCCCGGCGCCGTGATCTTCGTCCCGGCGGGCGAGGAGCACCGCTTCGCGGACATCGCCGAGGATCTGGCACTGCTGGTCGTGTTCGGTCCGGCCTACGGTTCGCGCGCGGGCTCCCGGATCTGACCCCGGCAGGGGCCGCACCGGTCCCGTTGAGGTGCGCTTGGAAGGCACGATGGTCATCATGCGAACGGAGGATGACGGTATGGGGGGAACCGCCGGCGGTCCGACCGGCCCGGCGCGGCGGATGGCCGTACCGGACGGCCGGTTCACCGTGGCCGGCCCGCCCGGTGGGCCGGCCGTGATCGAAGGGGAGCCGCCGTGCGTGTGATGCTGGCCGAGGACTCGGCGTTGCTGCGTGAGGGCCTGGTGCGGCTGCTGAAGGAGGAGGGCCACGACGTCCTGGCCGCGGTGGGCGACGCCGGCGCGCTTCTGGCGGCGGTGGACGGTGAGCGGCCCGACGCGGTGGTGGCCGACGTGCGGATGCCGCCCACCCACACCGACGAGGGTCTGCGCGCCGCGCTGGAGATCCGGCGGCGATGGCCGCAGGTCAAGGTCCTGGTGCTGTCGCAGTACGTCGAGAAGAGGTACGCCGCCGAGCTGATGAGCGGCAGCATCGACGGCGTCGGCTACCTCCTCAAGGACCGCGTGGCCCAGGTCGGCGACTTCCTGGACGCCCTTGCGCGGGTGGGCGCGGGCGGGACGGCGTTCGACCCGGAGGTGGTGCGCCAGTTGCTCGCCCGCACCACCCACGCCGACCCGCTGGCCACGCTCACCGCCCGCGAGCGCCAGGTGCTGGAGCTCATGGCCCAGGGCATGACCAACGCCTCGATCGCCCAGTCCCTGCACGTGTCGCAGAGCGCGGTGGAGAAGCACGTCAACGCCCTGTTCGACAAGCTGGAACTGTCGCACACCACCGGCTACAGCCGCCGCGTCCTGGCCGTGCTGCGCTACCTGGGCACCTGAGCGGCCGAGGCTCCCCGCCTGGCCGTACCGCGCTTCCGGGTCCCTGAGCGGTTGTGGTTTCCCACAGGTGGAGTGGGCGGCGCACCGCATTCCAGCGTGAAACCGATCTCCGTAGCGTCGGGCACATGATGAAGACGATGACGAACGTGCTGGTGGCGGCGGCCGTCGCGACGGGCGGCCAGGCCGCGGCCGTCGCGGGGGGCGGCCGGTCCGTGGACATACGCTCCGGCCTGGAGAGGATCGTGGCGGGCGGCGGGGCGACGGCCGCCCTGGCGCGGGTCTCCGACGGCCACCGCACCTGGACGGGCGCCGCGGGGGTGCGCGACATCGAGCGTGGAGGGCGGCCGTCACCCGGCGGCCATTTCCGGATCGGCAGCGTCACCAAGACCTTCGTCGCGACGGTGGTGCTCCAGCTCGTGGACGAGGGCAAGGTGCGGCTCGACGACCCCGTCGACGAGTACCTGCCCGGCCTGGTGCCGGACGGCGAGCAGATCACCGTCCGTCAGCTCCTCAACCACACCGGCCACCTGTACGACTACATGAGCGAACCCGGATACTCCACCAACCGCTGGCGCGGAGACGCCCGGTTCCGCTCCTACCGGCCGCGAGAACTGCTCAAGGTCGCCTTCGCGAAGAAGCTCCCCGACGACGGGAAGTGGCACTACTCCAACACCGGCTACGTGGTGCTCGGGCTGCTGGTGGAGAAGGTGACCGGCCGCCCGTACGGCGAGGAGGTCACGCGCCGCGTCCTGCGCCCGCTGGGGCTGCGCCACACGCTGGTGCCGGGTGACCGGGCGGGGCTGCCGTCACCGCACGCCAAGGGGTACGAGCCGCTTCCCGGCCTGGTGGACGCGACGCGGATGAACCCCTCGCTGGACTGGGCCGCCGGAGAGATGATCTCGACCGCCGCGGACCTGGAGCGGTTCATGTCGGCGCTGCTCGGCGGCAGGCTGATCAGCGAGGCGTCCCTGAAGGCGATGCGCACGACCGTCGAGACGGGGGCCGGATTCGGCTACGGGCTCGGGCTGCAGGCCTACCGGCTGCCGTGCGGCACGGTGTGGGGGCACAGCGGCGAGCTGATCGGCTACCTCACGTTCACGTTCCGATCGGACTCCGGCACGTCGCTGACCCTGTCGATCAACCCCTCGACCCGCAACCCGACCACGGAGGAGGTCATGGGGCTCGCCGTCAGGACGTTCTGCGGGCCGTCGGGCCGGGGCGGCGGCGCGCGGCCGACGGCCGGACCGGGCTCGCCGGCCGCCCCCTCCCCGGCGCCGTCACCACGTTCCTGACGCGGCCCGCTCTCTCCTTCGCCGTCACCGCGTCCCTGACGCTCCGGCCCGCTCTCACCCGGTGCCGTCATCGCGTCCCCGGCTCCGGCCCGTCACACCTGCCGAAAACCAGGTGCGGAACACCGGTGCGGTGAGGTGTGATCGGGGTCATGACGATCGTGCCGGGTGAGCCGGGAGTCGACGGGCTGAGCGAGGTCGTGGACGCGCTGCGGGAGTGGCAGCACCACGAGGCACCGCTTCAACTGCATCCGGGGGATCTGGGCTGGTTCTGGCGGTTCGGCGCGGAGACGACGGCCGCGGCGGTCCGGACGTGGAGCCGGGACGGCCGGATCCTCGCCGCCGGGCTGCTGGACGGTCCCGGACTGCTGCGGCTGGCGATCGCGCCGGACGCCCAGCGGGACGAGGAGCTGGCGCGGCGGCTGGCCGAGGACGTGACCGAGCCGGAGCGCGGCGTGCTGCCCGAGGGGAAGGCGAACATCGAAGCGCCCATGCGCGCGCTGGTCCAGGACCTGCTGGCCGAGCGCGGATGGGACCTCGACGAGCCGTGGACGCCGCTGCGCCGCGACCTCACCGATCCGGTGGAGGACCCGGGCGTGCGGATCGAGGTGATCGGGCCGGAGCGGGCGGATGTGCGGGCCACCGTACAGCGGGCGTCGTTCGACGGGTCGACGTTCACGGACGACCACTGGCACGCGATGGCGGCCGGACCGCCGTACGCCGGCGCCCGGTGCCTGGTCGCCCACGACGACCGGGGGAACGCGGTGGCGGCGGTGACCGTGTGGTCGGCCGGTCCGGGTAAGCCCGGTTTGCTGGAGCCGATGGGCGTGCACCGGGAGCACCGCGGTCGCGGCCACGGCACGGCGATCACCCTCGCCGCGGCGGCCGCGCTCCGGGAGATGGGCTCGCCGAGCGCGGTCGTCTGCACCCCGAGCGCCAACGTCGGCGCGGTCGCCACCTACGTGTCGGCCGGCTTCGAGCGCCTCCCCGAGGTCCGGGACAGACATCGGAAAGCCTGACGCCTCCCGTGGCTCCCCCGGCCTGATCGCCTCATGTACCCTCCCCCGGCCTGCTCGCCTCACGTATCGTCGCCACGCCGCGAAACGGTGGCGGGCCGGGGACGGAACGCCGGCCGGGTCCGCGGGGACCGGAGAAGCCCCGGGTGATCATCGGTCGTTATCCTCGTACGGCGCCTCGCGTCGCGAGACCTCATGTCGCGAGACCTCTTCTTGCGAAACCGGGTGCTGTGAGGACTCCTGTCGCGAGGACTCGTGTCGCGAGACCGGTACCGCGACCTGTTCGGTGTCCCTGTCGCGGGTCACCCAGAGGTGGACCAGCGCGCCGGCGAACAGCACGATCGAGGTCCACTGGTTGATCCGCAGTCCCAGGAGCGTCACCGCGTGGTCCACGCCGCCCACCGGGTCGATCCGCAGCCCCTCGATCCAGAACCGCCCGAACGTGTAACCGGCGACGTAGACGGCGAACAGCCGGCCGTGATGCAGCGCGAACCGCCTGCCGGCCAGGATCAGCCCGAAACCGAGCGCCGCGTCCCACAGCGACTCGTACAGGAACGTCGGGTGGTAGAGCACACCCGGTTCGCCGCCGTGCGCCTGGTCGATCTCCAGGCCCCACGGCAACGTGGTCGGACCGCCGTACAGCTCCTGGTTGAACCAGTTGCCCCAGCGGGCGATCGCCTGCCCGAACGCGATGCCGGGCGCGACCGTGTCGGCCACGGCTCCCAGGGACAGCCCCCGGCGACGACAGGCCAGCCACACGCCCACACCTCCCAGGGCGACCGCGCCCCAGATGCTGAGCCCGCCCTCCCAGATGAACAGCGCCCGGTAGGGCTCCTTGATCGCGCGCGGCCCGAAGTAGGTCTGCCAGTCGGTGATGACGTGGTAGACGCGGGCGCCGATCAAACCGAAGATCACCCCGGGGACCGCGATGTCGCCGATCGCGCCCTTCTCACCGCCGCGGGCGCGCCAGCGGCGCTCGCTGAGCCAGATGCCGAAGCCGATCCCGAGGATGAAGCACAACGCGTACGCCCGGATCGGGACGAATCCGAGATGCCAGACCCCCTGAGGAGGGCTGGGAATCGAGGCAAGCATCATGCCGGTGAGGGTAGTCAGCCCGAGGCCGCCTGGCCGCCTTCGTGACCTGATCGCAGCCGTCGGCGATCACTGCGGCGGTGTTCCGGCACACGTTCCGGACCCGCTGTCGTTTCCGTCCAAGACGGCCGCCGCGGCCGAGATCTAGCGTGGACCCGGCAGCTCGCCCGAGCATGAGGAGACAGCACAATGCGTGACCTGGTCTACACCGGTTTCATGTCGCTGGACGGCGTCGTGGACTCGCCCGGCGGCGGGCCGGAAGAAGAGCACCGCAGCGGCGGCTGGGTGGTCAAGGACCTCGAGTTCGTCCCGGAGGCATGGTCGCTGAAGGGCGAGGAACTCGCCGACACGACGGCGCTGATGTTCGGCCGCCGCAGCTACGAGCTGTTCGCGCCGGTCTGGCCCGGCTCGGAGGACCACGCCGACTACAAGGAACTGCCCAAGTACGTGGTGTCGACCACGCTGTCCGACGACGCCCTCGTCGACGGGTGGGGGCCGACGACGATCCTGCGCTCGACCGAGGACGTCGCCGCGCTCAAGGAGGGCGAGGGCGGCGCGATCTTCATCCACGGGAGCGCGGAGCTGGCCCGGCGGCTGGCGGACGCGGACCTGATCGACCGGTACAACCTGCTCGTCTTCCCCGTGCTGCTCGGCGCCGGGAAGAGCCTGTTCGGCCGGGCCGACCGGGACAAGCACATGCTGACGCTGCGGGAGTCGGAGAGCTACTCGAACGGGATCCTGAAGCTGGTCTACGACGTCAGGCGCTGATCCAGGTCGAGGGCGATCGCGCCACCGGCGCCCTCGCGCAACTGCCCGACGGTGCGTCCGACGTAGGAACGCAGAGCCCGGGCCAGGTGCGGCTCGTCGAAGTAGCCGAGCTTGGCGACGACGTCGGCGGCCGGACCACCGGCGGCCAGCAGCTCCGCCGCCGTGCGGGCCCGCTCGATCTGCCGGACCGCGCCCCGCGTCAGTCCGGTCGCGGCGCGGAACCGGCGTTCGACGGTACGCCCCGAGACCGCCGGGCGGTGACCCCGCAGCACGTCGTTGACGAGCGGGTCACGGACCAGGGTCCCGGCCCGGACGAGACCGTCGACCAGGGCCTCGACGTCATCGGGGCCGGGCGTCTCCCAGCGCGCGCCGTCCAGCCGGAACGTCCGGCGCGTGGTGTCGGGGAGCACGACGCCGCCGTCGACCAGCGCCGACGCGGGCATGCCCCGCAACGAGGTGCCCACGGCGAACTCGATGCCGGTGAAGGTCGCGCCCTCCGGCACCGGCGCCGTGCCGGTCCGGGTCTCGGGACCGGTGATGCTCGTGTGCGCCCGGCCGGCCTGCTCCCAGAACACCAGGCCCCAACGCGCCCCCGCGACGGACGTCATCGTGGTGACCTGCTCGCTCGTGCATGTCCACACGCTGTCGATCCACGGCGAGTCGGACCGGCGTATCTCGAACCGCAGCCTCACGGGCGAAGGATACGCAGCTTTGTCCGCTTCCACGACCTCCGGCGCATCTGCGTGAATCTCCCTCTCGACCTCCGCGCGCCTCCCCGCGCCTCCGTGCGCACCCACAGGCGAATCGTGACGACGCGTCGACGACGGGAGATCGACATCAGGGTGACGCCATGGTGATCGAGAGCCCACCCGGGTGGCGCTTCCTCACCGCGGTGGCGATCGCGGCGTTCATCAGTCTGTGGTGGTCCAGCGTGCCCTTCCCGTACGCCGGAGGAGGAGTCTTCGGGGCCTTCGTCTGGGGACCGCTCGTCCTGTACTGGCTCATCCGCCTGTGCGTGGCGATCGTGACCGGATGGCGGACGCTGTCGATGAGGCGGCTACTGCGCTGGCTCCCGGTCCCCCCGACGGTGCCCGGCGTATGGCCACGGTGGTGGACGTCGCCGTCAGGGTCGCGGTCGACGCCTCGGAGTCATCGGGAAGAGGTCACTCTTCCTCATGTAGCACGATGAGACACAAGGAGCTACATTGGATGTATGAAGACGATCACTCAACGTGAGTTTCGCAACAACTCCGCAGCAGTCATGGATGCGGTGGAGACGGGTGAGGTCTACCACATCACGCGCAACGGCATCGAGGTCGCCGAGCTGCGACCTCTGACCCGCCGGCGGCGTTTGACCGCGGAAGAACTGGTCGCTCGCCACCGTCGGCTACCGCGTGTGAACCACGAACTCATGCGCCGAGAAGCCGACGAGTTCTTCGGCACAGAAGATCGTGTCGGCGACGACGACGATCCCTGGGAGCGCATCCATGCCTGACCGTGACAGGTCGGGAGTGCTCGACACCTGCACGTACATCGATCTGGATCTGATCGATCCGGCACGGCTGCCGGCCATCCCCGAGATCACCGCGATCACTCTCGCGGAACTCCACCAGGGCGTCGCCATGGCCAAAGACGCCAGGGTCAGAGCCGCACGCATGGAAAAGCTGGGAGCGGCCGTCGCCGACTTCGAACCGCTGCCCTTCGACGGCGACGCCGCCGCCCGCTACGGAACCCTGGTGGCCCTCACCATCGCCGCCGACCGCGACCCTCGTCCTCGCAGGATGGATCTGATGGTCGCTGCAGTGGCTTCCACCCGAGGGCTGCCGCTCTACACGCGCAACGACGCCGACTTCAAGGGGCTCGAAAGCATCGTGACCGTAGTGCCTGTGTGACGGCCCCGCAGTACACATCGGAAACCTGGAGTCACCCGCCGTCCTAAAGCACAACGAAAGCGCCTCAGTTGTGATCGACGTGGGGCGTTTCGGGCTGTCCGCTCACGCATCGCGGAATGTGAGCTTTCGCGGTCCGGCCTCGATACCGCCGGCGCGGTCTTCGACTCGGCCTGGCCTGGGACGGTCATCTGCCATGCCTGGGCAGGGACGCCGGCTGCTGATCCGTGAGGCCGCCAGCCTCGGGGACATGCACTTTCGCGATCTCCGGCACACCTGCGTGACGCTGCCGTTCAACCTCGGCGTACCGCCCCAGGTCGTCCGCGACACCGTCGGCCACAGCGACATCGAGGTGGCCATGACGATCTACGCTCACGTCTCCTTCGACGACAAGCGCCGCGCCCCTGGCAAGCTCGGTGACGCCATCGGGCAAAAGCGGTTCAGGATGGAGCGCCCGGTATCCGCCGGGCGCTCCATCCGTTCACGCGAGTCTTTGGCGCACCTGCTCAGGCAGAAGGTGCCTGTAGTCGTAACCGATCTCATCCAGCTTGGAACGAACCCACTGCGCGGCCTGATCGTCAGGGTCGAGCTCCCTCAGATGGAACCTAAGACTCTCCACGGCCTGCCTTCGCGTTCGCGCCTACTGCCGGGCCTTAAGTCTGCCGGAAGGTCATGACAGACATTCGCCATCATCCGGATCTGCTGAGCGTGATCGAGCGCCCTCTCATTCTCCCCTGCCGCCATCGCCTGACGAACAAGATGAGCCCTCGCCCGGATCTCAACGAAGCCGAAGGCCATGAGCTGGCGCACGGCGTCTTGGCCCGTTATCCCCCGCTGAGCGTTCGACCGACCAAATGAGAACCACATGTCCGCAGCATGTCAGAGGGCCATCTCGATAGGAGATCAGAATCCGTTGCTGTCATCGAAGATCAAAAAAGCCCCGAACGATGATCGTTCGGGGCTTCTCTGCTGCTCAGGTGTGGTGGTCAGGGGCAGGGTCGAACTGCCGACCTTCCGCTTTTCAGGCGGACGCTCGTACCAACTGAGCTACCTGACCTGGATGGTGGTGCGACACCTACCAGAGCGGTCCTGACGGGACTTGAACCCGCGACCTCCACCTTGACAGGGTGGCGAGCACTCCAAACTGCTCTACAGGACCTTGCTTTGTCGGAAACTTCCGTTTCCGTTTTTCTCGGCCCGCCTAGCTTACCAGTTCTTCGGAGGTCTTCGACCTGCCGTTTTCCCGGTGAGCCTTCGCTCGGCCGTGCCCCCAACGGGATTCGAACCCGTGTCGCCGCCTTGAAAGGGCGGTGTCCTAGGCCACTAGACGATGGGGGCTCGGGACTCTCGTCCCGTTCCGTGCCGTCTTCCGCTGGAGACCTCTGAAGCATAGGGGACTTTTGCCCTCGATGCCAAAGCGGCGTTCCGGCGGCTTACGGAGCCTTACGGAGCCTTGGGGTCGGCGGTCTCCCCCGTCGGAGAGGGGGTGGCCGTCGGCCCGAAAGAAGGCCCGGGAGAAATTGTACGGCCCGGGTCGGTCTCGACGTGACGTTCGATCTGCACCGACTGCTCACCCAGTCCGCCCAGAGTGATGTCGTCCCAGGCCCGGAGCCTGTGGGTCTTGCGGTCGAAGTACAGCACGGAGGCCGCGACCGGCGTGGGCTCGTCGTGTTCCAGGGCACGCAGGCCGGCCCCTCCGGTGGAGCCCTGGACGAGGACGCGGGTGCCGGACGGCAGCAACTCGGTGGACCGCTCGTGGGCGTGCCCGGTGAGGACCATCGGCACGGCGCCGGAGAAGGCCCGGGCGATCGTGGGGTCGTGCACCGCCACCAGGTCGGCCGGCTGCTTGAACGCCTGACCCAGCCGGCTGGCGTAGGCGTGCCCGAGGGCGGTCAGGGTCTCCGGGGCGGAGTCGATCTCCACCGACTTGTCGGGGGTGAACCGGGGGTCGCCGACGCCGTAGATGCGCAGCCCCGCCACCTTCTCGACCTCGTCGTCGAGGACGACGGCGTTCTTCTGCTTCGCCACGGCCCGCTGGGTGGCCTTGGAGTCGTGGTTGCCGCGGACGAAGACGTACGGCACGCCGAAGGTGGGGATCTCCTCGACGAACTTGTCCTCGGGGCCGGTGCCGTGGTCGGTCAGGTCCCCGGTGTCCACGATCGCGTCGATCTTGAACTGGCCGATGACCGAGCGGATGAGGTTCCACGCGACCGGGTTGAGGTGGATGTCGGAGACGTGCAGGATCCGGATCGAGGTGGGGTCGGAGTCGTATATCGGCAGGGACGAGACCGTGTCGTAGAGCTGGGAGACGTTGTTGACCAGCTTGGCGAGCTGGGAGCGGTAGGACTCGAACTTCGTCACGATCGACTCGGCGCTGCCGACCAGGGACGGCGCGCCGGCGATCAGGCCGGTGTACTTGGGCTCCACCACCGAGTTCGGCCGGAAGGTCAGGGCGGCGCCGGCGCCGGTGGCGGCCATCGCGACGACGACGCTCAGCAGGCCGGCCAGGGCCGCCCCAGGGCGGCGGAAGACGATCAGGGAGACGACCAGCCCGCCGAGGAGGCCGCAGAGCAGAGCGCGCAGCACGAGCGTCTTCACCCCCTCGCGCAGCTCCTTCTCCAGGAGGGTGGGGAGCTGGCTGGACAGCCGCGGGTCCTCCAGCAGCGCTCCGGCGCGGGCGGGGTTGATGTTGTCCAGGGTGACGCGCAGGCCGATCGGGGCGTCGTGCGTGTCGAACTCCAGGGTGCCCAGCGGGTGGACGTCCACCACGGTCTCCCCCGACCACGACGGCGCCGCCGACATGCCGATGTCGACCGGGCCGACGCTGGTCCGCACCGGGCCGCCGAGCGAGATGCCCAGCCACGCGCCGGCGATCGCGATCACGACGACCGCCGCTCCGCGCGCGAACGGCCCCCTGACGAAGGAGGCGAGACTTCTTGTCCGGCTCATGAAACCCATGCGGCTCCCTAACACCCGGAAACGCGGGCACAATGGCTGTTGTGATCGAGGTCTCGAGAGAGAAGTTCGAAGAGCTCGTGGCCGAGGCACTGGACACGATCCCTCCCGAGCTGACCAGGGTCATGGACAACGTGGTCGTGGTGGTCGTGGACGACCCTCCCGAGCCCGGTCTGCTTGGCCTCTACACGGGCATCCCCCTTACCGAACGCGGCGACTGGTACGCCGGGGTGTTACCCGACCGGATAGAGATCTACCGTCACCCCATCTGCACAATGTGCTCATCGGAAGACGAGGTCGTGCGAGAGGTGCGGATCACCGTGGTTCACGAGATCGCCCACCATTTCGGCATCGACGATGACCGGCTCCACGAACTCGGCTGGTGACCGTCCGCGGCCGCGGGTGACCACGGCCATCATCCCCGAACCTCACCGGCGACGGTGACTTTTCCCGGTTTCTGATTACGGCTTGCACGCGGTTGGACGCTTTCAGTTGCGCCGCGGCGCTTCAGCAGGCACCGTAGGTTACACACTGAACACCCACAGTCAATACGCCTGCGAGCCCACCGGAGTCCTATGGCGGCCACCACGCCCGGCCGGCTGCCCGGGCGGCACCGCCGTCCGGCCGAACGCCGGGCAACGTACGGCGAGGTCATCGCCATCGGCGAGTTCCGCGCCCTCTGGCTCGGCCAGGGTCTTTCGCTCCTGGGCGACCAGCTCTCCCGGGTGGCGCTGTCCGTGCTGGTCTTCCAGGGTACGGACTCGGCGCTGGCCACCGCGTCGGTCTACGCGCTGACCTACCTCCCGCCGATCATCGGCGGCCCCCTCCTCGCGGGGCTGGCCGACCGCTACGCCCGGCGGCGGGTGATGATCATCTGTGATCTGCTCCGGGCCGTCATGGTGGCGCTCATGGCCGTCCCCGGCACGCCGTTCCCGGTGCTGTGCGCGCTGGTCTTCTGCGTGGTGCTGCTCAGCGCCCCGTTCTCCGCCGCCCGCGCCGCGCTGCTGCCCGAGCTTCTCACCGGCGACCGCTACGTCATGGGATCCGCTCTGCAGAACATGACCAACCAGGGCGCCCAGATGCTGGGGTTCGCCCTCGGTGGCGCGCTGATCATGGGGATGGGCCCGTACCGCGCGCTGGCCCTGGACGCCGCGACCTACCTCGCCTCGGCGCTCATCCTCGCCTCCGGGGTGCGGCGGCGCCCCCTCCCGGAGAACGGCGAGA
This sequence comes from Streptosporangium sp. NPDC048047, assembly GCF_040653115.1. NCBI lineage: Bacteria > Bacillati > Actinomycetota > Actinomycetes > Streptosporangiales > Streptosporangiaceae > Streptosporangium > Streptosporangium sp. NPDC048047. The sequence continues at coordinate 53,776 of NZ_JBEZNH010000017.1, read as the reverse complement.
CCGGCCGTCCCTCCATGTGGACGACGACCCGCGCCGGAGCGCGACTGGTCTTCGGCGACCCCCGGCTGCGGACGCTGGTCCTCTTCGCTTGGCTGTGCGGCTTCTACGTGCTGCCCGAGGGGATCGCGACGCCGTACGCCGCCACGCTGACCGCCGATCCGGAGCGGATCTCCTTCGTCGCGGGCCTGCTCATGGGGTCGATGCCGACCGGTACGGTCGTCGGCGCGTTCTTCTTCAGCCGGTACGTCACCCCGTCCCGGCGTCTGCGGTCGATGGGGTGGATGGCGATGCTGACCTGCGCGCCGCTGATCCTGTGCGCGGCGCGGCCCCCGCTCGCCGCGGTGCTGGTCCTGTGGTTCGTCTCCGGCATCGGCGGCGCCTACCAGCTCGCGGCGAACGCCGCGTTCGTGCAGTGCGTGCCCGCCGAGCGCCGGGCGATGGCCTTCGGGCTCGTGCAGTCGGGCCTGCTCGCCGTCCAGGGGATCGGCATCCTCATCGGCGGCGCCGCCACCGCCGAGCTGGGCCCGGAGGCCGTGGTGGGGCTGGCCGGCGCGGCGGGTCTCGTCGTCGCCGCCGCGCTGGCCGTACTGTGGTCGGGATCCCGCAAGGAGATCATCGAGAGGGTCCGCGCCGAGGCGGCCGCCTGAGTCACACCCGCGGCTCGTCGTCCCGCCGCGGGTCGGTGTCCCGCGGAGTCGTCGGCGTGGCGTAGGCGTCCTGCGGGGCGGCCGGGCCGGAGTAGTAGGGGGCGGGGTCGGCGTAGCCGGGGTGGCCCCGGTCCGGGTGGCCCTGGGAGCGGTTCTGGCCGGCGTTCCTGGCCCAGTGCTCGGCCTTGGCCCAGTTCTCCCTGGCCTTGACCTTGGCGTCCTGCCAGGCCGGGTCGTCCTTGTGCTTGTCGATCAGGCGCTCCAGGACCGACGTCCCGGTGGTCTCCGAGGGCATGAGCAGCCACCCGACGAGGTAGATGCCGGCCCCGAGGCCGCCGAAGAACGTGGTGACCGCGATGACCACGCGGACGACGTTCGCGTCGATCCCGACGTACCGTCCGATGCCGGAGGCGACGCCCGCGACGACGCGGCCGTCCCTGGTCCTGTAGAGCCGCTTGACACCCGAGAAGTCGTTTTCTTCCATGTCCTCAGACTGCCCCGCGAGGGGTCCCGATCCCATCGGGATTCGCCCTGGTGCGACCCTGACCTTCCATCCGGCGGCATCCGGAATACCCTGACACCGGGCCCAGGGAGCCCCCGGGAGAAGGGAACAGTCCATGGACGACCTGCTGCGCATCGACGACACGCTCTCCGAGGAACAGCGCCTGATCCGCGACACGGTGCGGCGGTTCGTGACCGAACGGGTGCTGCCCCACGTCGGCGACTGGTTCGAGGAGGGCGTCTTCCCGGCGCGCGAGCTCGGCCCGGCGCTCGGCTCCCTCGGTCTCCTGGGGATGCACCTGGACGGCTACGGCTGCGCCGGCATGGACGCCGTCTCCTACGGCATCGCCTGCCGCGAACTGGAGGCCGGCGACTCCGGCCTGCGGTCGTTCGTCTCCGTGCAGGGCTCGCTCGCCATGTTCCCCATCTGGAGGTACGGCTCGGCGGAGCAGAAGGAGGAGTGGCTGCCCCGGATGGCGGCCGGCGAGGCGATCGGCTGCTTCGGCCTGACCGAGCCGGACCACGGCTCCGACCCGGGCGGCATGCGCACCCACGCCAAGCAGGACCCCTCGGGCGACTGGATCCTCAACGGCTCCAAGATGTGGATCACCAACGGTTCCATCGCGGACGTCGCGGTGGTCTGGGCGCAGACCGAGGACGGCATCCGCGGCTTCGTGGTCCCCACCGACACGCCCGGCTTCTCCGCCCCGGAGATCCACCGGAAGATGTCCCTGCGCGCCTCGGTGACCTCGTCGCTGTACCTCGACGACGTCCGGCTGCCCGCCTCCGCCGTACTGCCGGAGGTGCGGGGGCTGAAGGGCCCGCTGTCGTGCCTGTCGGAGGCTCGGTACGGCATCCTGTGGGGCGTGGTGGGCGCCGCCCGGGCCTGCCTGGAGACGGCCCTGGACTACGCCACCAGCCGGGTGCAGTTCGACCGCCCCATCGGGGCCTTCCAGCTCACCCAGCGCAAGCTCGGCTGGATGTACGTCGGCCTGGGGCAGGCCCAGCTCACCGCCCTGCACCTGGGGCGGCTGAAGGACGCGGGCGCCATCACCCCGCAGCAGGTCAGCTTCGGCAAGCTCGCCAACGTCCGCGCCGCCCTCGACATCGCCCGCGAGGCCCGCTCGATCCTCGGCGGCAACGGCATCACGCTGGAGTATCCGGTGATCCGGCACATGAACAACCTGGAGACCGTGCTGACCTACGAGGGCACCGAGGAGGTGCACCTGCTCACCCTGGGGCGGGCGCTCACCGGCCTGGACGCCTTCCACTGAACCGGCCGCTCACCGGCCTGGACGCCTTCCGCAGGGCCGGCCGTACGCGCCGGCGGCGGTCGGGTCCGTACCGGGGTGGGCGCCGGACGGCCGCCGGACGGCCGCCTCCACCGGCCGTGGGGGCGGCCCCGCCGAACCGCTTCATGGTGTCGGCCGCCTCGCCGCCTTCACGGCCGTGGGGGCGGCTCTCCGGGGGACCGCGCCGTCCGGTGCGCTACCGCTGGAGCGCCCGGCGCTGCGGCAGGCCCAGGGGGTGCCACTCGGGCGCCCGGGTCGCCGCCCACTCCAGCTTCTCCGCCCAGGAGACCCCGCGGCGCAGGTAGAACCGGAGCAGCTCGGCGGCGGCGCGGGCGTCGACCAGCGCGTGGTGGGCGTCGGAGAGCGGGATGCCCGCCCGCTCGCAGCAGGCCGACAGCGTCCACTTGCCGTGCGGGATGAACTCGGGGGCGAGCTTCTGGGTGCACAGGGTCTCGGTCAGCCACTGGCTCCCGGGCAGGTCCCGCAGGAAACGCAGGTCGAACGAGGCGTTGTGGGCCACCAGGACGCGCCCGGCGATCCGCGACCACACCTCGTCCAGCACCTCCTCGATCGCCGGAGCGCCGGCGACCATCGCCCTGGTGATGCCGTGGACGTGCGCGGGCCCGGTGTCCCGCAGGGGGTTGATCAGCGAGTGCCACTCGTCGACGGTCTCGCCGCCGGTGTCCAGGGAGACGAGCGCGATCTCGCAGATGCGGTCGCCCCTCGCGGGAGAGAACCCGGTGGTCTCCACGTCGACCACGACATATCCCTGCCGCGCGGACACCCGGTGCCCCGGAAGCGACTCCAACCCCCAGCTTGTCATGAACGCCAGCCTATGGGGCGGGAGTTCATGGTCACGCGGTGTTCGGCGAACCGGGAGACCCGGCGGGCCTGGCGACGGACGATAGTGGACACTATCCTCGGTACGCTGTCTTCAGCGGGGCGTTAGCTCAATGGTTAGAGCTGCGGACTTTTAATCCGTAGGTTCTGGGTTCGAGTCCCAGGCGCCCTACTCCTCAACCCCCTGTTGACCAGGGGGTTTCTTCTTGCCCGGAAATCCGTAGGTCCCTGAACACCCCCGGGGGAGACCGAAGGGAGACCGGCGGTTTCGGACGCCTCCCCCACCACGGCCCGCCGCGGCACCAGCGCGGCGATCGCTTCGGCCGCCTCCCGGGCCACCTCCGGCATGATCGAGGTGTAGGTGTCCGACGTGATCGTGATCGACGAGTGACGCAGCATTGCCTGAACGGTCGCCATGTCCACCCCAGCCGACAGACCCATGGTCGCCGCACCGTGCCGAAGGTCGTGCATCCGGATCGGCGGCAGGCCGGCCTCGAAGGCCAGGCGCTCGAACTGTTCGCTCACCCACGCCGGGTGAAGCTCGGAGCCGTCCTCCCGGGTGAACACCCGGCCCGTCTCCTGCCACGCCTCACCCCAGGCGAGCCGCTCGGCGTTCTGCCGGCCGCGGTGTGCGCGCAGGACCTTCACCGTGGCCTGGTCGAGGGCGATCGGCGCTTCGCTGGAATCGGTCTTCGGGTCGCCCTCCTCAACGTCCCACCCGACCTGAACGAGCTGCGTCCGCACGATCACCTGTCCGGCGTCGAGGTCGGTGTCCTCCCACCGTAGCCCGCACGCCTCACCGCGCCGCAGGCCCCGGAAGCCGACCAGGTGGAACAGGCCGTACAGCCGGTGCCGCGCCGCGTGGTCGAGGAAGACGCCGAGCTGGGCGGGCGTCCACACCATGACCTTGCTCGGCCGGGGCATCGCCGCCCAGACCTTCAGCGCGTTGACGGTCTTCCCGCCGGCCTCTTCCCGGGCCTGCTCCAAGGCGCGTTCGTACTCAGCCGTCCAGGCGGTCACGCGCTCCATCGTCCAGACCAGGCCCTTGGGCCGCTTGGCCGCCTCGAGCTTGACCAGCTTGGCCACGTTCTCCGACACCAGGCCCTCGCGCTGGGCGTCGCTCAACGCCGAACGCAGGGTCGCCCGGATGCGCTGCTTGGTCGCCGGACCGGTGACGCGCTGACCGCGCACCGCGGCGCGGACCGCGGGATCCTCCGACGCCTTGGCCGCCAGCAGTTCGGCGTTCTTGTCGTCGATGCCGGCGAACAGCGCGTCGAGGTGGGTGACCCTCAGCCGGTCCATCCGGACGTCGTCGAGGACGTGCAGGTGGATCCGGTGGTGTGACTCGTAGGCCAGGAGCGTTGACTTGCGGATGTCCCCGGTGCGCCGGCGGCGCGCGATCCACCGCGTCCAGAACTCGCCGAACGTCTCGGGGCGGAACGCCTGCCCGGCCTGGTACTTGCGTCGGATCTCGTCGAACAGCGGCATCGGGCCGCGGTTCCGGCGGGCGTCGAGGATCAGCTGCCGGATCTCCATGCGCGCGGTGTGCCCGTCCGGGCCGCTGTCGGGGATGGAGATCAGCCTCAGCGCGTCCTCGAAGAAGTTCGCCAGCTCGGCCTCTGTCCGGAAGCCGCCCACTCGGAGGTCGACGCGCTTGCCGTCCGGCGCGGCCGGCAGCTCGGCTTTGCCGTACCAGCTGCCGTGCGAAGGGTTCCACGACCCGTTCGCCCGGCGGAGCTTGGGGCACTGGGCGCCGAGCTCGCGGCCATCTTCGCCGCGGCACTTGCACCGTTTGAACGTCGAGACCTTCATTTGGACCGCCTGTTCGTGGGGAGCACCAGCAGGCCGCGGGCCCTCGCCTCCCCAAGCCATCGGTGGACCGTTGAGGGCTTGACCTCGTTCGCCTCTGCCAGCTCTTGCGCTGGCCTTGAGCTGATCGCGGCCAACCACAGGAACAGGTCGGCGACCCGCTCATAGAACGCGTCCGGCTTGCGGTACCCCTGAGGGACTTCCAGGCGAAGATCCGGCTGTCTCACCTGCATGGGGTCGGGCCGGAAGGCAAACGAGAGACTCTCCCCCGGCATGGAGTCCGCGACGGCGAAGGCCGGCTTAACCCACTCGGCGAGAACACTGCGGTGGGCGCGCTGGTTGATTGCTGCCTCGATACGGTCCCAAGGAATCGTCCGCAGGACGGTACTGCTCGCATCCGCACCACTTTGGGCAATCACCCGGAGCTCGCGAATCTCCAAAGGAGTCGTCGGTGTGACCTCGGGTGGCACCATCCGCACCCCCGGTTTCCCGTCGACGAACACCACCTCCGCTTTCTGAGTCCCTTCATCGCGGGGGCCGATACGGATGAACACCTGGACGCCGCCCTGCTCCAACTCGTCAGAGTGATAGCCGGCCCACCCTGATTGGGGCTGCGGCTCAAAGGTCAGCGCCTCCCGCCCGTCAAGGCTCAGCGGGATGACGTATGGCGGCGGCTCTATGTCCCTGATGTTCGTCACCCTGGCGACGCTAACGCCGGCGTCACCTTTCGTCAACGACAGCCACGACTCGCGGTAGTCGCTGCCCGAACTTACGTTAGTCGTTGCCATAACACACGATCTTGGTTACGGTGTTGGCCATGACTTCGAAAGTCGTTGCTGAAAATCCGGGAGCTTCTGCACCCGAACAGGGAAATGCTCTGGTTGTACGGGTCCGGGCCGCTCAGCTCCCCCCTCCGCGAGTGCGCCGCCGAATCCGTCGCGCCTCGAAGGCGTCCCTACGAGACTTCGCCGATCACCTCGGGGTCAGCGCCATGACGGTCCTGCGATGGGAGCAGGGGAAAGCCGAGCCGCGGCTGAGCCACGCCATCGCTTACCGGCGCCTCCTGGACGAGATCAGAGAGGCCACATCGTGATGACCGCCTCGCGGAGCCGAGAGACGAGAAAAACCTCAAGCAGCGACAACACCTCGCCGAAACACATGTCCCTCGAAGAGCTGCGCGCCCTGCCTGTCGCCGTCGACCTGGTGACCGCTGGCCGCGCCTGGGGATTTGGCCGCACCAAGTCACACGAACTCGCACGCCGCGGCGAGTTCCCCTGCCCCGTCCTGCGTATCGGCAACCAGTACCGAGTCACCCGCGCAGACCTGCTACGAAGCCTCAGCATTGATGTGGAGAACGTTCGCGATGAAGAGCAGATCAGCGGCCCCCATGTCGCCGCCTGATAGCGAAAACGGGCCCCGGAGCACCACCTCCGAGACCCGCCCGAACGACCAGATGGCCGCCAACACCACGGCCCACTCTAACCGCCCCCGCCGGACCCGTCACGTCTCCGGTCAGCTTCCCCTGATCCGCGTTGCCGACGTCCACCAGCCGCACCCCGGCCGGAAGCGGGCGGATGTCGTCCCGCACGATCAATGCCCCAGGTGCCGGTTCCAGCCGTCCCACTTCGTCGACTGGCCGCCGCCCGACACCGTTGAGAAGCGGTGCCCGTACTGCGGACTGCGGGACGAATTCACGCTGCAGGTCATCAAGGCCGGCCAGGGTGCCCGGCGTACGAAGAGGCGGGCCGCCTGATGACTGATGCGGAGAAGCTGCGCGCCCTCCTCGACGACTACGAGAGCCAGCGCAAGCGCGAAGACCAGGCGTTCGCCGAAGGCTTCCGGATCGGCTGGGACGACGGCTACAGCACCGGCTACGGCCGCGCCCTGGTCGAGATGGAAGAGGCATGGCACGCGCTCGCCGAAAAGGTGCGGGCGCTCGGGAAGGGACGGCAGTGACTAACCCCATGGACGCGGTGTTCGGCCAGCCCGACAGGGCGGGGCTGCGTGACCTCGGCTATGACGAGGCCGAGATCAGCATGCTGACCCAGCGGGAGCGTCGAGAGCAGCGCAAGCCGATGGTCCTAGATGAGGACCCCGCCCCGGCCGAGCCGTACACCGAACTCGGACACGCCCGCCGGGTGGTCACCGCCTACGGCGATGAGCTGCGCTATCTGCCGACGTGGAAGAAGTGGCTGGTCTGGGACGGCGCCCGATGGGAGACCGACAGCACCGGCAAGACCCAGCGGCGAGCCAAGGCCGTCGCCCGCGGCGCACTCGGCTGGGCTGACGAGATCGAGGACGAAGACATCCGGAAGCAGACTCTCGCCGCGGCCAAGCGGCTGGAGAGCTCCCGAGGCATCGGCGGGATCCTCACCCTCGCCGGGACCGAGAAGGTGGTCGCCCTCGACCCGTCCGAGCTGGACGCGGACCCGTGGCTGCTGAACTGTGCCAATGGCGTGCTCGACCTGCGCACGGGCGAGCTGCTCGACCACGACCCCGAGTTGCACCTGACGAAGGTCACCCGGGCCGCCTACAACCCGGCCGCCCCGGCGCCGAAGTTCAAGGCGTTCGTCGAGCGCATCCTGCCCAATCCGGACGTGCGTTCCTTCGTGCAGCGGTATCTCGGCTACGCCCTGCTGGGCACCGTCCAAGAGCACGTCCTCGCGGTCTTCCACGGGAGCGGGGCGAACGGGAAGGGAACGCTGACGAACACCGTGGATTACGTCCTCGGCGACTACGCGGTGACCCCGGACCCCGAGCTGCTCGCCGAGCGGACCGGCAACTTCCACCCGACGTCGAGCGCGAGCCTGTTCGGCGCCCGGCTCGCCGTGGTGCAGGAGTTCGACGAAGGCCGGCGTCTCGCCGAGGGCACCGTCAAGCGACTCACGGGCGGTGACCCGATCCCGTGCCGCCGGATGCGGGAAGACTTCTGGGAGTTCGACCCCAGCCACACCTTCATCCTGGCGACGAACTACCGGCCGGTCATCCGCGGCACCGACGAAGGCATCTGGCGGCGCCTGCGCTTGGTCCCGTTCGACGTCGTGATCCCCGAGGTGGAGCGGGACGGCAGCCTGCCCGATCAGCTCAAGCTCGAAGCTGACGGCATCCTCACGTGGCTGGTCATGGGCTACCAGGAGTGGCGGGAGAAGGGTCTCGCCGAGCCGAAGGCCGTGACCGACGCGACCCAGGCGTACCGCGACGACTCCGACCTGATCGCGCGCTTCCTCAAGGAGAAGTGCACCACGGCGGGCGCGCCGTCGGTCAACTCCACGATGCTCTTCGACGCCTGGTCGAGGTGGTGCACCGCCGAGGGCGGCGACCCCGGGACGCAGACCGCGTTCTCCAACACGCTGGTGCAGCGCGGGTTCGACAAGGGCCTGAGCGCTGGCCGCGCCACGTTCAAGGGAATCGGCCTCCTCGCCGAGCCTTCGAACCACTCTGACCAGCGATAACACGCCTCATGGTGAGGGTTGGTGAGGGTCTACGCATTAACTTCCTAGCAGGATTGTTACCGGTCGGTAGGTCCCCTGCTAGGAAACAAACGCACAGACCCTCACCAACCCTCACCACACCCACTCTGACCTGCGCTTAAGCACGGGTCTGATCCTGACAGCAACGAAGAGCAGGAGACCTCGATGGTCGAACTCAGCGGCAAGTACGTCGAACACTGCGACGAGGCCGAACGCTTGCTATCACAAGTCGGAAAGGCAGGCATCACGGCCTACGGCGAGCAGGCGCACATCGCCACAGCCCAAGTTCACGCCCTGCTCGCCGTGGCATCCGCAATCGATAACCTTCGTGCCGCCACCCATGACGCGTTGCAGGACCTTCGGTGACCACCCACCACGAAGCGCAGGAGCAGCGGGCCGCAGACCTCTTCGGCCTGCGGCCCTCCCGCGCCCGGATCTGCCCCCGCGTCGTCGCCGGCAAGCACTGCCAGGCCGACCACGGAACATGCGCGTGCCAGCGCCATCACCGACTGCTCGACCACGGCCGCATCTGGCTCGACCCCGAAGGCCACCACGTCCTCACCGGCGAGCCGTACAGCGTCGGCGGCGACGACCTCGCCGCCCTGGTCGCCGACATGGCCGACCTCGGACTGACGGTCAGCATCACCGGCCGCTCCCTCTGGAACCCCGGGCAGACGGTACTGATCCGCATCGCCGCCGACCGGCCTTCCACCGACTAGCCCATGACCACCTCGACCACGGCCGGACACCTCGGGAGCGCGCCCGGCCACGGGAACGCCATGCCACGGGAACACGCCCTCGACCCTGTCCCACGGTTGACCCGTGCGGCGGTTGACAATCCCGCCCCTGTCCCACTTTCCGCGTCAACGTCAAGGAGGCGACCGATATGACCCGAGGCTTGGGAGGCACCCTTCCAGATGGGACATACGCCGCCGCAGATCCGAGCGACCCGGGCACGGTCACGCTCTGGTGGGTCGTCGGCGGGAAGCTCAAGCCCTGGCCCCTCGACAAGCGGTGGGCGCCCCTCCCGCCGCGGCGACCCAAGGGCCTGGCGCCCGCGGAGCGCCGGGCATGGCGAGACGACTGGTACGCCAGCCACTACTACCCGTGGAAGGACGCGGTCATCGCGGCGATCGCGGCGGACCTTCCCGCCGCGGCGGCCCTGTTCGACGAGCTGGTGCCGCCGGAAGAGCGGCCCACCCCGGGCATGCTCCCCGTACGGCCGGCCCGCCAGCGACCCAGCAGGGCCCGACTCCCCAAGGGGGCGAAGAAGCCCAAGAGGGACAGCGAACTCCGGGAGGCGTTCACCGCCGCCGCACTCGCCAACGCCGGCATGTCGGTGCGTCGAGTAGCGAAAGCCCTCGGCGTCACCCGCTCGACCGCCTGGCGCCGGATCGAGGTAGGCAGGGTCGAGCACGCCGAACTGCTGGCGCGGATGGACCGCCTAAAGCGGGGCGGCCCGTTCGTCATGGGAGAGGGCGGGGCGCGCCATGACCTGTGACACTCAGGCGCGTCGCCTTGCCCTGGCCCTGCTCCGCCTCCGAGAGGCCGGCGACCGTCAGGGCATGGCCCTGCTCGCCGCGTCCCTCGATGCCGAGCAGGCGCGGGCGGCACTTCTCGCCCAGACCGAAAACGCCTCGGTCCTGTTCGAGGCGCTGTTCGGCACGGTGGTCGAGTCGTGGCTACCTCTCATTGCCGAGCAGTTCGGCCGTAGCCGTGACGACGTCGTGGACCACCACCCCGAGCGGCTCATCCTGCGCATGGCCTTGGCTGAAGGCGAGTAGCCATGACGTACGTGGAGAGCGGCGCTCTGGTCGCCGGGTTCGGGGCCCATGTCGTTGACCGGCTGCTCGCCCGCTACCTGCCGCCGCTGCTGCAGTCGACGCCGTTCACCGCCGAGCAGCGCAAGGCGCTGGAGGCCACCCGGGATGCCATCGCCCAGGCTGCGGACGCCTACACCCGGCAGCCCGTTGCCGGCGCGGCAACTCCGGTTGCGGCAACCGGGCCATCCTCGACCCGTGGGGAGATCACGACGGCGGAGGCCGCTGTGGTGCTCGGCGTGAAAGAGCGCCGGGTGCGGCAGCTCGCCGAAGGCGGACTTGGCCGGAAGGTCGGCCGCGTGTGGGTGATGGACCGGGCCGCGGTGCTGGCCTATCGAGACGAACGGAGATCGGCATGAGACCGAACGAGCTGCGACACAGTCGGAAGGAGCGGGCGGCCACCGCCGGGGAGGGGTTCGTGGCCCGGCTCGCGGAGGGCGCCCCGTGGGAGCGTCGGATGGCGGAACTGATGAGGTCCGGCGCCGATGAGTTCACGGCCCGCCGCCAGGCCCTCGCCGAGGCCCGCACCGGTACGGCCCCGCTGGGGGAGACGGTTCTCCCGGCGGCGGGCGGCCGGGCGGTCGCGCTGGTCGAGTCGGCCCGCGACGGCTACCCGCACGGGCAGGCCGGCGCGGCTGAGGTTGCCGCTCTGCCGCCCCGGTCGCGTGCCCTGTTCGAGCAGTGGCGGGCCGTGGGCCGCACCGACGACCAGGCGCTCACAGAGGTCCGCCGCTCCGGCCTGGTCGAAGAGGAGCAGCTGGAGGAGCAGTTCCGGGCCCGCGGGATGAGTCCGGAAGCCGCGCGGATCGCCGCCCGGGGCCGCGAGGGCGACGTGCCGCCGGCTGATCCTTTCGACGCGCTGGTGGAGGCGTTCCAGGGGTGCGGCCTGTCCCCGGAGGCGGCGCGGGTCGCCGCGATCGGCAGGGACAGGACCGAGACCGAAGCCCGCCAGGAGATGCAAGAGGCAGCCAGGGCGCACATCGCCGCCCGCACGTACGGAGGACGCACCCGATGACTACGAACACCGCTGTGAAGCCGAAGCCTCTCAGCGAGGCCATCGCCGACATCGCCCGCCTGGACGCCGCCGCTGAGCGGTGGGCAGGCGAGAGCAGGGCGAAGTCCGCCGAGCTGGAGACGTTCGAGGCGGAGGCGGCTTCCCGTCTCGTCGCCAGCCCTGAGGACGCCGACGCCCTGACCGAGCAGGCGCTTCGGCTGCGCACCGGCCTGGACCTGGCCCGGCGCACCACCGAGACCGCCCGGGACAAGGCGCTGGAAGGCCGCCGCAGCGTGCTGCGGGCGGCGGCCGGCGAACACCGGATGGAGGCCGCAAGCCTGCACGCCGAGGCTGACCAGCGTGAGGCGCGCACCAGGGAGCTGCTGGAGCAGCTCGCCGCGAATGAGGGGTGCGCCTTCGAGCCGTACCGGGAGCTCAACAGCTGGTTCCAGCACCGCACCCGCACCCAGCTGTCGCGGATGAAGGCCGCGAAGCTGGAGGCCGCGGCGGTGGAGCTGGAGCAGCTCGCCGACACGGGCACGGCTGAGCAGGTCACGCAGCGGGTGGCCAGGATCGCCGAGCAGGCCCAGACTCCCGCGCTCACGGCAGTGGCGGGCTGATGACCAGGGTGGGCGCCGAGGGCGGCGTTAACGTCACCGCGGCCGTGCGGACTCGTGCGGCGCGCGGATCGAAGGCCGAGAGGCTAGGTGTCGGCTCCTCTTGGAGGAGTGCGCGTTTTGGGGCTGTAGACCGGCCTGCGCTGCTCTCGGCGCCCACCCGAACCGAGGTGACGCTGTGAGCGAACAGACGTTCGACGAGCTGACCGGGCATCAGCAGCGCGCACTTCTGCGGCTCCACCGCATCGTGGCCGACCTCGGCGAGAACGACCTGATGTCCCTGGGCGGGATCTGCCACTTCCTCCGCTCGGACCTGCAGGGCGAGTCCGTGGTGTTCGCCGAGGTCCTCGACACGCTCAAGCGCCTGGTGGTCGCCGCGTGGCTGCAACGCCAAGGCGACCCGGACGCCGACCTCGACGAAGTCCTGACCCTCATCAGCCACGACATGCAGGAGTACCGAAATGGCTGATCGGTCAGTGAGTGTCCAGCTTCGGGCCGACGTCAAGCCTTTTATCGCGTCCATCGCTCAGGCGGAGGCGGCGGCAAGGCGACTCCGTAACACCCTGGGCGACACGTGGGAGCCATTCGAGCGGGAGACCCAGAAGCAGAAGCGGCGGGCCCCCAAGCAGGCCGAAGAGGTCGCGGGCGCGTTCGCCCGGTCGGTCTCCCGGTCGCTGGAGAACGCCTGGCGTGCCCTGCCGAAGATGACCATCACCGCCGACTCCACCGATGCTCAGACGCAGCTCGCTTCGATCCGCCAGGCGATGGTGACCCTGTCGGACCGGCGGATCGGCATCGACGTTGACGCCTCATCCGCCCTCGGCGAGCTGCGCGCCATTCAGATGGAGCTGGAGCGGCTGACCACCTCGGCTGACATCGATATCCGCGCGGACGCCGGCGCAGCCCTGGCGCAGCTGCAGAGCGTGCAAAAGGAGGTTGACCGGCTCGGTGGGGAAACCGCCCACGTTGGGGTGGACGTGGATGGCGCCGGCGCGCAGACGCAGCTACAAGGCATCAACGCCGAGGTGTCCCGGCTTGACGGCCGCACGGCCCGCGTCAAGGTCGACACCGACGTCATCGGCGCCCTGTCGGGTATCGCCGCGGTCGGGGCGGCGCTGACTGCTCTGCCTGTGGTGACGACGCTCGCGGTGGGGGTGAGTGCTCTCGGTGGGGCGTTCGCCGCGGCCGGGGTGGGAGCTGCTGGGTTCGCCGCGGTCGCGGTGCCGTCGATGGGGCGCGTGAGTGATGCGCTGAAGGCTCAGGAGGCGGCGGCGAAGGCCGCGGGCGGGGCGACGGGCGGGGCCGGCCAGTCCGCGGCTCAGGCGGCTCAGCAGGCGATGCAGCTGGAGCAGGCGGAGAAGCGACTCCGGGACGCCCAGTCCGACGCCAAGTCCGCCCAGGAGGATCTGACGCGGGCGCGGGAGGACGGCCGCCGGGCGTTGGAGGACATGAATTTCAGCCTCGACCGGTCGGTCCTGTCGCAGAAGGATGCTGCGTTGGCCGTGCGGGAGGCCGCGGAACGGCTGGCGGAGGTCAACGCTGACCCGAAGGCGACCAGCTTGGAGCGGGAACGCGCCGAGCTGTCGTATCAGCAGGCGTTGCAGCGCTCCGAAGAGCAGCAGGTCAAGACGCAACGAGCGATCAAGGACACCACCGCGGCGAACAAGGCCGGCATCCAGGGCACGCAGGAATACCAGCGCGCCCAGGAAGACGTCATCGCCGCCCAAGAGAAGGTCGCCCAGGCCGAACAGCAACTCAAGGTGCTGCGGCTGCAGCAGAAGGAGGCGATGTCCTCGGCGGGCGGTGCCGCTGGCGGGTTGAAGGACGCCCTGGCCGACCTGTCGAAGGAAGAGCGCGCCATGGTCAAGGACCTGGAGGCGTTCCAGAAGGGCTACCAGAGCTGGCAGCGGTCGTTGCAGCCGGACGTCTTCCCGGCGATCCGTCAGGGGATGGATCTGGTGCTGCTGGGGCTGGACAAGATCGGCCCCGGGGTGAGCGGCGCGGGCAAGGCACTCACGGCGCTGGGCAAGGAAGCCGAGACCGCGTTGCGGGGCCCGTTCTGGACGGACTTCTTCAACGACGTCAACACCAAGATCCCCGGCGCCGTCACGTCCCTTGGCCACGTCGGGATGGACGTCTTCACCGGCCTGGCCGGCGTGGTGCAGGCGTTCTTGCCGTACGCCGACGACGTCACCACAGCGCTGGAGCGGGGCTCGGAGAAGTTCGCCGACTGGGGTACGGGCCTCGGAGAGTCCTCCGGCTTCCAACGCTTCCTGCTGATGGTCCGCGAGGACGGGCCCGTCGTCGTCGATGCGCTGGGCAACCTCGCGACGGCCGCCGGCCATGTGGTCGAGGCGGCGGCGCCGTTCGCCGGCCTGTCGGTGACGGGCCTGTCGCTGCTGTCGGACGTGCTAGCCGGCATGTCCCCCGAGCAGATCCGCGGCGTAGCCCTCGCGGTCGCCGCGGTGTACGGGGCCGTCAAAACCGGCCAGGCCATCAGCGCCGGTACCGAGGCACTCGGGGTGTTGCGGGAGCGCATCAGCGGCACCGGGGACGCGGCGGGCGGCGCGAAGACCAAGCTGGGGCAGATGGCCGGGCTGCTGGCCGCCGGCGGCCCGTGGGGCATCGCGGTCGGCGCGGGTATCGGGGTGCTGGGCATGTTCGCGTCCAAGCACGCAGAGGCCGAGGGGAAGGTGCGGGAGCTCACCGACGCGATCAGCGCTGACTCCGGGGTGCTGGGGGAGAACACCCGGGCGAAGGTCGTGAACGTGCTGCAGACCGAAGGGCTGCTCAAGGCCGCCAAGGAGGCCGGGGTGAGCCTGCCGAAGCTCACCGATGCGATCCTCGGCAACAAGGACGCCTATGCCGAGGTCGAGGGGCAGATCCGCCGCGTCATCGACTCCGAGCAGGACAAGGCCGAAAGCGACTTCTCGCTCGTGTCGAGCGCTCTGGGACGCCGGGATGCGGCCAAGGAACTCATGGGCGCCCTGCAGGGGGAGAGCCAGAACATCCGGGAGGCGTCGGAGGCCGCGAAGTTCAACCAGGAGGCGCTGGGCGGGGCGGCGAAGAAGACCAACGAGGCCAAGAGCGCCGTCGACAACCTCAATGGCTCGCTCACCCTGTTCGCTGGCCGTACCGATGCCTTGCAGGCGATTCGCAACATGGAGAGCGCCTATAAGGATGCCACGGCAGCACTTCATGACAGCAACGGCCGGTTGAACGTCAACGCTGAGATGACCGCCCGGCAGAGAGACACGGTGATCACAGCCCGGGAGAAGTTCGCCGGCTACATCGAGTCGATTCGCGCCGCGGCGGACGGCTCGGAGGCACTGAGCGGCAAGACCTCGGACGCCACGGGGGCGGTGCTGGAGCAGCTGCCGCACCTCGCGAACCTGGCCGGCAAGAGCAGCGAAGCGAAAGCCGAGATCCTCAAGCTGGCGCAGGCGTACGGCATCAGCCGCGATGACGCGATCAAGGCCATGCGGGGCGGTGAGGACCTCGAAGAGGTCCTGAAGCGCCTGAAGTCGCCGCCGCCTATCCGTATCGACGCCGACACCTCGCCGGCGGAGGCGAAGTTCAAGGCGCTGCTGCGGAGCTTCGGCCTGGCGTCAGCGGAGATCCCGGTGGGTATCAGGGCACCGGGGACGTCGTCGAAGGCGCCGAAGCTCGGCGCGTACGGCGGAGTCTGGAACGCTGACGGCCGCGAGTACATGGCGAACGGTGGTATCCGCTCGGCGGGCTCCAGCCCGGCGGGGATGATCGCCAAGAGCCCGTACATGATCAGCGGCAGGTCCGGGCCCGACGTCGTGTTCGGTGAGGCGGGGTGGGAGGCTTTCATCCCGCTCGACCCGGGCAAGCGAAGCCGCGGCCTCGATGTCCTGGGTGAGGCGGCCCGCATCATGGGCATGGCGGTCGTCCCGGCGAAGATGAACGTCAACTCCGCGGGCGGGTCGAAGACCGGCGGCGGAGGGCTCACCGCCCCAGGCGCGGCGTCGGTGACGCTGACCGGCATCGACGCGCTCAAGTCGAGCATTGACACCACGGCTCTCGACCTGACGTCCTCCCTCGCGGGCGCGACGAGCACCCTGGACGTCACCCTCGGGGACGCTGGGTCGCTCACCACGGCGGTCTCCGGGGTTGGCTCGGTGGCCGGCCACCTGGCCGACGAGGTCACCGGGTGGGGTGAGGTCATCTCCGTGCAGGTGCCGCCGCTGACGGACGCGGTCGCGCAGCTCGGTGCGGCGGTGTCCGCGGCCACGGCGGCAGCGAAGGGCGACAGCGGGTCGAAGGCCGACGAGCTCAACCCGCGTGGCTCCTCGTCGAGCTCGGCGAAGGGCACCGCGTCGGGCGGCTACTCCCTGGCGGCGCTGACCGGCATGAACGCCGCGATGGCGAAGTACGTCGCGGACCAGAAGAAAGCCGCCGAGCAGAAGATCGCGATCAACACGGTGGCCGGCTCGTCGGGTGGGTCATCGGTGGTGTCGATGGGCGGCGGGACGAACTGGTCGACAATGTCGCGGCCGGTGCAGTCGAGCACCTACAGCAGCACCTCGGGAAGCAGCGGCGGCGGGTGGAGCTCGGCGGACGTGTCGACGATCACCGGGCAGCTCGCGACGGTCGTGACGCGCCTGGACTCGATGGAGCGCCGCATGCCGGTCAACATCGAGAACATGCAGGTCCGGGAAGAGGCCGACATCGGCCGGATCTCGGCTCAGCTGGCGTTCCGGCACGGTGCCCGGGGCTGAGCATCAACGAGTGAAGGCCGGACAGTCGCTTAGCTGTCCGGCCTTCGTTCCCCGTGCCTCGACACCCCTCCGAGAAGAGGACGGGGGAAGGTCCGCGGCGGGCCTCGACGTGCCGCGGACTCCTCCGGCCGGCGCGCGACCGGAAGCTCTACATGGGATCGCGGTACAGGTGGGCTATCGTGCGCGGGCTGGGGCGAATCGCATCCAGGAAGTCCAGCCACAGCTCTTGGAAGTCGGCCCTCTTGGCCATCAGTTCCTCATCCCCGCCGGACTCTTCGAGCGCGATCTGGCGGAGCCGCGCGAGCTTCTCGGGGTCGGCGCCGAGGCGGATGGCGCGGTCGTACCGGGCTTGGAGTTCCTCGGGGGTCACAGCTCGACCCCCTTCCGGCCCAGGGCGGCGGCGAGCTGCTTGCACAGGTCGCCGGCGGTGGGGGCGGTGAGGGTGTGGGATCCGCCGTCGGGGGTGGGGCCGGGGGCGTAGTAGATGCCGGCGGACCACCAGACGCGGTACGGCGGGTAGGCGCGGCTGATGGCGCGGATGAGGTCCGCGCGCCGCTGGGCGGTGAACTCGATCGGCGATGCGTGTTCGGGAGCCGTATCGTTGGCCATGGGTGGACCTCCATCGTCCAGCCGAACGGCCGTTCCGGTGTGCTCAGCACCGGGGCGGCCATTGTCTTGTGTGCGCTGCGTGGCGTCAGCGCCACCCAAAGATATGACGCGGCAGGGAGCGGTGTATAGCAGTAGGCCGCTACCTATACGTTTGTGCAGCTCAGCGTAGTTTTACAGTGAGGCGCATGGCAGATACGGACGTCCCGCCCTTCGAACCCGGACCGGCCCAATACACGTATGCGGCGCTCGCCGACCACATCGCCCTGCGGATCCGCGCCGGCGACCTCAACCCGGGCGCCCGGCTTCCCGGGGAACGCGACCTCGCCGTCGAGTACGGCGTCGCGATCGGCACCATCCGCCGCGCCGTCGCCGAACTCCGGAAGCGCGGCCTGGTCGTCACCTTGGCGGCCAAGGGAACCTTCATCGTCGAGCCGCCGCCCGCCGACTGAGCGCCGGATGGTCGAGGGTCCGCCCCGGGTGCGCGGGTCGACGAGGAGATGCTTTCCGCGTACGAGACCTGCTTGAGGTCCGTCTCGGGTGCGTGGGGTCGAGGGCCGCCACACTCTAGGAACTCGTAATACGAGTTCGTTCGCCCCGGGCGCGCGGGGTCGAGGGAGGGTGTGCGTCAGCTGCACACCCCGCCAGGAGGAACGATTCGTTCCCCCGTTCTTAAGGACAGCCTCAAAAATGGCCTGATCTGCGACTTTATGGGCGTCCATCACTTCCCCAATTGGGGAACCGCCAGCCTCGGGACCATGTTGGTGACGTCACCGACATGGTCCGCGCGAGGTCAGGAAGTTTCCGCAGGTCATCCCGCCGTCAACTTTCTTACGGCGGCGCCCCGGGCGGGTCGAGGTCACCTTGCCGCCTCCGGCAAGATCACGGAGGACGGCAGGAGCAACTCAACCATGGGCACCCCGCCCACGGCCGAGGCTTCCCGGCGCCGGGAAGCTTCCGGCCGGACCCCGCCGGACTAGTCCGGACCCTTCGTTGGCCACCCGTCATCACTGGTGACGGGTCGGGCGTTCGGTCTGCCGTTTTTCCCGGATCCGGGAAAAAGCCTGGTCGAAGGGTGGGATCTGTCTCCCCTCCGGGTGGGCGACAGTCCTTCCCGTGGGAGGCCAGTCGCAGGGGTACGCACCAGTGCGTACCCCGGGCGCCGGCGGGGCGTGGCACCTCGCGGAGGGGCCTGGGGTGCCACGCGGGAGAGGGTTACAGGTCAGAAGGGGTGCCACGGGCCGTGGCAGCAAGATCGTGGCGGGGTGTGGCACCTTCTCCGAGTCCGTGTGGCACCATCAAAAGCAAGATCGTGGCACCTAGAAAGGACCGTCATGTCTGACCGCGCTCACCATCTGGCGAAGGCATCTGAAAGGTTTTGGAGCAAGGTCGAGCGAAAGACAACGGAAGAGTGCTGGCTGTGGATGGGCGCCAGGAGACAGAAGGGCTACGGTCGATTCCGCGTCGAGGCGAACGGCCACGGCTACGCGCACCGGTTCGCCTACGAACTCCTGGTTGATGAGATTCCCGAGGGCATGACGATTGACCACCTGTGCCGTGTACCGTCATGCGTCAATCCTGCGCATATGGAAGTCATCACAGCGTCTGAGAACGCCTTACGCGCGGCCCGGAGCAGGGGTGTGTCAGTTTCCCCGAGTGCGCTCATAGAGCGCTTGCAGGCGCTCTATGACGCCGGGGTGCGTGACTTTGCCACCCGGGACATGAAGGCCCTATGGGAATCCAATGGGTTGTCCCGGCAGTGGGCCCAGAAGCACCTCAAGAGGCTCATCGAGGCTGAAGCTTTGGGCTACAGCGGTGAGCAGCAGCGGTATCTGTTGACGAAGCGTCCTGCCGTCGCGTAGCCGTGGCAGCAAGATCAACATGTGGTGGCGCGCATCCCACGCGCAGCCGTACGCGAGGAAACCCGTCTGAATCAGACGGGTTTCCTTCGGCCCCTCGCGCAGCCGCACGCGCGGGCCGGGCCTTGCACTTCCTTACGAACCCCTGACACGCGAGGGCCGCCCGGGGCCCGCGAAGGTGAAGAATCTACACCTGCTCTCAGATCTTCCTGGCGAGAGCAGGAAGATCTCATCGGGCAGCCGTGAGGGTGAGCGCGTCAGCAAAACGGTAAAACCTTTTTGCTGGAGTCGCAGGTGTTGGCGGTGAGCCCGTCAGGGTGACGGGCTCACCGCCAGCTCAGCCGACCTCGGGCCGCTCGGGCATCAGGTAGCGCTGGGCGTCGTCGTCGTAGCCGAGCACGTCGGCCTCGACCAGCTTCTTGAGTTGCTTCTGCGCCCACGCCCGGCTCATGTCCGTCGACTCCCACAGCGGCCTGAGATCGCGTGTGGCGAAGTCGCGGGCCCCGCCGTCCCAGAGCCCTTGGAGGTGCGCCATGAGCGCCTCTCCGCGCTGCTGAGGCGTCATGGTGACCTCGGATGCCGCGAACTCCCACGCCGGGTCGTCGGGCTGGTCGACGATCGGGTCATCGGGGCCGGCCTGAACCTCGGGGTCCGGGTCGTCCTCGGTCAGGTACTCATCCGCTACGTTGCGCACCTCCTCATCTTCGTCGTCTCCGGGGTCGATGGCGTGTTCCAGCGCCTCGGCCGGGGCGGCGAGCGCCTGGCCGCCGCCGGGAAGGCGGGAGATCGCCGCGGTGCCCTCGTCGACGGGCTTCGCCGCGGCCGGCCACTGCGAGGCGTGTTCGCGCATCGCGGCGTTCGCCCGCTCGTCGTCGAACCCGCCGGCGGAGTCGAGGCCCCAGGCGAAGGTCCGCATCGGCATCGCGATCCGCTCATCCGGGATGGACGGCGCGTCCCAGTACGTCATGCCGGGCTGCTTGTTGCTCCACAGCTCGGGGCGGGCGCCGGCGTCCTGCTGAGCTTCGCTCAGGCCGAACCCGGCGTCATGCCCGGACTCGACCCCGAAGCACGCCTTGGCGAGCTGGCCGCGCGCCAGGGTCGGCATCTGCGTGTAGTCGCTGCGCTGCAGGCTCATGACCACCGACCCGCCCGCCGAGCGGATCGCCTTGAGCATCGACAAGAACGCCTCCTGCTCCTTGTCGCTCAAGGCGTCGTAGACGTCGGGGAACTCCTCGATCCACACGACCCAGTACGTGAGGCCGCAACCGGGCTTCCACTTCTGCAGCTGCTTGGCGGCGAGCTGGTCGGTGCGTTCCTTCACCCGGGCCTGCACGTCCGCCAGGAGTGCCTTCGCGCCGGCCTTCGTGGTCTCGAAGCGGTGCAGCGCCTCGGCGAGCGGGCCCAACGTCTGCTCGCCCTTGGTGATGTCGATGGCGAACACCGCGGCGTCGTAGCGGGTGACGATCTCACCGAGCAGGTTCCATGCCCCGCCGATGCTCTTCCCCGATCCGGTCTGCCCCATGATCTGCAGGTGGTGGCCGACGATGACGTACGCGACTTCGTCGAGGTCCTGCCACAGCCCATGCCGGATCGGGTCGGCGATCGAGCCGCCCGGCCTGCTCGGTCCCGGCCACGGGATCGGGTGCTTCATCACCCGCGGGTCGGAGATGACGACCTTCGCTTTGCTCGCGTCGTCGGGGTCGATGCTGGTGATGACCGACCCAGGCGGCAACCCAATGCCGGACTCGATGTAGGGGACCTTCTTCTGCAGGTCCTCGGCGGTCTGACGGCCCGGCTCAAGCTGCACCGCGCCCTCGACCTTGTGTTCGGTCGCCGCGGTGGTGCGCGCCTCGACCGCCAGGCCGGCCCGCTCGGCGCCCTGCCCGAACAGGAAGGCGAGCGGGTCGGAGATCGCGCCCGGCGCATCCCACCCCTTCATCCTGATCACGGTCCGGATGTTCCAGGTGGCGCACAGGGTGAACCCTCCGATCAGCGCGATACGGCCCGTGACGACGGTGGCCGGACCGTTGATCGTGGCCGCCGTCACCCACAGACCGGTCAGCAGCGTCGTGGCGGTGGTGTGCGCCTTGCCCCACGGGCCGCGGGCGTGCGACTGGCCGTAGGTCACGCCGGTCAGCACGATCACCCCCACCGACATCAGGAACGCCGTCCAGGACGCCACGGCGGGATCATCGGTGTCGAGGATGAAGTGGAAGGCCGCACCGACGCCGAACAGCAGCAGCCCCACCACCCACGGCGAGGCGAGGGTGACCAGCTTGGACACGCCCTGAGCGGCGACCTTCTGCAGGCTCGACTCGGCATCGATGGTCGCGAGTTCCTTGCTCCGGGTGGCCATCACACGTCATCCCAGTTGAAGACGGGCTTCTTCTTGTCCTTGATCGCGGGGAGCTGCTCGATGAACTCCTTGCGGAACTGCTGGTGGAACTTCACCATCTCGACCGCGGATCCCTTCTGCAGCTCCGCGGCGCGCTTGAGGCGCCGCACCACGCGGCGGGCCCGCAAGCGCACGTCCGGGCCGCCGAGCAGGGCGAGCACCGGGTGCCCCTTGAAGCTGCGGATCAGCACGGCGTACAGCTCTTCGCTGGCCATCTCGAACTCGCCGCCGAGATCCCGGCACAGGGCCCGCCCGATCTGGGCGTAGTTGGTGATGGACACCGGGCCCTGCCACGGGATGTTCGACAACTCCGGGATGCGGGCCCGGCCCGGCCTGTCGGTGCTCACTGGCCGTCCTCCTCGACGTCGTCGGCCTCGAGCACGTCACCCTCGGCGACGTGGTTCTTGCCGGTCCGGTAGGCGTCGCCGACCAGGCGGGCGAAGTCCGCGGCGTCCCGGCGGAGCGGGCGGGCGCCGGCGAGCGCGGCCACCAGGTCATCGAGCGCCGACAGCAGCAGGCGCAGGACGGCGTACAGCCCCGCCCACACGCTGGGGCGGGGGGCATGGTGAATCATGGGGTCTCTCCTCTTCATGGGGAGGGCCCGCCCCGGGACTGTCTTGGTCGTCGGCCCGGGGCGGGCACAGGGTCAGGACGTGGCGAGCTGGTCGAGGTAGGAGCGGATCCGCGCGGCCCGCGGCTGACCCACCCGCAACTCAGTCTTGATGCGGGTGATCGACGGCACCCGGCCCTCGGCGAGCTGGTCGCCGTACCTGTCCGCGGCGACCGGGAACAGCTCATCGGGCGCGGGTGTGAGGACCGGCATCGGTGCAGGTGACGGCGCGGGTACGGCGGGTATGGCGGGCTGCTCGACCTCGCCGCCGGCGGGCTCAGCCGTACCCGGGCCGACCGGCTCGACCGGCACCTGTTCGGCCACTGTCCCGTCGACCCGGTCGAGGGTGTCAGCGGTGACACCCTCGGTGTCTGAAGTTCCAGACACCGGGACGGCGCCGCGTCGGATCATGCCCATCAGCAGCTCGTAGGACAGCACCAGGGCGACGGCCGGCCAGGCGGCGACGATCGCGCCGACCGGGCCGTGAGCCCACCCGTGCGCGACGTTCGCCGCCAGGGTGGCGAGGATGCCCAGGGCGAGCGTCCAGCGCGCCAGCGCGGGCACAGGGAGGCGGCGGCGGGCCGCGTCCAGCAGCACCATGGAGGACGCGAAGATCGCGCCGTCGATGGTGAGCGGCACCAGGTACGCGGTCAGGCCGGACTCGCCGTTGGCCACCACGACCTCGAAGGCGTGCCGGTAGCTGACGACCGCGGCGACGGCCGCCAGGAGGACGACAACAACTGTTGTGCAGACGCGGATCATGCCTCACCGTCCAGGGTGCGGGCGACGTCGCCGAGCGCAGAGGCGAACTCGCCGAACGAACGGATGTCGAGGCCACCGAGGATCCGCGACCAGTCCGCCGCGATCGGCCAGTCAATGTCCGTCAGGAAGCGGCGGCCCTCGTCGACGAACGACAGGCGCACCACGATCGGAGACGGGCCGCCGGCGGTGTCGGCCTGGGCGTAGCGGAGCATCACCTCGCCGGGGCCGCTGAACGGGCCGACGTAGGCGAGGTGGAGGCGCTGGCCGGGGGTGTCGGCGCTGTGGTCGGCGACGCACCACTTGGGGCACGGCGCGGGGGACTGTACGGTCTCAGACACGATCTCGTCTCCTGCTCTACTCAGGGGTTCGGGGTCGAGGCCCCGGGCCGGTGTCGCCACACCAGCCCGGGGCCGTCTCGCTACTTGGGGATGTTGACGAGGCTCTCGGCGAACGCCCGGACGGCGGCGAAGTCCAAGCCGGTGAAGTACTCCGACTTGTTGCCGCCGATGCGGATGCCCGTCGATTCGCAGTGCTCGATCAGGGCTCGCTCGTTCTGGTACCACCCCGTGTGCGCGGGGGACAGCCACTCGTCGGTCAGCTCAACGCCGTGGCGCGCGGCCTCAGCGCGGTGCTGGAGGATGCGCCTGCGACCGCTGTCGGTCCGCCCGACCTTCACGGTTCCGCTGCTGAAGGCCAGGACGTAGAGGTGACCGGCCGACTGTGGGGTGTTCTCCAGGCGCTCCGTGGTCTTCTGGGCGAGCATCTCCGGCGTGAGGGAGGGTTCTCCGCTGGGGCCGTGGATGATCAGCCGCAGGCGGGAGATCCGTTCGGGCGAGAGGGGCGGGGCCTGGTCAACCTCGCATCGGATTTGCTCCTTCATTCCCTCCAAGGTGAGAGGGTGCACCTTCCCGCAGTGATGCGGGGCGCGCGCCTGGTTGTTGGTCGTCACGGAATCCTCTTCTCGGGATCGGGGCCGTCTTGCTAGGAGGGGTCGGATTGGCCGCGGGCGTCGGCGACCCGGCGCAGCAGGACGCCGGCGAACTCCTCGGCCTCGGCCAGCGACAGGTAGAACACGAAGCGGTCGGAACCCTCGACGACGCACACCCGCGGCTCGGCCTCGCGGTAGCCCTGGATGAGGTCGATCAGCGCGACCTGGGGCCGGTAGTTCGGCCGGGTGGGCGACCCGTAGTCGACGAACTCCATCGTGGTCAGCTCGACCGCCTCGTAAGCGCCGTCGTGGTGGCGGTCGTCGGGGTGGTCGGACGCGCTATGAGGGGTGCTGCACCAGTCCGGGCACGGGCCGGTGAGCCACGTGGGCACCTCGGCGTCGGCGGGACGGTCAGCAGTGGGGGCCGTACGCTTGTCCATCAGGTGAGGGACCTTTCCGAGAGGTGGTTCCGATCCAGGGCCCGTTCCGGTGGTCGAGACCGGGCGGGCCCGCCGTGCGTTGGGAGGTCTGGCCTTCCGCTCGCCGTAGCTCTCGGGGAGGTACGGCGAGCGCAGGGCCAGCCCTGGGGCGGCCCGAAGGCCGCCCCGCGGGGCCCTAGTGGATGGCGATGAGGTGCTTGTCCTCGCCGTCGATGGTCACGGCCGCGACCTGCTGTCCGGGGGTGAGCATCTGTGAGTTGCGCTGGGTGGTGAGGCTGACGCCGTCCTGAGTGGCCATGGCCTGCAGCGTGGCGTCCACCAGGTCCCGGGGGAGGTCGACCAGGGTGACGCGGATCGCGTCGAGGCGGACGGGCCGGCCGGGGCGGCCCAGGGAGGCGCGGGTGTAGGCGGCGAGGATGCGGTCGGTGGTGGCCATGTTCGCTCCTTTGTTGCGCTTCTCTGTTGCGCTAAACACTAGCGGTCCCCTATGGCTACCGCAACCCTGTTGCGCTAATCTGTTGCGCATGACGAAGAACCCGCTTGAAGCCCTCGATGACAGCACCCGCCGGTACCGCGAGACCGAGGCGGAACACGAGAGGTCACGCACGGCCGTGATTGCCGACGTGGTGTCCGCGCTCAAGGCCGGCGAGAGGCCGACCGACGTCGTGAAGCGATCACCCTTCACCGATGCGTATGTGCGGAAGCTCGCCAGAGAGCATGGCATCGAGGCCAAGCCGAGAGGCGGCAAGACAGCAGAAGCGATCTCAAGGAGCGCCGGCGCTGAGTGAGTGGATGCGGGCGGGTGGGCGACGCCCGCCGCATCATGATCCGGATGGGAGACCGAGGGGGACCGTCGGGAGACCGGCAGGAACACACACCGCCGGTTCCGGGCGTTCATGCCGACACAGAGCGGCATACGGAAGCGCCATCTACCAGGCGAAACGTTCGGGGACGGCATCACTCGCCACCGTCCGGCACGTCTCCCAATGCTCTTTTAATCCGTAGGTTCTGGGTTCGAGTCCCAGGCGCCCTACCTCACTGAACTGGGCGGACTTCCCGATCGTCATGACCGGGGAGCCCGCCCGGTCGCGTTTCCCGCCGCGTCCGTCACCGTCGCGGCGGGAAACCAGCCGCGAGCGGCTGGCAGAGTTGCGCGGCACCCGGCTCGCCGAGATACGCAAGCTCTTGGGTGTCTCCCAGAAGCTTCTCGCCGCGCGCACGGGCGTCTCCCAGGCGCGTGTCCCAGGCGCGTGTCCCAGGCGCGTGTCCCAGGCGCGTGTCCCAGATCGAGCACGGCCGGATCGGCGGCCTGGACACCCTGCGTTCCTATGTCGTCGCGCTGGGCGGGACGCCGGACGTGGCGGCGGACTTCGGCGACCATGCCGTGAGGGTCGCCTGAACCACCTCCGGATGTGGGCAGAAGAGTACGCCGTTGGCCATCGATCTCAGCCGCCGAACCCGGTACGCATGGCCTCCATCAGGCCCGTGAACCTGAACGCTGCCAGGCAGCGGTCCGCCAGGACGTCCGACCCGAGAGAATGGCTGAATGCGTCGATTCGATGCCGCGGGGGCCGGCCTCGTCCCCGGGCAAACGGTCCGGGCTCGGGTGATCGCCCATCAACCGTGGGGCGTCAGCGTGGTGATCCCCGGGCATGAGGACATCGGTGCGTCCATAGACGCCGCCGTGATCGATAGCCCATCGGGCAGCCCCCGCGCCCTTCCTGAGGAGTACCCCCGGGTCGGCACCGAGGTTGACGCCGTCGTCCAGCAGCTACGCCGTTACACCTCGCCCGCCTGGGCACGGTTGAGCCTGCGCAGCCAAGACCTGGAACGCTTCCGATGGGGATGCGATTTCTGCGGCACACCGGCCGTCTTGAGCCCGGGAGGCGACGGCGTGACCATGGACGTCCGCAGCGCCGACGGCCCCGGCAGCACCGCCATCATCGCCCACCGCGAGTGCCTCGCCATCCGGCTTCATACCCGAAGCCTCGAACCGGTCCGTATCCGCTCAGTCGGGCGAAGGCCGTAGATCCCTCGTCAACGAGATCCGGAGCGTACGCGGAACGCCTGGCCTGCCTCGATCAGGTGGCGCAGGGCCGATGGCCGGATTCCCAGCCGCAGTTTCGTCTCGATCCACTCGTCAAGGCTGCGGCGCGCCGCCGCGCGGCCCGCCAGAACGCCACCCCCGAGGTTGCTCCAGCCATCGGGTCCTGACCGCTGTGCTCCTCGCATACATCTGGACCTTATCCGGACACGGCGCTTACGATCATCGGCTGTGACTCCCCTCGGCCTGCTTCTCGTTCTTCTTCCGCTGGCGGCTTTCGGCAACGCCGCATACCGCGCGCGACGACGTCCCACGGAGTCAGCGGCGATCTTCCGGCGGGCGTTCTTGGCCACCGGTGTCGCCTTTTTTGGAATAGCCCTGCTGATGATGCTCGGTATTTTTGACACGTATCGGCCCGAGGCCGCCGACCTGATCATCAAGCTGGGCTTCGGCATGATGATCGGCGGCGTGGCCTGCGCGATCACCGAGCGCAGGTGAAAGCGGGCCCTCCGGCGGGCCCCAGGTCCGGGGTGATCGCCGACCGTGAACGCCGGCTTCGTGGTGGCTGAGGTGAGGGCCTGATCGTCCCGCCTGCCACGTCCCGGCCCTCGGCCGTCTGCTCATCCGAGTCGGTGCCGCCTATCACGCAGGTGAGCGGCACGCTCCGCCGCCATGCGTTCCCGTCGCTCCTGCACCAGGATTTCTTGAGGAGTCGGCACCCGTCGTTTCTCGTGCCTGATCGCCAGGCGGATCGCCCAGTAAAGAGCGATGAAGAACAGCAATACCGGTATGGCCCACATCATCAGCAGTAGCAGAATACCGGTGAACCCGATCTCCATTTGATCCTCCCCGTGGGGAGAACCAGCATGCCCGATCTCACGGATCGCGTCCATCGACTGCTTCGCCGCCCGTCCCCGTCGAGGCGGCGGTCCCGTCATTCCGCCATCGCCGGTTCTCCATCGGGAAGCCCGACGGCGGCATCCGCGGACACGAGCTTGGTGAGGACGGCCTCCGCGCCATCGGACGACTCCGTACGGTAACCCTGGGCGTGGTAAAAACTGAGGTTGCGCAGGCTCCGGGCGCCGGTGGACAGCACGACGCGGCGGCAGCCGGCGTCGGCCGCGGTTTCGGCCTCGCGCAGCAGCCAGCGCCCCACGCCCTGGCCGCGCAGGTCGGGGGCGACGCCGAGGCGGCCCACGTGCCAGTCGTCCTCCATGCGGCGCGCGCGCACCATGCCCAGGAGCCGCCCGTCCCGCCACAGGCCCGCGGCCTGCCAGCCGGCCAGCCATGCGCGCACCTCATCAAGCGACTCCTCCAGGGCGGGGATGGCCAGGGTGTCGTTGGCCACCGCCTCCTCCACCCAGCAGCACCGCTGGAGCACCAGGACCTCTGGAGCGTCGTCCGGGGTCAGCGCTCTCACGTACGACCCCGGCAGCGGCACCGCCCCCGGACCCGAGCGGATTCGCTCGCGCATCGGCCGCAGGGCGTGAGCGAGGCGGACGAGCTCGTCCAGGACCCCGACGGCGGCCTCGTCGCGGCCGGCGTCCGGACGGATCCGCCCGCCGTCCACCGTGTCGGCGATGCGCAGGGCGACCGTGGCGCCCAGCGGCACCAGCCGCAGCGTGGTCACCACCTGCTTGGCGTGCTGGACAGACCGGGTGCCCGCCGAGGTGTTGCCGTAGCTGACGAACCCCATCGGCTTCCACGCCCATTCCCGGTTCAGGTAGTCGAGGGCGTTCTTGAACGTCGCCGGCATGCCGTAGTTGTACTCGGGGGTGACCGCGATGAAGCCGTCCGCGGCGTCCACCATCGCGCTCCACCGCTTGGTGTGCTCGTGCCGGTGAACGCCGGAGGCCGGCTCCTCCTCCTCGTCGAGGAACGGCAGGGCGAGGTCGCCGAGGGTCACCGGCAGGAGATCCACGCCCAGTTCCGCGGCGTGTGGCGCGATCGCGTCGATCAGCCACCGGCCCACCGCCGGGCCGAGAGCGCCGGGACGGGTGCTGCACACGAGGACGAGGACTCGCAAAGATTTCGTTGACATGTAAATGAACGTAGCCGGTAACTTGTTTACATGTCAAAGAGATGGTCCTCCGAGGCGGTGCGCTGGCTCGACGCGGACGAGGAACGCGCCTGGCGCGCCCTGCGCCGGATGATGGTCGCGATCCAGTCGCGCACCGCGCACGACCTGGCCGAGATCGGCCTGTCCGAGCCCGACTACGAGGTGCTCAGCACGCTCTCCGAGCGTCCGGGCCACGCCAGCACGCTGCGCGAGCAGGCCGCCAAGATGGGTTGGTCCCGCAGCCGCCTGTCGCGGCACGCCAGCCGCATGGAGGCCCGCGGTCTCGTGCGGCGCGAGCCCGACCCGGACGACGGCCGGGGCTGTTACCTCGTCCTCACCGAGAACGGCCTGGAAACGCTTGAGGACGCGGCCCCGATGCACCTGGAATCGGTCCGCCGCCACGTCATCGACCGGCTCTCGGCCTCCGACCTTTCCGTCCTGGAGGA
This sequence comes from Streptosporangium sp. NPDC048047, assembly GCF_040653115.1. Taxonomy (NCBI): domain Bacteria; kingdom Bacillati; phylum Actinomycetota; class Actinomycetes; order Streptosporangiales; family Streptosporangiaceae; genus Streptosporangium; species Streptosporangium sp. NPDC048047. Next base: position 24,892 of record NZ_JBEZNH010000017.1, on the reverse strand, counting down.
CATCGCCCGCAAACTGGAAGAACCCGCATGAACGTCACCCGAGGAACCGGGCTTCCCCCAACGGCTCGGACACCGGCGGTGCGGCATCAGACCTCCGGGTCCGGCGGCCGGTGGCGTTCGAAGCCGGGGAGCGGTTCATCGCGGCGCCGGCGCCGCGCCTGAACGCGGTCGGCGACGGGTCACCACCGGGCGATGAGCGGCGTTTCCGGTTCGTGCCGCCGCCAGGACCCGGCGAGACGGACCAGGCGACCCGATGCCGACCACCGTCGACGATCCGGTCGCACGGGCGGAAGGACATGGCTTCGCCCACCCCGCCTGATCCACGGTTCAGCGGGGACGGTGGCCCTTCCTGCCCCGGCCGGGCTGCGCGCCCCGGCGGCCCGATCCGCCCGGAGCGGGACTCCGCGGCTGCTTCCGCGCCTTCGCCGGAGCGGGTGCGGGCGCGGGCGCGGGGGTACGGCCTCGCGTGCTGTTCGCCGTACGGCCGCGGACGATGCCGATGAAGTCCTCCACCAGATCGGTCGTCGCCTCCGTGGGCCAGGCCAGCGCGACCTGCGACTGCGGCGCCTCCAGGACCGGCCGGTAGGTCAGGTCTCTGCGGTGGTGCAGACGCGCCAGCGACTGCGGGACCAGCAGCAGCCCGGCCCCCGACGCCACCAGCTCGATCGCCTCCGCCGTCGTGTCCGGACGTGTGAAGGCCGGCAGCCCCGGCGGAGCGGCCCATTCGAGGGTGTCGTCCATCGGGTGGAGCACCTCCTCGTCGGCGAGGTCGGCGACGGTGACCTCGTCGGCGGCGGTCACCAGGTGGTCCTTCGGCACCACGACCACGGTGGTCTCGACGTAGAGAGGGATCACGCTGAGCCCCTCGCGGGCCACGGGCAGCCGCACGAGCCCGGCGTCGGCGTCGCCGTCGTGCAGCGACCTCACCGCCTCGGCGGCGGCCACGGGGACCAGGGTGAGCGGAACGTCGGGCACGCGCTCGGCCCAGACGCCCGCCCATTTGGCGGGCGTCACCCCGGGCACGTAGGCCAGCCGGAACTCCCTGTAAGTCACCTCCTCACGGTACCGGTGTCCGGGGAGGCGGCTTCGCGCCCTACCCTTGACACCATGACCAAGCCCAAGACCACCCAGACGATGAAGCCCGCGACCGCGGCCAAGAAGCTGGGTGTGCTCCTGGAGGCCACTCCCGCCGAGTTCCAGGAGGGGGTCGTCTCCAGGGATGAGCTGAACGCGCTGCAGGCCGACCCGCCGGCGTGGCTGGCCGATCTGCGACGCAACGGGCCGCATCCCCGGCAGGTCGTCGCCGTGAAGCTGGGCGTCTCCAACTCGGGACTGGCCAGGGGCGGCGTCACCGGGCCGCTCACCACCGCCGAAATCGACGCCATCAAGGCGGAGAACCCCGAGTGGCTGCAGCATGAGCGGTCGGTTCAGGCCGAGGTGCGCAAGGAGGCGCAGCGCCTCAAGCAGCGCTAGGTGCTGTTTTGTGGATCTTCGCCGTAGCGAGGATCCACAAAACAGCACCTAGCCGGACCGTGGAAGCGGCGGTCCGGTTCGGTCCGCCGCCGTCCAGACCCGCGCCGCCGCCGTCCGGATCGGCCGCCGCGCCGGTTTGTCGGTGGGGCGATCTAACGTCCCGGCCATGACTTCAGCGACGCAGGCGTACACGTACGCCGCGCCCTCCTCCCTCGTCGGCGGCCGTCTCGGATTGGCGACCTCCGGCGGGCGGGCTCTGTCCGGCCCCGTCGTGGCCCCCCGGTTCTTCAGCGGCGTGGTGACCCAGGCCGCCCCCGCCGCGGCGGCCCTGCTCGGCGTCGCCGATGTGGCGCTGGCCCGCTACCACCAGCCGCAGGCGCGGCCCGGCTGGGTGCGCGACCCGGTGGTGACGTGCAACGGGGACCGGCTGCGGTTCGAGTCGTTCTCGGCCTGCGGCGGCGTGTACGCCCGGCTTGATCTGCTGAGCGGCGCGCTCGACGGCGAGGTGTTCGACCGGGGCACCACCAACGTCGACGTGAACGCGCCGCTCCGGGAGGCGCTGGCGCGCGTCGGCGCGCGTGACCCGTTGCACCTGGGGGTGGGCCTCGACGAGCTGGTCGTGACCACGATGGACGGCGCGGTGGTGGAGAAGAAGGTCCCCCTGCCCGAGCGCTGGTTGCGCGGCTTCGCCGAGGTGCAGGTCATCGCCTCGGGCATGGACCAGCGCGGTGAGCTGACCGGCATGACGGCGGTGCGGTTCCTGCGCGGGCTGCCCAGGAAGGGCACGGTGTGGGTGACGCAGGCGGGGCGGGAGCCGAAGGTCTCCGACCGCCGGGTTCCGGGCTCGGTCCGGCTCGCCGATCCCGGCCGGCTCGGCACCCTCCTGCCGCTGCTGCGCTTCGCGAAGTCCCTCCGGGTGTACGGCCCGGCCGACGCCGCCTCCGATGCCGCCTCCAGTGCCTGGGAACTGGAGCTCCCGGGCATGCGCTACACGCTCGCCCTCTCACCCGAGCGCTGGCGCGGTTTCTCCGGCGAGGGCGCGGTGCTCGACGACCTGGCCACCGACGAGGCCGAGGACGACGCCGACGTGGTGGGCATGCTGCTCAACTTCGAGCCCGAGGTCGAGATCGGCCTGCTGGCCGACCGGGCGGGCATGCCCGCCGACCGGGTGCGGGCCGCGCTGACGCGGCTCGGCGTCGCCGGGCGGGTCGGCTACGACCTGTCGGAAGCCGCCCACTTCCACCGTGAGCTGCCCTATGACAGGGACAACGTGATCGTGCTCAACCCGCGGCTGGCCAAGGCGCGCAGGCTCGTCGAAGCGGGTGCCGTGCGCGTCGACGGCGAGTCGGTCACCGTCCGCACCCCGGGCGGTGAGCGCCGGGTCTCGCTGGCCGACGGTTCCTGCACCTGCGAGTGGTGGTGGGACCATCGCGGCTCCCGTGGGCCGTGCAAACACGTGCTGGCCGCCCGGATCGTCGCCCGCGCCGCCGTGGAGGTCTCCCCGTGAGCCTCTGGACGGAGATCTGCGACCTGGTGGCCCGCAACCAGGTCCACCGCCTGGCCGATCGGCTGGTCACGCTCACCGAGGAGGAGCACGCCGAGCTGGGCGGGCGGCTGCCCGGCCTCGTCAAGGAGCTGCGCCGTGTCCGCACCGAGCAGGTGCGCGCCCAGCGTCCCGGCGACTTCGAGGAGATGGCCTCCTGGGAGGTCGGCGAACTGCTCGACGAACTGGCCGGCGCGCTGCTGCTGGCCGGTGTCGGCGTCATCACCGGCCCGGCGGCCGCCGTGACGTGGATGACCGGCCGCGACGTCAACCGCCGCTGGGCCGAGGACCCCGACGTCGCCCAGGTGTGCCGGGTGGCGGCCGCCCGTCCCCCGGAATGGCGTCGTGACGTCGCGGTCCGCCTGGCCCGGCGGGTGCGCCGCCCCGCCGACCGCGTCGCGCCGCTGGCCGTGGCGCTGCTGCGGGAGTCCGGCGCCGCGCCGCCCGACCACGACCCGCTGGTGGCCGCCTGGCTGGCCGCGCCGAGCGTGGCCGATGACCCGCTGGCCCCCGTGCTGCTGCCTCGTGTCTTCACCGCCGACGGCGCGGGCCGCGCCCTCCGTGACGAGCGGCTGGAGCCCCTGCCGACCCGCTGGCTGGCCGCCGCCGCCCGCGAGCTGCCCAGGGAGCAGGTGCTCGACGGTTGCGTGAGCCGTTTCCTGCGCGGCGGCGAAGCACAGGACCTGCGGTTCTTCGTCCGGCTGCACAGGCTCCTCGACCCCACGCCGGCGGAGACCATGCCCCGTCTCCGCGACTACCTGCGGCTGTTGCCGTCGGCTCCGGGCACGGTCGCCGAGCTGGCCACCGAGCAGGTGCGTGAGGCGATGCCACTCGACCACGCCGATCTGGTCGAGGCGGTCGAGGCGCTCACCTTCCGGGAGGAGGCCAAGTTCGCCGCCAGGGGCCTGCGCTGGCTCGACCATGCGATCCGGGCCACGCCCGAGACGGCCGCCGACTTCGTGACCGCGCTGACCACGGCGTACGCGCACAGGTCCTTCGACGTGCGCAACCGCGCGGCCGAGCTGACCCTGAAACACGCCGGCCTGCTCGCCGGCCGTGTCGGAGAGATCCTCGAAGGCGCCCGTCATCTCCCCGCCGACCTGGGTGCGAAGCTCGCCGAGCGGTTCGGCGGCGAGGTCCCGGTCGAGGAGATGCCGGAGCGGAAGGAGTTCCCGCCGCTGCCCGAGCCGGCGAAGGCACAGCGGTTCCCCGAGCCGTCGATCCTCCCCGGCCATCACGAGCACTGGATCGGCCAGGAGCGCTGGCTCGCGGCCTTCGTCGCGGGGATCGCCGAGAACAGGGAGGAGCTGCGTCGCAGGCTCAGGTCCCACGTCGAACGGGACGACGGTCACTGGCGGTCCGGGGATGTTCGCCTCGGCTCCGGCGACTGGCGGGCGGCGCTGTCCGCCGAACTCGTCACTCCCGGGAGCGTGCCGGAGCCGCCGCCGATCGGGCCGGAGAAGTTCTGGGACAGCGCGAGCCACTCCGTGGGAGTACGCGTCGTGACCCGTGGAGAGGAGCCCGATCCCGAGCCGGGGCCCCGGCGGATCATGGTGGGCGGCGCCTACCGGCCGGGCCGCTACCTCGACGACGACGCCCCGCTGCGTGCCTTCTTCATCACCTGGAACAGCGACGACGGTCCGGACGAGGCGGTGGCCCGCGAGGGCGACCGGCGGATTCCCTTCACCGGGGGCCGCATCCACCTGTACGGTTCCCCCGCCGACGTCGAGCGGCCGTGGCGTTCCGGCGCCGGGGAGGGCGAGGAGGTCCACGATGACGGGCCGCCGGATCGCTCCCGTCCGGTGCCGATGAAGCCCGGCGCCCTGTACGACGATTCCGAGGAGGCCATGCCGTCCTTCGTCCTCGACGGCGCCTATGAGCGGATGGCCGGGCTCGGCGTGGATCCCGCTCGGATCGCGGCGATGCGGACGGGGCAGCGGGTACCCCCTCCGGGTCCGGACGAGCCGCTCGTGGAGGTGACCGTCGTCTTCGTCCCGCCCCGGCTGCGTTCCTTCATGCCCCAGGAGTTGCCCGAGCACGACGAATGGCGGCGGCGCAACCGGCTGCCCCACCCCAATCGCGTCTCCCCGCCCCACGACTTCCTGCTGCACCGCTACGCGGAGCTCGCCGAGGCCCTGCGAAACGACGCCCTGCCGCCGGTGCTGCTGTCCACGCCGACCTGGATGAGCGGCCACCTCGACCCCGACGTGCTGGTCGACCGGCTGGAGACCTGCGCCGCCGCCGGGGTGGAGCCGCTCCCGGCCGACCTGGCGCAGGCGCTGCTGCGGCTGCCCAGGGGCGGCCACCCGGCCGCGGCGGACCGGGCCGCCAAGGTCGACTCGGAGGCGGCGCACTCGGCCGCCCGCTGGCTCGCCGGCGACGGCATGGCCGACCCCGAGTGCGGCCACCTGTGGCGCCACATGGTGGACGCGTCCATGGTCGAGTTCGGCGACGACGAGCCGGAGTACTTCACCGAGGTCAGGCTGCAGCCGGTGTTGCGGGTGACGGCCCCGACCGGTCATCGCCTGATCGACGAGGTGCTGCTGCGTCAGCCGTTCGACTGGATGGTCGACGAGTTCGGCGGCACGCTCCAGGCATGGCCTGCCATCCTGCCCTCGCACCGTGAGGTCGTGGCCGTCAACCTCCTGCCCTTCCTGCTGCGCGGCCACTGGGGCACATGGGCGACGCCCTCGGAGCTCACCGGCCTGGAGGTCGCCCAGGGCCCGATGGGTGAGTCCACGGCGGTGATCCTCGCCTTTCTCCTGGCCGGCGGCGTGCCCGGCGTGATCCCGCTGCTCCTGCGCATGGCCGCCGGGGGCGAGCTGCCCGCCGAGGCGATCGGCCGCCAGCTCGCGCTGGTGCTGCGCCGCACGTGGCGGGAGACCCGCCCCGCCGTCGCGACCCTGGCCGAGCTGGCCGACGCCGGCGGCCACCACGAGGTGTGGCGCATCCTGCGCGCCTTGCTGCCCGGGATGTTGCCGGGCGAGGGGCGGCGTATCACCGTGATCCACGCCGAACTCGTCGCCTTCGCCGCCGACGTGGCACGCTGGACCGGCGCGCGGGGGGAGATCCCGGTCGTCGCCGAGTTCGCGCGCAGCCGCCGGACGATCCGCTTCGTCCACGAGTGCAGACGCCTCCACGCCCAGCTCACCGCGGCCACGTCATGACCATGGCCTCGGGGGGAGAGTGATCGGCCCGGAGCCGTGCGGGTCCGCGCTTTCCGGCGCGGGCCCGCTCACCCCGTCGACCGGCGTTCGACCAGTTCGGCGGGGAGCCGGGTGCTGGTCCGTGGGCGGTCCGGCTCGGCGATCCGGCGCAGCAGCAGGTCGACCGCGGCCGTGCCCGCCTCGTCGGCGGGCAGCCGGATCGTGGTCAGCGCCGGCTGGAGGTACGCGGCGAACGGGTGGTCACCGTACCCGAGCACTCGGACGTCCTCGGGTACGGCCAGGCCGCACTCCCGGACGGCCCGGTAGACGCCCAGCGCGAAGTAGTCGTTCGCGGTGATCACCAGGTCCGGGTGGTTGTCCGGGGTGATCAGGTTGGCGGCCAGGGCGTAGGCGTCGTCGGGCCGCCAGGGCAGGCTGGCGCCGCTCGTGCGGCGGGTGGGCACCTTCAGCACGAGCGAGTGCTCGTGGGCGATGCCCAGCTCGTCGAGCGCGCGGCGGAAGCCCGCGACCCTGGCGGCGACCGTGCTGACGCGGAGGTCCTCCTCCAGCAGCCAGATCCGCCGGACGCCGGGACGGGCCACCCGGACCATGGCGTCGGCGACGGCCGCCTCCACGTCGATGCCGACGAAGTCCAGCCCGCGGCCGGGGATGTCACGGCTGATCTGCACCACCGGGATGTTCGCCTCGACGAGCCCGTCCCACACGTCGCTCCTGGACTCGGTGGCGACGCCCAGCACGCCGTCCACGCCGAACCGCAGGAGCTCCTGCACCGCGCGCTCCTCGTTCTCGTCGGAGTCCTCGGTCACGAGGAGCAGCACGGAGTAGCCGGCGGCGCGGCACCGCCGTTCGACCGCGGAGATCAGCGCGGCGTAGAACGGGTTCGACGGGTTGGTGATGACCAGGCCGACGACCATGGTCCGGCCGGACACGAGCGAACGGGCGTGGCTGTTCGGGACGTACCCGAGCCGCCTGGCCTCGGCGACGACCAGTGCCCTGGTGCTCTCGCTGACCTGGTCCTTGCCGGTCAGCGCCCGGGACACGGTGTTCGCCGACAGGCCCAGCCGGTCGGCGACATCGCGTAGCGTCACCCGTTGCGAACGTGCCATCCCGTCACCCTCCGGCTCAGCTCTTGCCGACCAAGTAGATCCGAAGTCTGGCAGCCGGGGCCTCGTCGCCGGAAACCCGGCAGCGTACCCGCAGCCACTGGCCGAAGCCGGTGATCGTCCAGCTCGTCATCCCGGGCGTCTCGACGCGGACCGGCGGCACGTCGGCCGGGCACCAGGTCAGGCCGTCCGGCGAGATCTCGGTGGTCAGCTCCAGCGTCCCGGTCAGCTCGTACGCCTGGACGAAGAAGCGAGCCTCCTGGGCCCACGGCAGCTCGTACGGCTCGGTGGCGAGCTCGTCGTTCACCAGTGCGGCGCGCTCCAGCACCGCGGTCATGGTCGATCGCATCGTCGTCACCAATCCACCGAGATGAGCACGGAGTCGAGGAAGAGGAAGTTGCGGATGTCGGCGTGGGTCCGGACGGAGAAGTAGAAGTTGAGCAGGTTGTCCAGGGTGCTGTAGCGGTCGGGGTAGATCGGCACCGGGACGTCTCTCATGTCCATGACCCGGTCGTTGAGCCGGAGTTCCACGTTCGACCGCGTGCGGGTGTCGATGTCCCAGCGCAGGTAGTGCCAGTTGATCTTGGTGGGCACCTCGTTGACGCACATCTCCAGCGGCTCGTCGAAGTACCGCCAGTCGTCCGGGTTCGGCGCGGTGAAGTCGGCGGCGTACGGCAGGGCGAACTTGCCCTCCTGGTGGTCGCGCGGCGTCGGCTCGGGCACCACCGGGTACATCCACCGCTGGGTCATCTCGCCGTCGAGGTTCGTGTTCTGGTAGCGGATGACGTTGTGGTACCGCACGCCGTTGTCCGCGCAGATGTCGGTGGCCACGGTGAACGCGCCGAACTGCGACTCCGACGGGTGCCGGTTGCCGTCCCAGGCGACGCTCGCGGGCAGTTCATGGCCGACGGTCGCCTCGGCCTTGAACGCGAAGTGGGCCTCGATGCGCACCAGGCCCCGCCCGGCCATGGTGAGCCGGCGGATGCCGGTGGCCGTGTGCCCCCGGTGGGCGCGGGTGGCGAGCTTCAGCGCGTAGTTCCCGCTGAGCGTGCCGTGCGTGCCGACGTCGAAGAACGAACAGGAGGAGAGCTGCGGTGGCCGGAAGTCGCGCATGTGGTCGTCGACCGTGCCGAGGTCGCCCCGGCCGTTGTAGTTGCCGATCAGCTCGGTCCAGCCGTGGGTGGTCGAGTCGAACCGGTCGAAGCACAGGATCCGTCCGAGCGGATCGTACTTCGACAGGCCGGCGTCGGTGGTCGGCGCTGCGAGTCCCATGCGCAGTCCTCTCTCATTAACGCTCATGTGAACAGCTCGGAGACCGAAACTCTTGACCTGCCGAGCAGCTCACTCGTAGTGTTGCGGCCACATTAACGTTAATGGTCCGAATGCGGGGGCGCAATCCGCAAGCTGTGATGAGGGAGTCAACGATGACAAGGCGGCTCAGCCGGGCCACGATCGCTTCCACCGTCGGCACCGCACTCGAGTGGTACGACTTCTCGCTCTACGGCACCGCCGCCGCGCTGGTGCTGCCCCTCGTGTTCTTCCCCTCCGGCGACCCGGTGGCGGCGACCCTGTCATCGCTCGGCACCTTCGCCGTCGGGTTCTTCGCCCGGCCCGTCGGCGGAGTCATCATCGGCATCCTCGGCGACCGCGTCGGCCGCCGCACGATGCTGTTCGTCACCCTGCTCCTGATGGCGACGGCCTCCACGCTGATCGGCCTGCTGCCCTCCTACGCCGCCGTCGGCCCGATCGCGCCGATCATGCTCGTGGCGCTGCGCGTGGTGCAGGGCCTCGGCGCAGGCGGCGAGTACGCGGGGGCCATGCTGATGTCCGCCGAGCACACCGAGACCCGGGCGCGCGGGCTGAACGCCAGCGTGCCGACCCTCGGCAACGCGATCGGCTCACTGGTCGCGACGGGCGTCTTCTTCCTCGTCTCCTCGGTCATGCCGCACGAGGCGTTCATCGACTACGGCTGGCGCATCCCGTTCCTGCTCAGCATCCTGGTCGGCGTGGGCGGCGTGATCGTGCGGCTGAAGGTCTCCGACACCCCCGAGTTCCGCGAGGCACGGGAGAGCGGCGACAGCGTGCGGGCGCCGCTGCGGGCGCTGTTCGCCTCCTCCCGCCACAAGATCATTCCCGGCATGCTCATCAGCGTCGCGCCGAACGTCATCAGCTATCTGCCGTCCGTCTACGCCCTGACCTACCTGACCACGCACGTGCACGCCGAGGCGTGGATCGGCCTGACCGCCGTGGTGATCGCCAACCTCGTCAAGATCGTCACCGTGCCGACCGCGGGCTGGCTGTGCGACCGGTTCGGGCGCCGCCCGGTGATGGTCACCGGATCGGTCGCGGCGGCGGTGCTGTTCTATCCCTTCTTCTTCATGCTCGACACCGGCACGCCCGTCGTGATCTGGGCCGCCTTCGTGATGATCTTCACGCTCTGCAACGACCTGACGCTCGCCTCGCAGGCCACGATGATGTCGGAGCTGTTCGACGTCCGGTACCGCTACACCGGCGTCACCTTCACCCGGGAGATCGCCGGCGCCGTCGTCGGCGGCTGCATCCCCTTCGTGGCCGCCTGGCTCGACGGCTGGTCCGGTGGCCAGATCTGGCCCATCGTGCTGGTGTCCGCCCTGCTGTGCCTGCTCTCGGCGCTCGGCACCCGGTTCATCAGCGAACCCGACCATCTGCGGCGGCCCTCACCGGTGACGGCGCGCAGCGGCGGCACGGCCGCGTAGTCCACGCACCGGCCCCGAGACGCGGGCGTGCCGTACCGGCGGGGCTCCTCGCGGAGCGTGTTCCACCGCGATCATCACCCCGCCGTGTGCGCGAGGATGGCGGCGGCCAGTTCCTCGTGCGCCTCCGGCGGCAGCGTGTGCCCCATGCCCTCCACGATCATGAGCCGCGCCCCCGGGATCCGCTCGGCGATGACCGCGCCATGGCCCGGCTTGACGGGATCGTGGCTGCCCTCGATGACCAGCGTGGGCGCCTGCACCCGGTGCAGCACGCCCACCGGCTCGAAGTCGGGCCTGGCCATGGCGGCCAGCCGGTGGTTGGCCACCGCCGACAGGTCACGGGCCCGCTCGTGGATCCGCCTCGGCGCCGAACTCTTCACTCCAGATGTTCACGTTCCGCATGCCTCACAGCATGCCGTCCCCGGTCACGGGCGCCTTCTGTAGAACTACCAGTCGCGCCAGGTCCGTACGTGAGCCGATGCCCAGCTTCGGATAGATCTTGTACAGGTGGTACTCGACCGTGCGCGGGCTCAGGAAGAGCCTGGCGGCGATCTGCTTGCTCGACAACCCGTCGGCGACCAGGCCCGCGATGCGCAGTTCCTGCGGGGTCAGCGTGTCCAGCGCGGACGTCGGCGGGAGCGGCCGCCTCGTGGAGCGCCGATCGGATGAGCGGATGGCGGAAGCGCACGCTCGTGCCCGACACCCCGGCCAGTCCGCTCTCCTCCAGCTCGGCCGGCGCCGCCCGCCCGGTTCCCGTATCCGTGCCGGGCGGCGTCGGCCGCCCGGCGGACAGCCGCTCGGTGACGCGCAGGACCAGGTCGAGATCGGCCTCGACGGCGGCGACCAGGGCGGCCAGCCGGGCGGGATCGGACAACCCGGCCACCCGATCGCCGAAGAGCCGGGCGCCGCCGGGCAGCGGATCGGGCAGCGGTTCGCGCCCGGCGAGCTGCGCGGGCGTCAGGCGGGCGGCGATCTCGCCCAGGGCGAGCGGGTTCGCGCCGGTGAGCGCGACGAGCTCCCACCTCACCCGGGCGGGCAGCGTACCGTGGCGGGACTCCAGCAGCTCGTCCGCGGCGGACTCGGCCAGGCCGCGCACGTCCACCGTCGACGGCACACCCTTGACCGGAGCCTCCCCGCGTACGGCGAGCAGCATCGCGATCCGTTCCGTCCCCGGCCGCCTGGCGGCGAACAGCAGCGCGTCGGCCGAGGCCTGATCGACCCACTGGAAGTCGTCGACCACGCAGACCAGCCCGTCCGGAACGGCCGCCTCGGCCAATAGCGAGAGCACACCGGCCCCCACCAGGAACCGTCGCCGGCCCGCGCGATCACCTCGTCGAGTGCGCTGATTTCCGCAGATCTGCCGTAAAGCACGAAAACCCACTGTAGAAGGCCCCGTACCGCCGTCCGCCGACGGCCGTGTCATCCCCCGCGCACGAGGACCGTACACGGCCTCCGCCGAACCGAGCCGGACGCGCGGCTTCGCCCCGATCTCCGCCCCGGCCGCAGGATCAGGTCCGCCGGTCCCCGCCGCGGCGATCCGCCGTCTCACCGGACGCTCAAGGAACGTTCTACCGGACGCTCAAGGAACCAGCGCGAGCCGTTCCTGTTCCTCCTGCACGATCCGGCGGGCCAGCGCCTGCTCGGAGACGTCGATCGCGTCGGGGGTGGACGCGGCGACCTCGCTGTGCCGGGCGTAGTCGTCGAACAGCCTGGCCTTGGTCCCCAGGATCTCGAGCATGCGCTGGTCGACGCTGTCCGCCACCAGGAGCCGGTGCACCTGGACCTTGCGGACCTGCCCCATCCGGTGCGCGCGGGCCACCGCCTGGCTCTCCATCGTCGGCTTGACCTGGGGCTCGCAGAGGATGACCACGGAGGCGGCCTGGAGGTTGAGGCCGACCCCGCCCGCCTGGATCTGGCTGAGCAGCACCGCGTGCCCGGAGGAGGCGGCGAAGTCGTCGACGATCCGCTGACGGCGGGCGGCGCCGACGTCTCCGGAGATCGGCCCGTGGAGCCGTCCGCCGAGGGCGTCGTGGACGGCGGCCAGGACGTCGCGGAAGTAGGAGAAGACCACGACCTTGAGGTCGTTCTCGGCCGCCTCGTCCACGAGCTCCCGCAGTCGCTGCAGCTTGGCGGACCTCCCGGGCACGGCGTAGGCGGCGCGGCGCATCGCCATGAAGTTCCCGCCGGTCACGGCCTCGCGGTAGGCGGCCAGGTCCTCCGGGCTGAACTCCTCCCACTCGTCCACCTGCACCAGGTCGGGCAGCTCGGTGAGGACGTCCCGCTGGTTGCGGCGGAGGTAGACGGGCGCGACGGCCCGCCGGAACGTCTGCGGCCCGGTGAAGGTGTTGTTCAGCTGCACCTCGGAGAGCAGACCGGGCTGGAGATGGCCGACCAGGGCGCAGAACTCCCCGACGCGGTTCTCCATCGGGGTGCCGGTCAGGAAGAGCACCCGGCCGACCCGGTCGCACCAGCCCGCGACGGCCTGCGAACGGCGCGTCTCCGGGTTCTTCACGTAGTGCGCCTCGTCGACCACGAGCATCCCGACGGGGACGTCCTCCCGGATCCGGAGGCGGTGCAGCGTGTCGATCGTCGTCACGGCGACCCCTCCCCTGCGGGTCCACTCCGCCAGGGCCGCGGCCCGGTCGGCGCCGTGCAGGGCGTACGCCCTGAGCCTGCTGCGGTTCTCGATCTCCCGCATCCAGTTGATCAAAACGCTGGCCGGGCACGCCACCAGGAAGTGCGTGTCGCCGCGGGCCCTGAGGTGGGCCAGGGCCGCGATCGCCTGGACGCTCTTGCCCAGCCCCATCTCGTCCCCCAGGATCACCCGGCCCTGGGCGAGCGCGAACCGGGCGCCGAACGACTGGTAGCCGCGGAGCGAGACGTTGAGATGGGTGTCGTCGAGCTCCTGGCCCTTGACCCGCGCGGCGATGTCGTCGGGCAGGAACCCCTCGGTGGCGGCGCGGCCGGGCCCGATGCCCAGGATCTCGCCGAGGAGGCCGTGGTACTCGGGAGCGCGGACCTCGAAGTCGATCCAGACCTCCGCCTCGGACGGTTCCGGGCGGAGCAGGTCGGTGGTGACCTGGGCGAAGAGCAGCCTCAGACCATCGTCCCCGGCCCGGTCGAGCGCGGCGGCGACCTGCTCCGCGGCCTCGCGTGCCCGGTCGCGGCCCCGCGCGCCCGCCAGCAGCATCAGCACCCGGCTGCGCGCCGGGGCCGCGACGGGCACGAGGGGCTCCAGCTTCTCCCTGAGCGCTCCGGCGGCCTCGCAGGCGCGGGACAGGTCGGGGCCGGGAGCCAGCAACCGGTGCAGGGCGACGAGCAACGCGGTGGTCCCGGGGTCCCGCCGGTCGACGTCGATCCGGACGGTGACGGACTCCTCCGCCGCCTTCGCGATCTGCGCGGCGGCCGCGTGCACCTGGGCCGCCGTACGCGCCCCGATCCCGGGCAGGAGCTGGAGCCCGTACGGCGTGTCGTCCAGGACCTGCCGGACGGTGGCGTAACCGGCCTGTTCGAGGGCCCCGAGCCGCAGCCGCCCGCCGGTGACGTCCTTCAGCCGGGCGACGGGCATCGAGCCCAGCTCTTCCCGCGCCCGCTCGGCCCGCACCTCCGACACCGCCCGCCGGGCGTCGGCGTCGGCTCGTCCGCTGTCGGCCAGCAGGGCCCCGGCCGCGGCCAGAAGACCTTCGGCCTCCGACAGGAGGCGCCTGATCTCCTTGGGGGCGAGTGGGATGGATTGCCGCGTGATCCCGTCCACGTTCCAGCTCCTCCGCCGTGATCCGGGCCGCCGCCGCCTCCAGAGAGATCACTCAGGAAGATCGGCCGTCAGGCGATCGTCCGTGTGGACTTTAACATTGTCTGTCCGTTTGGAACCGGGCTTTCGACAGTGGTTTCGATCCCAGGGCTCCCGCCGCCGGGAATTCCCGCCCGGCCGTTCCACCGCCTGATCGTGGAGCCGGAGCCGATCCGGCTCACCGGACGCGACCGGTGGAGGACGGCCGCCCGCGTCCGCGGGCCCGCTGACCGTTCCGCCGTACGGTGACCGTCCAGGCGGCGCCGACGAGGACCGCGGCCCACGTCGCGACCACCAGCAGCGCCCCCGGACGATCCAGTGCGACGTCCGGGCCCTCGGGCAGGCCGAGGAGACTCAGCATCGCCTCGTGCGGCAGCAGCCGTACCACCCCGGGACTGAGACCTCGCAGCATCGGCGACACCAGGACCGGCAGGACGACCAGTACGGCCAGCGGAACGACGACCGTCCTCGCCAGCACGGCGAACCCGTACGCCACCAGGCCGAGCGGCAGGCAGGCCGCCGCCTCGGCGAGCGCGCCGCCGACCGCCTCGCCCACGCCCGCGCCGGTGTCGCCGAGCGCGTGCCGCAGGAGGTGACCCGGCAGCATGACGGGGAGCGCCGCGACGGCGAGCACCGCCAGGATCGCCAGGAGCTTCGACAGGAAGAACCGGTTGCGGTCCGGCACCGCCAGAAGGCTCACCCGGATCTGGCCGCCCCGGTACTCGCCGCCCGCCGCGAGGACCGGCACGGCCACGAGGGCGTACACCGGGGCCAGCAGCACGACGCCGAGCCGGGCGATCGGGGTCTGCCCGTCCGGGCCGGCGACGTGTACGGCGTCCGAGGCGGCCAGCAGGCCGACCAGCGTGTGGCCCGTCAGGGCCAGGGCGAGCGCGGCCCACGTCGCGGGCAGGGTACAGATCTTGGTGAGTTCGGCGCGGACGAGATCGGACAGCCTGATCCCGCCCGTGTCCGGCGCCCGGCCGGCCGGGGCGGCGCTCATCGCGCGCCCGCCGGTTCCGGGGCGACGGCCACCGCGTGTCCCGCCGGTTCCGGGGCGGTGGTCACCGCGCGGACGGCGGGTCTGGGTGCGGTGGTCACCGCGCGTCCCGCCGGCCGAAGGTGATCGCGGCCGCGACGACGGTCAGCAGCGGCCAGGCGACGAGCACGGCCACGGCGTGTCCCGGGCCGGCGGACAACCTGAGTCCGTCCCCGGGGACGAGGATCAGGTTGCGGCCCGCGCTGAGCGGGACCAGTGCGTCGAGGGCGGGGGCGGAGGCGGCCAGGGCCTGGCTCATGGTCAGCGCGGTCAGCGCCACCGTGACCAGGACGCCGGCGAGGGTGCCGCGGGCGATCACGGTGACGGCGAAGGTGACGAGGCCGCTCAGGACCGCGTAGGCGAGGAACTTCGCCTGGGCGGTCCACGCGGCGGCGCTCGTCACCAGGCCCGGGTCCCAGTCCCTGGTCGTGACGTACGTGAACATCGTGCTGATCGCGGCGATGACGAGGGAGGCGGACAGCAGGAAACCGCCCGTGGCGAGTGTCTTCGCCCCCATCAGCAGACCTCGCCGCGGAACCGCGAGCAGGGACGTCCCGAGCTGACCGGCACGGAACTCCTGGCCCGCGATGACCGCGGCGACGCAGGGCAGGAACAGGCACATCTGGAACGACGACGCGGCCAGGTACTCGACGAGCGCCTCGTGGGCGGGCCGCACGACGCCGGGGAACCGCTCGATCATGCCGTCCGCGGTGATCCGGCTCACCGCCTCCGTGTCGGCGCCCACGTTCTGCACCTGTATGAGCACGTGCAGGCCGACGACGACGCCGGTGAGGAGCCACACCGCGCGGAGCGTGGTGATCTTGGTCAGTTCCGCCCGGACCGCGGCGAGCAGGTCCCTCACCACCGTCCCTCACCTTCCCGGTCCCCGGTGAGCGCGAAGAAGGCCGACTCCAGCGACGGATGTCCCGCGCTGACGTCGTCCAGCGTTCCACGGGCGACGATCCGGCCTCCGGCGATCACGACCGCGTCGTCGGCCGTACCGGCCATCTCGGTCATCAGGTGGCTGGACAGCAGCACGGTGCGGCCGGACGCGGCGTACCCGCGCAGGAGGTTCCGCACCCGGCGGATGCCGTCCGGGTCGAGCCCGTTCACCGGCTCGTCCAGCACCAGGACCTCCGGGTCGCCGAGCAGCGCCGCGGCGATGCCGAGCCGCTGCCCCATGCCGAGCGAGTAGCCCTTCACCCGCCGCCCGGCCGCGTCCGTCAGCCCCACCAGTTCCAGCACCTCGCGCACCCGGCGGCGGGGTATCCGGTTGCTCTGCGCGATCCAGGTGAGATGGTCGGCGCCGCGGCGCTCGGGCACCGGACCCGCTCCGTCCAGCAGCGCCCCCACCGTGCGCAGCGGATGCCGCAGATCGCGGTAGCGCCGGCCGCCGATCAGCGCGGTGCCGCCGTCCGGGTGGTCCAGGCCGAGCAGCACTCGCAGAGTCGTCGACTTGCCCGCCCCGTTCGGGCCGAGGAAGCCGGTGACCCGGCCGGGCCGTACGGCGAAGCTGACGTCGTCCACCGCGGTCTTCCCGCCGTACCGCTTGGTGAGCCGTGTGATCTCTATCATCCGTCACCTCGTGTCTCGCGTCGGGACACTCAGCATCCGGCCGCGCGGCGGGCGGGCGCGTCCCCCGGAAGTGGACATCCGGGGGACGTTCCGTCGTTCCCCGCCCGGACGATCCGCGGAACGGGGTCAGCGCGGCCCGTGCAGCAGGCCCGCCTCGTGGGCGAGCACGGCCAGGTGGGTGCGGTCCCTGACGTCCAGCTTGGCGAAGACGCGGCGCAGGTAGGTGCGGACCGTCTCCAGGCTCAGGCACAGCTCGTCCGCGATCTCCTGGTTGGACAGGCCGCGGGCGACCAGCCGGATCACCTGCAGTTCCCGCTCCGACAGCACCCGCCGGGTGAACGCGTGCCGCTCGTCCGGCCGGCGCGGGCGGAGCCGGTCCAGCAGCCGTACGGTCACCTCCGGGGCGAGCATGGCGTTGCCCGCGTGCACCACGCGGACCGCGTGCAGCACCTCTGCCGGGGAGGCGTTCTTCAGCAGGAAGCCCGACGCGCCGAGGGCGAGTGCCTCGTGCACGTACTCGTCCAGGTCGAACGTGGTGAGCATCACGACCCGGGTGCTCGTCTCCGCCAGGATGCGCCGGGCCGCCTCCAGCCCGCCGGTCCCCGGCATCTGCACGTCCAGGAGCGCGACGGACGGCTTCAGCGCGGCGACCAGCCGGGCCGCCTCCGCGCCGTCGGCCGCCTCTCCGGCGAACCGGAAGCCGGGGGTGCGTTCGAACAGCTTCCGGTACGCCCCGCGCAGCCCCGCGTCGTCGTCGGCGAGGAAGACGGGGATCGGCCCGGACCCGGGCTCCGGCCCGTTCACGAACCACCCCTGACGGGCAGCCGGGCCTCCACCTCGAAACCGCCGCCGGTCCGGGCGCCCCACACCACCGTCCCGCCCACCAGCCGGGCCCGTTCCCGCATGCCCCGCAGTCCGGTCCCCGAGCCCGCGACCGGCGCCCGGCCGTCCGTCCCCGGGGCGCCGCCGTCCCTGATCCGCACCGCCAGCACGTCGCCCTCACGGCGTATCCGGACCGTGCACCGCGCGCCCGGGGCGTGCCGCACCACGTTGCTCAGCGCCTCCTGCGCGATCCGGAACGCCACCGCGCCCACCGCCCCGTCGCCGACCGCCTCACCGGCGTCGACGCGGGCGTCCACGTCGACGCCGGCGGCCCGGGTCGCCTCGACGACCTCCGCGAGCGCGTCCAGGCCGGGCCCCGGCCCGCCGTCCGCGGCGCGCAGCGCGCGCACCAGCCCCTGCACGTCCTCCAGCGCCCTGCGCGCGCAGGTCTCCACCTCCGACAACGTGTCGCGCAGCTCCTCCTCCCGGGCGTCCGGCAGGCTGAGGACCACCCCCGACCGTGCGAGGATCCCTCCGAGCGCGTGCCCGACCACGTCGTGGACGTCCCGCGCCGCCTCCAGTCGCGCCCGCATCCGCTCCGCCTCCCGCGCGCTCGCGATCCGCCCGCCGACGGCGGTGCCGAGCAGCCACGCCGCGCCCAGCGCGGCCACCGCGAGCAGCACCTGCCGCCCCGGCCCCGCCGCGTCCCCCTCCGGGATCGCGGTGACCATGGCCAGTCCGGTGAACACCCCCGCCAGGGTCCCGGCCACGACCCGGGTACGCCGCGCCCGCTCGATCGCGAGCGGGTACAGGCACCAGGCCGCGGCCAGCATGGGGTCCTGGCACACCCCCAGCACCGTCCCGGCGACGGTGGCGGCCCCGGCCGCCAGCGTCGCCGCGAACGGCGCCCGCCGCCGCAGCACCATCGCCCCGGCCGTCACCCCGGCCAGCGCCGGCCCCGCCACCGCCGGCCACGACCCCGCCCCGATCGCCGGCCACACCCAGAACATCCCCACGACGCCGGCCGCGGCACAGCCATCCGCCAGATGCCGCGTCACCCCTCGCATGCTGAGCACCGTAGGCGAACGAACACGGGACGGCCATAGCCGGCCCGGCGCCGGGCCCTGCCCTTCTCGGTGTCTCCGGCCGCGAGCACCCGGCCACGATCACCCGTGACGCCGCTCACGCGGTCCCGGGTCTCCGGGACCGGCGATCGCCTCGCGGACGGCCGGGACGATCTCCTGGGCCCAGCGGGCCAGTGTGGTGGGATCGGCGACGCCGTGGTCGGCGGAGAAGAGCACGAAGCCCGACGCGCCGTGCTCCAGCACGGCGCCGGTCAGCTCCTCGGCCCACTGGTCGACGGAGCCGCCGATCCAGCGGCCCTCGTGGTCCCGGGTGGCGGGCAGCGGCCGGTCGGTGACGCGCCCGGGGAAGTTGAAGACCGTGCGGATCTCGTCCGGGGCGCGGCCGACGGACGCCGCCGCCTCGTCGATCACCGGCCGCGACGTCCGGTAGCGCTCGCTGAGCCAGTCGGCCGCGTGGCCGGGGATCCAGCCGTCGGCGACGCGGCCGGTGGCGGCCAGGCTTCTCGGCCCGTTCGACCCCGTCCACACCGGCACCGCGGCCACGGGCGCGGGCTCGATCCGGCGCACCCGGTGGTGCCTGCCCTCGTAGGTGACCGGGGGACCGCCGCCCGACAGCTTCTTGATCAGGACGATGGCCTCCTCGAAGGCGTCCACGGCGTCGCCGGGCGTCTGCCGCGGCACCCCCATGTCGGCGATGCGGTCCCACAGCCCGCCCGCGCCCATGCCCAGCACGACGCGGCCTCCGGACAGCGCCGACAACGACGTCACGGTCCTGGCCAGCATGGGAGCGGGCCGGGTCGGCAGGTTGGTGACATTGGCGAAGCCCGCGATGCGCTCGGTGCGGCCGAGGATGAAGCCGAGGGCGGCGTAGGCGTCCAGCCGCGCGCCGAGGTAGGGGTGGTCCGACAGCGAGAAGACGTCGAGCCCGTCCCGCTCCGCCTGCTGGACCATGCGCAACAGCTCGGGTATGTCGCCGAGGTCGGAATGCGCGCCGAAACCGAAGACCACATCAGATGCGGACAAGACACTGCCTTTCCGTAGTGCGAGGAGAGCCGACACGAGAGAAAAATGGCTACAGTTCGCATCGCGAACAATATTAGTTCGTGATGCGAACTGCAACCCCTCTCCCGGTCAGGGCGAGGCGTCCGGCTCCATGAAGACGGCGGGCACCTTGTTGTCCGTCACCACGCGGCCGAGCAGGGCGGCGAGCATGTCGCGCTCCGCCGGGACGAACCCCGAGGTCAGCTCCTCGATCCGGCGGCAGGTCGCGGTGTAGAACTCCTCGGCCAGCCTGGCGCCGCGCCCGGTCAGGGCCACCCGTACCGCACGGGAGTCCTCGAGGTCGGGTCGGCGCCGGACCAGGCCGTTGCGTTCGCTGCGGTCCACCAGGCCGGTCAGGCTCGACTTGGCGAGGCCGAGCATCGCGCCCAGCTCGCCCATGCCGTACGGCTGCGCCATCAGCACGCACAGCAACTGGCCCTGCTGCTGGGTGATGCCGTACTCGCGGGCGGAGTCCACATAGACGGCGTTCACCAGGAACGTGGACCGCACCAGCGCGGCCACCACCCCGATCGGGCCGTCGGCATTCTTGCTCATTGGCACAGAGTAGCGAATTCGTGGTACGAACTATCGGCTTCCGTCCCTTTCGGCGCCGGACGCGGAGGAGACGGTGCGACGGGCCAGAGCCACCCGCACGGCGCACGCCGTTCCGATCGCGAGGAGGACGACGCAGGCGGCGGTCACCCGCAGGAGACCCTCGGCGGAGGAGGGCGCCGCGAAGTAGACGCTCCCGAGTCCGGCGACGGCGGTCACCCCGGCGAGCACGGGCCCGGTGGAGTTCAGCGCCGAGATCGCCGACGCCAGCCGCGGCTCCACCAGAGAGGTGATCTGCGCCATCAGCGGACTGTACCCGGCGGCGTGACCGGCCCCGGCGAGGAACAGCAGCGGCATGGAGCCGAGCGGGTCCCACCGGTCACGGTGGAGGAGCACCAGCAGGGCCGCCCCCACCGCGAACATCACCGGCCCCGCCACCGGCAGCGCGCTCTGCAGCCACCGCGGGTAGCGGTTCCAGCTCAGGCTGAGGGCGCCGAAACCGAGGGTGTACGGAACGAACGCCAGCCCGGCGTGGAGCGGGGAGTAGCCGAGCGCGGTCTGCAGGTGCAGTGTCAGGGTGAACAGGAAGACGGTGTAGCACCCCATGATGATCCAGCAGGCCGCCAGCCCCGGCCCGGTTCCGTCGGGCCGCAGCGCCGCCGGGTCCAGCAGCGGATGCCGCGCTCTGGTCTCATGGCGGACGAACGCCACCAGCAACATGACACCGCACGCCAGCGAGATCCACGTCCAGGCGGGCCAGCCGTGGTCCCGGCCGAAGATGAGCGGGACGGTGAGCGCCGTCATGGCGACGGTCAGGAGCGCCACTCCGGCCGGGTCGAGCCGTACCCGCCGGTCCGCGCGGTGGTCCGGCAGGATCCGCGGGCCGGCCGCCAGCAGGATCAGGCCGATCGGAACGTTGATCAGGAAAATGGGCCGCCAGGAGAGGCCGAACAGGTCGGCGCCGACGATCAGGCCCCCGATGACCTGCCCCAGCGCGACTCCCAGGGCGAGCACCATGCTGTAGACGCCGATCGCCTTACGGCGTGCCGCTCCGTCCCAGTGCATGTGGACGAGGGCGAAGATCTGCGGCGTGAGCAGCGCCGCCCCCATGGCCTGGACGACACGGGCGAGTACCAGCACGATCGCGTCAGGGGCCAGTCCGCACAGCAGCGACGCCCCGGTGAACCAGCCGAGCCCGAGCAGGAACGCACGCCGGTGTCCGATGACGTCGCCGATCCGGGCGCAGGTGACCAGCAGCACGCCGGTGGTCAGCAGGTAGCCCGACACGACCAGCTGGATCTCGGCGCCACCCGCGTGCAGGCTCTCGCGGATGGTCTCCGCCCCCACCGACACGATCGACCCGTCCATGGACGCCATGGCCTGCCCGGTGAGCAGCACGGCCAGCATCCGGTTCCGGTGGGCGGCCGTCACCGGCGGAGGAGAAAGATTGATCATGCATCCAGCGTCGGCCGTCCATGCCCGTCCGTCTTGAACGAATATGCGGATGGCGCTGTCGGTGGTGATGCGTAGGGTTGTCCGGTGCGTACCGCGAAGAGGCTGGTCGAAAGCCCGCACTTCATGATCAACGTTGTCGAGTGCGAGGACGACCACGCCGGCTGGTCCGTTCCGGAGACGTCATCCGCGGCCGAGATCGTGCTGGTCCGGCGGGGCCGGTTCCGGCTGGACTCCCAGGGCCGGCGGATGACGGCCGAGCCCACCGTCGGCTACCTGCACCGCCCGGGGTGGGAGATACGCTTCGCCCACCCCGCGGGCGGTGACGTGTGCACCTCGATCACATTCGTCGGCGACGCGCTGACGGCCGGGCTCGATGCCGCCCGTTCTCCCGCGGTCCACGTGGACGCGCGGCTCGAACTGGCCCATCACCTGCTCCTGCGTACCGGCGCCGACCCGGACTTCGCCGCCGTCGAGGCCGTCCTGGACCTCCTGCTGCTGGCGCTCCGCGAACAGTCCCGGGACGCGCCTTCGCCGGGACGGCGGGAGCTGGCGGACCACGCCCGGGAGGCGATCCTCTCCGGCGAGCCGGACTGCGCCGACCTGGTGGCCCTGGCCAGGCGTTTGGGGACCTCCCCGGCCCATTTGAGCCGCACCTTCCGCCACCACGTGGGCATGCCACTGAGCCGCTACCGCAACCGGGTGCGGGTGAGCCGCGCGCTGACGCGCATGGACCAGGGCGAGACGAACCTCGCGGCGCTCGCGGCCGGCCTCGGCTTCAGCGATCAGGCCCACCTGACCCGGGTCATGCGCGACGAGCTGGGCCACACGCCCGGCCGGGTCCTCACCCTCCTCGCCTCCGCGTCTCAGTCGGCGCCCGTCGCCTCCAGGAGCGCGTCCTGGGCGTCGTCGTCGATCAGGAAACCCCCGGACTGGTGGTGCCA
Source organism: Streptosporangium sp. NPDC048047 (assembly GCF_040653115.1). Lineage (NCBI taxonomy): Bacteria > Bacillati > Actinomycetota > Actinomycetes > Streptosporangiales > Streptosporangiaceae > Streptosporangium > Streptosporangium sp. NPDC048047. Next base: position 2,577 of record NZ_JBEZNH010000017.1, on the reverse strand, counting down.
GAGCCGTGCGTAGGGCCCCTGGGCCCGGAGCAGTTCGCCGTGGGTGCCCTGCTCCACGACGCGCCCCTGGTTGAGGACGATGAGCCGGTCCATGCGGACGACGGTGCTCAGGCGGTGCGCGACGACGAGCGCGGTGCGGTCCTGCATCAGGTTCCACAGCGCCTCCTGGACGAGGATCTCGCTCTCGGAGTCCAGGGCGCTGGTCGCCTCGTCCAGCAGCAGGATCGGGGCGTCGCGCAGGATGGCGCGCGCGAGCGCGACGCGCTGCCGCTGGCCGCCGGAGAGCTTGACGCCGCGCTCGCCGACCAGGGTTTCGAACCCGTCCGGCAGCGCCTCGACGAACTCCGTGACGTGCGCCGCCTCCGCGGCCCGGCGGATCTCCGCCTCGGTGGCCCCCGGCCGGGCGAACGCGATGTTGTCGCGCACGGACCGGTGGAACATCGCGGGTTCCTGGGGGACGTAGGCGATGAGGCCGCGCAGGTCGGCCTGGCGCATCCGGGCGATGTCCTGCCCTCCGATGAGGATCCTGCCGCCGTCCACGTCCATGAGGCGCAGCAGCAGCCGGGTGAGGGTGCTCTTGCCGCCGCCGGACTGGCCGACCAGCCCGATCCTGGCGCCGCCGGGGATGTCCAGGTCCAGGTCCCGGAACAGGGGCGGGCCGCCGCCGTACCCGAACGTCACCCGTTCGAACGTGACGCCCGCGCCGGACGGGCGCAGCGGCTGCGGGTCGGCCGGGTCGACCACGGTGGGCGGCACGAGGAGCAGCTCGGTGAACTGGGCCGCCTCGGTGAGCAGGCTCTCCATGCGCCGGTAGATCTGGTTGAACTCGAACATGATGCCGATCGCGTTCGAGTAGTAGGTGAACGTCACCACGATGGCCTCCGCGCCGAGGCCGCCCCGGAGCGCCACGGCGAGGAGCAGGCCCAGGGAGCTGGTGAGCACCGACAGAGGGGCGACGACGGTGTCCACCCGGAGGTTGCCGTAGTCCCAGGACCGCAGGGACAGCCTGCGCTGCTCGGCGGCCCTGACCCGGTACTCCGCGGCCTCGCGTTCCTCGGCGGCGAAGGCGCGGACCGTGTCCATGTTGGTCAGCACGTCGGCGACGTGGCCCGACACCAGCACCCTGGCGGCCTCGCGCTCGTCGACCAGCGCCTGGCGGCGGCGGATGAGCGGGGCGATGAGGAGGCCGGTGACGGCGATGAGGCCCAGGAGGACGAGGACCAGCAGCGGGTGGTACCGCCACAGGACCACCGAGGCGAAGAGCAGGGGCACCACCTTGGCGATGATCGAGAAGGTGAGCGTGTCGAAGAAGTCCTCGAACCGGGAGGAGAACCCGATGACCCGCTTGGTCAGCGCACCGGCGAAGTTGTCGTGGAAGAACGCGGTGTCCTTCGCCATCAGCTCGTCCATGCCGACCACGCCGAGCCGCTCGATGCCCCGGGCGTCGGTGCGGTTCAGGAAGTGCAGCCCCAGCCGCCACAGCGCCTCGCCCGCCAGCAGCAGCGCGCCGAAGCCGAGGACGTACGGCAGCAGCGCGTCGAGGGTGCCGTCGCCGCCGCCGGCCAGGTGCCCCACGAGCCCGGCCACCATCAGCGGCGCCAGGTAGGCCAGGCAGATGTTGCCCATCGCCGGCAGCGCCAGCGCGGGCACCGCGATCGGCCACTGGCGCCGCACCTCGCCGCAGTAGTGGCGCAGCGCCAGCAGGACCGCCGACCTGCGCGCGGCCGGACTCTCCTCGGAGCCTTCGTGTGATCCGGTCACAGCCGCCCCCACCCCTCCCCCGGACGCCTACCCCGCCTCGGTCATGCTGCCCCAGGGCCGTACGGCGGAGCGAACGGTTTTCCCGTCACCCCGCCTAGGGTCGTCGTCATGACCGACTTCTTCGCCGGGGACCCCCGCACCAACCGCGAGCGCATGCTGGCCGGAGACCTGTACATCGCCGACGACCCGGAGTTGGGGGCCGCCCTCGGACGCGCCGCCGCCCTCGCCCACCGGTACGGCGAGCTCTACCACGCCGACCAGGGGGCCGCCCGGTCCGTCCTTGAGGAGCTGCTCGGCTCGATCGCCCCTGACGCCCACATCCGGCCGCCGCTGTACGTCGACTACGGCTCCCACATCACGGTCGGTTCCGGCACGTTCGCCAACTACGGGCTGACCGCCCTGGACGTGGCGCCCATCACCATCGGCGACGACGTGCAGATCGGGCCGAACGTCCAGCTGCTCACCCCGACCCATCCCGTCGAGCCCGAGCCGCGGCGCGCGAAGCTGGAGGCCGCCAGGCCGATCGTGATCGGGGACAACGTCTGGCTCGGCGGCGGCGCCATCGTGCTCGCCGGGGTGACGATCGGCGCGAACAGCGTCATCGGCGCCGGCGCCGTCGTCACCAGGGACGTCCCCGCCAACGTCGTCGCCGTGGGCAACCCGGCCAGGGTGGTCCGCCACCTCTGAGGGAAGCCGGACGGCCCTCGGGTGAACCGAGCCAGACGGGCTTCCGGCCGGTTCTCCTGGCCGTCCCCGCCCGTCGCGCCCGCGGCGGACGGGGACGGGGGTGTCAGGAGTTGGTGGGGAAGCCGAGGT
>NZ_JBEZNH010000016.1:132658-144331 GCF_040653115.1 Streptosporangium sp. NPDC048047 | reverse complement strand
TGTGGATCCGAAGCCTTCAACCCGCCTGAAGATTCGAAGTCCGTACAGGCCCTAGACAGCTCCACCACACCGGAGGTCTTCGCCATGATCAAGCCCAGTCGGTGTTGACAACGCTTGTGATCAATACACCTAGAGCGGGATGTTGCCGTGGGCGCCGCGCGCCGGGGTGGCCTGGGCGAGGACCTTGGCGATGGCGCCGCGGGTCTCCTCCGGCTTGATCACCTCGTCCACCACGCCGATCTCGATCGCCCGGTCCAGGCCGCCCGCCGTGATCTCGTGCTCCTCGGCGAGCCGGGTCTCCAGCTCCGCCCGCTCCTCCTCGGGGGCGGCCGCCAGCTCCCTCCGCTTGAGGATGCGCACCGCGGCCACCGAGCCCATCACCGCGATCTGCGTGGTGGGCCAGCCGAACACCTTGGTCGCGCCCAGGGCGCGGGAGTTCATCGCGATGTAGGCGCCGCCGTACGCCTTGCGGGTGACCAGCGTGACGCGCGGCACGGACGCCTCGGCGAAGGCGTGCAGCAGCTTGGCGCCGCGGCGCACCACGCCGTCATGCTCCTGGCCGACGCCCGGGAGGTAACCGGGGACGTCCACCACCACGACCAGCGGCACCCCGAAGGCATCGCACATGCGGACGAACCGTGCCGCCTTCTCGGCGGAGGTCGCGTCCAGGCAGCCGCCCAGCCGCATCGGGTTGTTGGCGATGACCCCGACGGTCCGGCCGCCGAGGCGGCCCAGCGTGGTGACGATGTTCGGCGCCCACTTGGGCTGCAGCTCCACGCCCGGCTCGTCCAGCAGGCCCTTGACCAGCGGCTTGATGTCATAGGCGCGGCGGGGGTTCTCGGGGAGCAGGTTCGAGAAGTCGATCTCCTCGACCTCGCCGCGGAAGCCGCCCTGGTGGCCGAGCAGCACGGCCAGGCGCCGGGCCTGGACGTACGCCTCGGTCTCGGTCTTGGTCACCACGTGCACCACGCCGCTGCGCTTGCTGTGCGGCTCCGGCCCGCCGAGGGCGGCCATGTCGATCTGCTCACCGGTGACGCTGCGCACCACGTCGGGGCCGGTGACGAAGATGCGGCCCTCGTCCGCGAGGATCACGATGTCGGTCAGCGCCGGGCCGTAGGCGGCGCCGCCGGCCGCGGGGCCCACCACGACCGACAGCTGCGGCACCACGCCCGAGGCCCTGGTCATCGCGGCGAAGACGCGGCCGACCGCGTGCAGCGACTCCACGCCCTCGGCCAGCCTCGCGCCGCCGGAGTGCCACACCCCGATGACCGGGACCCGCTCGCGGACCGCCACGTCGTAGGCGTGCACGATGTGCTCGCATCCCGTCGAGCCCATCGCGCCGCCCTGGACCCGGGCGTCGCTGACGAAGACCACGACCGGCACGCCCTCGACGCGGCCCATGGCCGCCAGGACGCCGCTGCGGTCGACCGGGGTGATCAGCCGGATCGAGCCCTCGTCGAGCAGCGCCGCCATCCGCACCTGGGGGTCGCGGGGATCGGCCGCCTCCCCGTCCGGGGAGCCGCTCACCACCCTGTTGTCGAGCACGGTCATTCGAGGCTCCTGTCAGACGCTGGTGAAGGCCACGGCGACGTCGTGGCCGCCGAACCCGAACGAGTTGTTGATCGCCGCGATGCGTCCGCCCGGGAGCTCGCGCGGGTCGCGGCGCACGATGTCCACCTCGACGCCGTCGTCGAGGTCGTCCACGTTGATCGTGGCGGGGACGACCCGCTCCTGCAGGGCGAGGACGGTGAAGACCGACTCGATGCCCCCGGCGCCGCCGAGGAGGTGCCCGGTCATCGACTTGGTGGAGGTGACCAGCGGGTGACCGCCGACGATCTCCTTGATCGCCATGGTCTCCACCACGTCTCCGGCGGGGGTGGAGGTGGCGTGCGCGTTCACGTGCCTGATGTCCTCGGGGTCCAGGCGCGCGTCCTGCAGGGCGCGGCGCATGGCGAGCATCACCCCCGCGCCGGTCGGCTCGGGCTGGGCGATGTGGTGGGCGTCGGCGGAGTAGCCCACCCCGGCGGCCACCGCGTAGATGTGGGCGCCGCGGGCCCGGGCGTGCTCCTCGGACTCCAGGACGACGATGCCCGAGCCCTCGCCGAGCACGAACCCGTCGCGGTTCTTGTCCCACGGCCGGGACGCCCGCTCGGGCTCGTCGTTGCGCAGCGACATCGCGCGCATGGCGGCGAAGGAGCCGATGTTCAGCGGGTGGATGGCGGCCTCGGTGCCGCCCGCCACGACCACGTCGGCGCGGCCGGAGCGGATCATCTCGATGGCGTAGCCGATCGACTCGGCGCCGGTGGCGCAGGCGCTGACCGTGGCGTGCACGCCGGCGCGGGCGCCGACCTCGATGCCGATCCAGCCGGCGGCGCCGTTCGGCATCAGCATCGGCACGGTGTACGGCGAGAGCCGCTGCCAGCCCCGCTCCTTGAAGGTGTCGTAGGCGGCGAGGATGGTGGTGATGCCGCCGATGCCGCTGCCCACCACCACGCCGAGCCGCTCGGGGTCGACCTTCTCGATCCCCGAGTCCTTCCAGGCCTCGCGGGCCGCGACCAGCGCGAACTGCTCGGCCCGGTCCAGCCGCCGCGACTCCGGCCGGGGCAGCACCTCGGTCGGGTCCACGGCGGCGACGGCGGCGAACTTCACCGGGACCGAGTCGACCCAGTCCGTGGTGAGGTCGCGGACCCCGCTCCGACCGGCGAGGAGCGCCGACCAGGTCGAGGCGACGTCTCCGCCGAGGGGCGTCGTCGCGCCGAGCCCGGTGACGACGACACGTACCTGGTCTGTACTCACGTTCTTGCTCCTTGCGAATCGCTGGTCAGGGCCGGGAGGCGTCGGGACGTCTCAGCTCTGGATGAAGTTGATGACGTCCTTGACGGTCTTGAGGTGCTTGAGCTGGTCGTCGGGGATCTCGACGCCGAACTCGTCCTGGGCGGCGACGGCGATCTCGACCATGGACAGCGAGTCGATGTCGAGGTCGTCCACGAAGTTCTTCTCCGGCGTGACCTCGGAGGCCGGGACACCGGTGATCTCGTTGACGATCTTGCCGATGCCGGCGAGGATCTCCTGCTCGGTCATCTGAGCCATGTCGCGTGTTCTCCTTGGGAATCGATGTGGTGTTGCGGTTTTCCGTACGGCGGTGCCGTACAGGCTTTCAGGGGATCTCGACGACCTGGCCGGCGTAGGTCAGCCCGGCGCCGAAGCCCAGCAGCAGGACGAGCCCGCCCGACCGGACCTCGCCGCGCTCGACCATCCGGGACAGGGCCAGCGGGATCGACGCGGCCGAGGTGTTGCCCGCCAGCACGATGTCCTTGGCGATGACGGCCTTGTCGGCGCCGAGCCGGCGGGCGATGGCCTCGATGATCCGCAGGTTCGCCTGGTGGGGCACGAAGGCCGCGAGGTCGGCCGGGTCCACCCCGGCACGCTCGCAGATCTCCTTGGCCACCGGGTGGAGCGCGGTGGTCGCCCAGCGGAACACGGTCTGCCCCTCCTGCCGGAGGAACGAGTCACGGTCCTTGATCATGATGGCGTCGGCCTTGTCGCCGGCGCTGCCCCACACCACCGGGCCGATGCCCGGGACGTCGGACGGGCCGACGACCGCGGCGCCCGCGCCGTCGGCGAAGATCACCGCGGTGCTGCGGTCGGTCCAGTCGATCCACTGGGAGAGCTTCTCGGTGCCGACGACCAGCACGTTGACGGCCGATCCCGCGCGGACGGCGTCGTTGGCCAGGGCGAGGGCGTAGCAGAAGCCGGAGCAGGCGGTGTTGACGTCGAACGCGCCGGGGGCGTCGATGCCGAGGCGGGTGGCGACCCGGGCGGCGGCGTTGGGGATCTGCGCCTCCAGCGTGCAGGTGGCGACGATCACCAGGTCGATGTCGCCGGCCGACAGGCCGCTGGCGGCCAGTGCCTTGCCGCCGGCCTGCACGGCCAGGTCGATCTCCGACTCGCCGGCCGTGGCGATCCGCCGCTCCTTGATGCCGACCCGGCTCTGGATCCACTCGTCGTTGGTGTCCATGGTCGCCGACAGGTCGGCGTTGGTGACCACCTTGGACGGCTGGTAGTGGCCGAGGGCCAGGATCTTCGCGCCCGGAGCACCCTGGGTCGTCTTCATCTAGAGAACCTCTCGAGCGGCGTTCAGGTCGTCGGGGGTCTTCAGCGCGACGGTGGTGATCCCGGGCATCCCGCGCCGCGCCAGGCCGGTGAGCGTGCCGCCGGGGGCCAACTCGATCATCGTAGTGACGCCGAGAGCGGTCATGGCGGCCATGCAGGCGTCCCAGCGGACCGGGCCGGCGACCTGGGCGACGAGACGCCGGAGGAACTCGGCGCCGTCGTCCACGGCCGCGCCGTCGGCGTTGGACAGCAGGGTGACCCGGGGGCCGGCGGGGGCGAGGCCGTCCGCGGCGGCGCGCAGGGCGTCGACGGCCGGGGCCATGTGGACGGTGTGGAAGGCCCCGGCGACCTGCAGCGGGCGCAGCCGGGCGCGCGCGGGCGGGTCGGCGGCGAAGGCCTCCAGCTGCTCCAGGGTGCCCCCGGCGACGATCTGGCCGGCGCCGTTGACGTTGGCCGGGGTCAGGCCGTGCCGGTCGAGGGCGGCCAGGACCTCGGCCTCGTCGCCGCCCAGCACGGCGGTCATGCCGGTGGCGGTGACGGCGGCGGCCTTGGCCATGGCCTGCCCGCGCTCGCGGACCAGCGTCAGGGCCTCCTCGGGGGTGAGCACCCCCGCCAGGGCGGCGGCGGCGAACTCGCCGACGCTGTGCCCGGCCACGACGGCCGGGGCCGCGCCGAGGGCCTCGGCGGCGGCAAGGGCGGCGGCCACCAGCAGCGGCTGGGCGACCGCGGTGTCGCGGATCTCCTCGGCGCCGGCGGTGGTGCCGTACGCGATCAGGTCGAGGCCGACCAGGTCGGACCAGGCGGACAGCCGGTCCGCCAGGCCCGGTATCTCGAGCCATGGGGTCAGGAAACCTGGGGTCTGGGCGCCTTGGCCCGGAGCGACGATGGCGAGCACGAAATCCAGACTGCCCTGTAGGGGTTCGATATCCGGGTAAGGATCCGGACGAAGTTCTTCCGTAAAATTTTGTAGGAAACCTACAGTGGGAGTTTCCCGGACGTTAAGTAAAGACGGCTATGTCACCGAGGTTTCGGACAGGCGCCCGAGGATGAGCCCGACCTGCAGGGTGAAGGCCGACCGCCCCTCGGTGGGCTGGTACCCGGTCAACTCGGTGATCTTACGCAGCCGGTAGCGGACCGTGTTGGGATGGACGAACAGCAGCCGGGCCGTGGCCTCCAGGGACGTGCCCTGCTCCAGGTAGGTGGCGAGCGTGTCGAGCAGCGGCGTGCCCGTGAGCGGCCGGTAGACGTTCTCGATGAGCTGGGCGCGGGCGTCGCCGTCGCCGTCGATGGCGCGCTCGGCCAGCAGGTCCTCGGCGTGGACCGGCCGGGGGGCGTCCGGCCAGGCGGGCGCGGCGCGCAGGCCCGCCATCGCCGCCCGCGCCGAACTTGCCGCCGCGTGCAGGTCGCCGACCTCCGGGCCGATCACGATCGGCCCCGGGCCGAAGCGCGGCACCACGTACCGGGCCGCGGCCCCGACGCTGTCGGCCCCGCCGACGATCACGATCAGCCGGTCGCCCTGCACCCCCGCCAGCAGGTCGAGCGCGGACCTGCGCCCGCGCTCACGCAGCCCGTCGACCACCGCCTGCGGGTCGTCGTCGGGCGCCTGCCCGGCCAGCACGACCACGGGGGAGGAGGTCCAGCCCAGCGCGGCGGCCCACGAGTGCAGGCCGTCGTCCACCTCGCCGCGGACCAGGGCGTCCACGATCAGCGCCTCCAGCCGGGCGTCCCAGGAGCCGCGCGCCTCCGCCTCCCGGGCGTAGACCTGGGCGGCGGCGAAGGCCACGTCACGGGTGTAGCGGAGCATCGCCTGCTGCAGCTGCTCCCGCCCGCCGGGCGCGGCCAGCTCCGCGGTCTGCGCCTCGACCACCTCGACCACGGTCCGGACGATGTCCACGGTCTGCTGCAGCGAGATCGACCGCTTCAGCTCCCTGGGGGCGGTGCCGAAGAACTCGATGCTCGGGGTCGGCCGGTCCTCACCGGCGTACTGGAACCACTCCACGAACGCGGCGATCCCGGCCTGGGCGACCAGCCCGACCCACGAGCGGTCCTCCGCCGACAGCGCCCGGAACCACATGAGCCGGTCGTCCATCCGGGCCATGGCGGCAGTGCCCAGCGAGCCCATGGCCCGCTCCAGCCTGCGGGTGGTGTCCTGCCGTATCCGGTCCTGGTCCGGGCCTGCGCGGTCCGGGCCCTGGGTTTCCCCGTCGATCCTGACGGTGGTCCCACCGGCCCGGCCGTCGCCGCCGGCCTCCTCGATCCGCTCCCTCACGTCACTAAGAGTGCCAGGTCGGACGAGATGCGCCAGCCGCCGTACCCGCCGGCCCGCGTTTCGGCACCGCGGGAACAGGCCCGGAACGCGGGCGGGACCGAGCCCGCCGCGGCCGGACGACGACGGCGGAGACCGGGAACGGGGCCGGACCGGCCCGGATCCGGGTTCGCCGCGGTCAGATGACGGCGACGGCGGTGATCAGGCCGATCACCAGGTGGGTGATCGCGAGGAGCCGGGCGCCGGGCTGCGGGTCGCTCTCCTTCACCAGGTCGCGTACGGAGATCCCGACGACCTTGTCGAAGACGACCATCGCCACGGTCTGCACGGCGATGCCGACCAGGCCGAACACCAGCGTCGTCAGCAGGCCCTCGTGCAGGGCGCCGCCGGCGGACCAGATGGAGGCCGCGACGATGAGCCCGACGGCGGTCAGCCCCGACCCGGTGAGCAGGGTGGCGTTGGGATTGCAGTCCACCTTGATCAGCCGGCTGAGCTTGCCGGGGATGGCCAGGTCGATGACGAAGAAGCCGACGATCATCAGGACCAGGCCGAGTACGGCGTAGGCGACGATCGCGAGGGCGCCGCGGCCGAGGGTCTCGCCGAGCGAGAGCGTCTGGGCGTCGGCCGCGGCCTGGATCGCGACCGGCAGGGAGCTGGGGCTCATGGGTTCTCTCCGGGGCTCGGGATGATGCTTGTCGGGATCGGACGAGGGGTGCGGATCGCGGCTCGGGTCACAACTCGGGTCACAGCTCGATCCGGTGCGGGACGAACGACGAGGTGTCGTCGGTGATCAACCCCGAGGTCTCGCGGATGCCGGCGCCGGCCGCCTCGTCGTGGACGACCCACGCGCCGAGCACGGGACGCCAGCCGTCGAAGTCGGGGAGCGCCAGGAACTCCTGGTGGACGTGGCCCTCGGCGCCGTAGCCGCCGCCGGTCTCGACGACGCCGCCGGGCGTGACGACCCGCATGCCCGCCCCCTCCCGGCCGAGGAGCGGCTTGACGATGTAGGACGTCATGTCACGCGGTCCGCCGAGGTAGGCCGGCAGCAGGCTGGGGTGCCCCGGGTACAGCTCCCACAGCAGCGCCAGCAGCGCCTTGTTGGACAGCAGCATCTTCCACAGCGGCTCGATCCAGGTCATCGACACCTGCTGGGCGACCGCCCGCGCCCCGAACGTGTCGGCGACCGCCCACTCCCACGGGTACAGCTTGCACATGGAGCGGATCACCCTCCGCTCCATGTCCACGAACCGCAGGTTGAGGCCGTCCCAGCCGATGTCCTCCATGGCCACCGCGACCGTGTTCAGGCCCGCCTGGGCGGCGGTCTCCTGGAGGTAGGCGAGGGTCATCGCCTCCTCGCCGGTCTCGTCCATCTTCGTCCAGGCGAAGTGCGCCGGCCCGGTGGGCAGCACCTCCGCGAGCTCCCGCCACCGGTCGATCAGCCGCTCGTGGATGGAGTTCCACTGGTCGTCGTCCGGGTGGCGGTCCCGCAGCCAGAACCACTGCACGACCGAGCTCTCCAGGAGGCTGGTCGGGGTGTCGGCGTTGTACTCCAGCAGCTTGGCGGGGCCGGTGCCGTCGTAGCGCAGGTCGAACCGGCCGAACAGGTGGGGGTCGGCCCGCTCCCAGGACCGGGCGATCTCCGGCCGCACCCATTCGGGGATCGCGAAGTCGGCGTAGCGGTCGTGGCGGACGACGTGGTCCACCGCGGCCAGGCACATCCGGTGCAGCTCCTCGACCTGCTCCTCCAGGGCGAGGACCTCCTCCATCGAGAAGACGTACTGCACGGACTCGTCCCAGTAGGGGCGGTCGAGGCCGCCGGGGTGGGCCGAGCGGTGGAACGCCAGCCCCTGACCCTCGACGATCTCCTCCCAGCCGTCCCTGGGGACGGAGGTCTCACGTCTCATCCGCCCGCGCTCAGCTTCCGCTCCTGCCGCGGAAGCCGAAGCCGCCGCGCTGGATCACGGTGCCCTGGCGGCTGGTGATCCTGACGTCGGCGGGGCGCACCGTGGTGCCGTGCAGGATGCGGGCCCCGGCCCGAGCGCCCCCGTAGTACCACCCGTAGGCGCCGTGCGAGCCGTGGTAGTGGGAGCCGCCGTCGTCGTCGCAGTAGTCCTCGTCCACGACGGTGTAGGAACCGTCGGGCTGCCGGCTGTCGAGGTCGACGCACTCGGCGTTGACCTCGTCGTAGTCGTCGTTCTGCGCGCTGCAGTAGCCGATGAGCAGGAGCGTGACGACGGCGACGCCGCCGAGCACGATGCCCTTGGACGCCTTCGAGCCCTTCGAGTCCTTCCCGGGGGAGGGGGAGGACGAGTGGGCGGGGTCCATGCCCATGGGGTGGTTCGGTCCTGCTGCCATCGAGCTCCAATGAGATGCGTCGGGACAGGTTATCGGCGTCGTTTTGGCCATTCAACCGCCGTAACAGGATCGATGCGCGTTTCGGTGGTCATGAACCGGCCGGAGCGTGGAGGATGCCGGCGCCGGCGCGTAACGTCACAGGTGTGAACCGCACCGATCGGCTCTGCGCCCTGGTCGAAGAGCTCCGCGCCGCCGCGCCGGGGTTCCTGCGGGTCCGCGAGCTGGCGGACCGGCTCGGGGTGGGGGAGCGCACCGTCGAGCGCGATCTCGCGGCGTTGCGGGAGTCCGGGATCCCCGTGCGCGCCGAGCCCGGCGGGTGGGGCGGCCATGCCCTCGACGTGTCCGCCGTCCCGTCCCCGGTCGCCTTCACCGCCGAGGAGGCGGCCGCGGTCGCCGTGGCGCTCATCCGGGCCGCCGGCACCCCGCCGGCCGGCCCCGCCGGCGACGCCCTGCGCCGGCTCGCCGCGGCGACGCCGTCCCCCGGGGACGCCCGGGGAGAGGGTGCGGCCGGTGGCGGCGGGAGCGGGCGGGCGGAGCGGCCGCCCGCCGACGGCGGTCCGGGGCGGGCGGCCGGTGGCGGAGAGGACGGCGGGACGGTGTGGCCGGCGGTCCCCGCCCGTCCGGCGGCCGAGCCGGAGCCCTACCCCCGGGTGGCGGCGGTGATCGAGGGGGCGCTGCTGCGCCGGAAGGTGCTGAGGCTGGGCTACGAGGACCGGAAGGGCCGGTCCACCGTCCGCGAGGTGGAGCCGGCGGTCTTCATGGGCGGGCGCGGCGGCCACTGGTACCTCATGGGCATGGACCGGCTCCGCCGGGACGTCCGGGTCTTCAAGCTCGACCGCATCGCCTGGGCCGAGGAGACCGGGGAGACCGCTCCCGAGCAGCCGCCGGAACGATACGCCGCCGGTCTCCCCGGCGCGCTGCGGGGGTCCGCCGAGCCGGAGTAGCCGCCGCCCCGGGACCCGGCCGTACGGAGGCCCGGCCGAAGTGAGCCGGCCGTGCGGAGGACCCGGCCGTAGGGGGCCGGGCATGCGGAAAGGGCCGGGCCGTACGGCGGGGCGGGTCAGCCGCGGGGGCCGGAGACCGGCCGGTCCCCGAGCGCGAGCAGCGCCTCGCGCAGCAGGTCGGCCAGGGCGCGCGCGGTGTCGTCCGGCAGGCCGGCGAACAGCTCGCGGTGCGCCTCGCCGGTCGCCAGGGCCAGTTCCTCGGCTCGCCGTACGCCCCGCGGCGTCAGGCGGACCCACGAGCTGCGGCCGTCGGCCGGGTCGGGCTCGCGCTCGACGAGGCCGGCGGTGGTGAGCCGCTGCAGGACGTTGCTCGTCCCCCCGGTGGTGAGGGAGGAGTGCTCGGCGAGCCGGCCGGGCTTGAGCCGGTACGGCGCCCCGGCCCTGCGCAGGGTCGCGAGGACGTCGAAGTCAGCGTAGGTCAGGCCGTACTCGGACAGCACCGACTGGGTGGTCTCCTCGACGAGCGCCTTCAGCCGTCCGGCGCGCTTGATGATCTCCAGCTGGACGGTGGCGGCCTCCGGCAGCTCCGCCGCCCACCCCTCGACCATCTCGTCGACGCGGTCGCGCCGTGCCGCCCGTGCCCCTGCCATGGCATTGAGGATATCCCCCGCAACTGATAGCTTTTCAAAAAGCTTTCTTGCTTCCTTTTTGGAAAGGATTTGGCATGCGCATGCTCATCACCGGCGGGACCGTGGTCGACACCGACCCGCGGGTGCGCGTCCTGCCGCGCGCCGACGTGCTCATCGAGGACGGGACGATCGCCGCGGTCGGCCCCGGCCTGGCGGACGCCGCCGGAGACGCCGAGATCGTCGACGCCGCCGGCCGGATCGTGCTGCCCGGCCTCGTCGACACCCACCGGCACGTCTGGCAGAGCGTCCTGCGCTCCGTCGCGGCCGACGCCACGCTCGGCGGATACCTCGACCTCGTCCTCGGCCGCCTGGCCCCGGCCTTCCGGCCCGAGGACGTCCGCGCCGCCAACCTCTGGGGCGCGCTGGAGGCCCTCGACGCCGGGATCACCACGGTCTACGACTGGTCGCACATCCAGACCACCCCCGAGCACACCGACGCGGCCCTCGACGGCCTGCGCGTCTCGGGCGTCCGGGCCGTCTTCGGCTACGCCCACCCCTCGCCCGCCGACGACGCGCGCCACGAGGACGAGGTACGGCGGATCGCCTCGCTGTGCTCCTCCGGCCGGGTGACGGCGGCCCTGGCGGCGTGGGGGCCCGTCTACGGCTCGACGGCGGCCGCCGAGGCCGACTGGCGGCTGGCCCGCGAGCTCGGGCTGCGCCTCAGCCTGCACGCGACCGGCGTCGGGGCGGTCGAGCGGCTGCACGAGGCGGGACTGCTCGGTCCCGACGTGATGTTCGTGCACGGCAACGGCTTCACCGACGAGGCGATGAAGCTCGTCGCCGGCAGCGGCGGCACCGCCTCGGTCGCGCCCGTCGTGGAGTCGCAGATGGGGCACGGACACCCGGAGACCGGCAGGTTCCGTGGTTTCGGGATTCCCACCGGCCTCGGCGTCGACACCGTCACCGACGCGCCGGGCGACATGTTCGCGGTCATGCGCGCCGCGTTCGCCGCCGAGCGGCTGAGGGGCGGGTCGCTGAGTACGGCGGAGGTGTTGCGGATGGCGACCGCCGAGGGGGCGGCGGCTCTGGGGTTGGGGGGCGAGGTGGGTTCCCTGCGGCCGGGCCTGCGGGCCGACGTCGTCCTGCTCGACGCGGAGGCCGTCGGCCTCGCACCGGTGCACGACCCGGTCGGCGCCGTGGTGACCGCCGCGGGCGCCGGGAACGTCGACACCGTGATCGTCGGCGGCCGGATCGTCAAGCGGGCGGGCCGGTTGACCGGCGTGGACGTGCCCGCGGCCCGTGCGGCGGCGCTCCGCGCGGCGGAGCGGGTCGCCGCGGCGGCCGGCCTCCCGGCGCCCGCGCGCTG
>NZ_JBEZNH010000016.1:1022-132559 GCF_040653115.1 Streptosporangium sp. NPDC048047 | reverse complement strand
GAGCGCCCGCGCGCTGAGCGCCCGCGCGCTGAGCGCCCGCGCGCTGAGCGCCCGCGCGCTGAGCGCCCGCGTGCCGAGCACCCGTCCGGTCAGCTCCCTCCGCCGCCCAGTTCCCGCTGCATCAGGAGGGTGTCGACCCAGCGGCCGTGCTTGTGCCCCACCTTCGCCAGCAGACCGGCGGTGGAGAAGCCGAACCTGCGGTGCAGGGCGGCCGACGCCTCGCTCCCCGTGTCGGCGATGACGGCGATCATCTGGCGCGCGCCGGCCCGCTCGGCCCGCTCCACCAGCGCCCCCAGCAGCGCGCCGCCCAGACCCCGGCCGGTGCGGTCCGGGGCGAGGTAGATCGAGTCCTCGACGGTGTGCCGGTAGGCCGGCTTCGGCCGCCAGGGGGCGGCGTAGGCGTATCCGGCCACCTCGCCGTCCACCTCCGCCACCAGGAACGGAAGTCCCCGGCCGGCGAGATCGTCGAGCCTGCTCCGCCAGTCGGCGACCGGCGGCGGCGTCTCCTCGAACGTGGCCACGCCGCCGACCACGTAGTGGGTGTAGATCCCGGCCACGGCCGGCAGGTCCGCCGGCGCGGCCGGGCGGACGATCGTCCCCGGCGTCTGCATGAGTCGCCCCCGTCTCCAGGTCTCCATGAGGTGGGTTCTCCCTGTCGGTGGGACATTCTGGCGGATCCGGGAGGGCAGGCGGAGAGATCCGGGAGAGCCCCGGAGATTGCTGGTTTCGTCCGCATTCGTCGCGGTTGTCAAAGCAGCGGATCTTCCCCGGCGGGTTGTGCCATGCTGAACCCGGCGAGCGTGGCGAGGGGCGCCCGCGAGGGGCACACGAGGGGTCGTCGATGCCGGAGATCGAACCGCTGCGGCCCGGGGATCCGCCGCGGCTGGGGGACTTCACGCTCAGGGGCAGGCTGGGCGAGGGCGGCCAGGGCGTCGTGTACCTGGGGGAGGCCGAGGACGGCCGGCGTGCCGCCGTCAAGCTGCTGCACGTGCGCTTCACCGGGGAGAACCACGCCCGTTCCCGCTTCGCCCGGGAGCTGGCCGCGGCCCGGCGGGTGGACGCCTTCTGCACCGCCCGGGTGCTCGCCGCCGACCTCGACGGCGAGATCCCCTACATCGCCAGCGAGCTGATCGACGGTCCCTCGCTGCGCCGGACCGTCGAGCGCGACGGGCCACTGGACGGTGAGGCCCTCGAACGGCTCGCCACCGGCACGGCCACCGCCCTGACCGCGATCCACCACTCGGGGATCGCCCACCGCGACTTCAAACCGGACAACGTGCTGCTCGCCCCGGACGGCCCCCGCGTCGTCGACTTCGGCATCGCGAAGATCATCGACGAGAGCGGGACGATCACCACCCGCGCCGTCGGGACGCCCGCCTACATGGCGCCCGAGCAGATCGCCGAGGAACGCGTCGGCCGGCCCGCCGACGTGTTCGCCTGGGGGGCGACCATGGTCTTCGCCGCCACGGGCCGGGCGCCCTTCGCGGCGGAGACGATCATGGCGACGCTCAACCGCGTCGTCAACCACGACCCCGACCTCGGCGCGCTGCCGGAGGACCTGCGCCGGACCGTCGCCCGCTGCCTGAACAAGGACCAGGCGCTGCGGCCGTCCATGGACGAGGTGCTCAAACGCCTGCTCGGACATCCGGTGGACGACGGCGAGGCGTCCCGGGAGGAGCTGGCCGAGGGCGCGCAGGCCGCCACGCTGGACCTCGCCCGGACGAACCCGCCGAACCCGCCGGACCCGCCGGAACCGCCGGCCTCATCGAGCCCCCCGGACCCGCCCGGGGCCCGGCGGCGGCGCCGGACCGTCGCCGGGGCGTCCGCGGCACTCGCCGCGATCGCCGCGGCGCTGCTCGCGCTCCAGCTCGCCGGCACGCCGGACGGCACCGCCGCGATCCCCTCACTCTCGGGGAGCCCCGCAGTGTCCCCGTCGTCCCCGTCGTCCCCGTCGCCTTCCGGGACGCCCTCCACGGGGTCGCGCCTGCTCGACCGGATCCGGGCCACGCACACGATCAGGGTGGGCTACCGCGGCGGCCTGCCCGGCGTCGCGCTGGCCGACGGGAAGCGTCCGCCCGAGGGGTTCGAGATCGACGTGGCCCGCCGCATCGCCGGGGAGCTGGGGGTGCCCGCCAAGGGGGTGCGGTTCGTGCGGGTGGGCTACGCCGAGCGTGAGGCCAAGGTCCAGCGCGGTGAGGTGGACATCGTGGTCGCGAACCTCTCGATCGACACCGCCGACCGCTCCCGGGCCGCGTTCGCCGGGCCGTACTACGTGGCCCACCGCGACGTGCTCGTCCGGGCCGGGATGAAGATCTCCAAGCCCTCCGACCTGGGCGGCAGGACCATGTGCGTGGTGTCCGGCGGATCGTCCACCGCGGCCATGGTCCGCGACCGGGGCGTCCGCTTCGACACCCTTGTGGACGAGGACTCCGCCAGGTGCGCCGCCCGGGTGGCGGACGGCACGGCCGACGCCATGGCCGACGACGACCTGGTGCTCGCCGGGTTCGGCGCCCGGCTGCGCGGGGCCCGTCTCAAGGTCGCCGGGCTCCGCCTCACCACCGAGCGGTACGGCGTGGCGCTCCGGCGCGGCGACCCGGTCGCCTGCCGGGCGATCAACGAGGCGATCGGCGCCATGTACGCCGACGGGACGATCGAGTCGCTGCTCGAAGAGCACTTCTCCGGCGTCGGCTTCCGCCACGAGACCGCGCGGCCCCGCACGGAGGGCTGCGGCTGAGCCGTACGGCCCGGCGTGGAGAGTCGCCCGGACCCGTGCGGGCTCCGGGCGGAGAACCGCCGCGCCGTACGGGGAGAACCGCCGCGCCGTACGGCTCGGCCGTGGAAGGACGGTCAGGAGGACGTGCAGGTGGTGCCCTTGGCCGGGACGTCCCCGTCGAGCAGGTACCTGTCGGTCACCTTCTTGACGCACTGGTCGCCGGAGATGTACGCCCCGTGGCCCTCGCCCTTGTAGGTGACCAGCACGCCCGTGCCGAGCTGCTCGGTCAGCTTCGGCGCCCACTCGTACGGCGTGGCCGGGTCGCCGGTGCCGCCGATCACCACGATCGGCGCCGAGCCTGCCGCGTCGATCCTCCTGGCCTGGTCGCTGCCCTTGACCGGCCAGGAGGAGCAGATCAGCCCCATGCCGGCGCTGCCGAACAGCGGGGAGACCTTCAGCGCCTCCCGCTGGGTGCGCTTCAGCTGCGCGAGGTCCGGCCGCTCCGCGCTGTCCGCGCAGCTGATGGCCGGGAAGCTGCTCATGAGGGTCGTGTAGGACCCGTCGGGCAGGCGGCCGTTGTAGTTGTCGGCGAGGCTGAGCAGGAGCCGCCCGTCGTCCTTGAAGGCCATCGTCAGTCCCTGCTCCAGCAGGGGCCACGTCAGCTTCGAGTACAGCGCGGCGGCGACGCCGGTGTTGGCCAGTCCCTGGGTGAGCTCGCGGGGGCCGACCTTGAGCGGCTCGTCCTCCACGTCGTTCATGAACTTCTCGACGTGCTTGTTCGCGATGGTCTCGTCGGCGCCGACGTCGCACTGGCCCGGTCCCTTGACGCAGTCCTTGAGGAAGTCGTCGTAGGCGTGCTGGAACCCGGCCGACTGCACCACGGTGCGCCTGTCCATCGGGACGCTCGGGTCCAGCGGGGCGTCCAGCACGAAACGGCCCACGTTCTTCGGGAACTCGGTGGCGTAGACGGCGCCGAGCTGTGTGCCGTAGGAGATGCCGAAGTAGTTGAGCCTGGGCTCGCCGAGGGCCTCGCGCATCCGGTCCATGTCGCGGGCGGCGTTCACCGTGCCGACGTAGGGCAGGATCTTCCCGGAGGTCCGCTCGCAGGCGGCGGTGAAGTCCTTGATGATGCGTCCCTGCCGCTCCCAGTCGGCCTCGGTGACGGCGATCGTGTTCATCGAGGTGTAGCGGTCCATGACCTGGTTACCGTCGCACCTGACGCCGGAGCTGCGCTCCACCCCGCGCGGGTCGAAGCTGACCAGGTCGTAGCGGGCGTTGAGGCTGGAGAACGCCTTGGCCGCCTGGGCCATGGTGTCGACGCCCGAGGCGCCGGGGCCGCCGAAGTTGAAGACCAGGGAACCGATCCTCCTGGCCTGGTCGGTCGCCGGGATGCGGATCATCGCGATGTCCAGCGTCCCGCCGTCCGGCTTGGCGTAGTCGAGCGGCACCCGCAGTGAGCCGCACCGCAGCGTGGGGTCGGGCTTGGCCGGGACCTGCCCGTTCGGCCCCCGGACGTCGGTGCAGGGTCCCCACGCGATGCGCCCGGTCGCGCCCGCCGTCCCGGTCGTGTCCGACGGCGCGGCGGTCCCCCCGGCAGGTGAGGACGGGTCGACAGGGCCGAGCCCGCTGTTGCGGGCCGGGTCGCTGCAGGCGGTCAACAGGCCGGACAGGACGGTCGCCGCGGTCGCCACCGCCAGGACTTTTCGCACGTGATGCTCCCTCGAATCGGATGCCGGGGGAAGCGATCCAACACTAGCCGGGCGGGCCCTTTCAAAAAAAGGACCCGCCCGGCGTCACGTCACAGTCCCATGGACTGGGTGTCGTTGCTCTCCACCCCGCCGGCCTCGGTCACGCCGTTCTTCAGGTGGTACTTCACGATGGCCTCGCGCAGCACCTCCTCGTTCAGCTCGCCCCGCTGGACCAGCTGGGTGAGCACGGCGAGGGTGATCGAGGCGGCGTCCACGTGGAAGTGGCGGCGCAGCGCCGACCGGGTGTCCGACAGGCCGAAGCCGTCGGTGCCGAGGGAGGTCCAGTCACCCGGGACCCACTGGGCGATCTGGTCCTGCACCGCGCGCATGTAGTCGCTGACGCCGACGAACGGGCCCTGGGCCCGCGACAGCGCCTGCGTCACGTACGGCACCCGCCGCTCGGCGTCGGGGTTGAGCAGGTTGTGCTCCTCGACGGCCAGCGCCTCGCGGCGCAGCTCCGTCCAGGAGGTGGCCGACCACACCTCGGCCGCGACGCCCCAGTCCTCGGCCAGCATGCGCTGGGCCTCCACGGCCCAGGGGCCGGCCACGCCGGAGGACAGGATGTTGGCCTTCGGCCCCGACACGGCGGGCGCCTCGGCGTACCGGTACAGACCCTTCAGCAGGCCCTGGACGTCGAGGCCCTCGGGCTCGGCCGGCTGGGGGTAGGGCTCGTTGTAGACGGTCAGGTAGTAGAAGATGTTCTCGGGGGTGTCCCCGTACATCCTCCGCAGGCCGTCCTGGACGATGTGCGCCACCTCGAAGGCCCACGACGGGTCGTAGGACACCGCCGCCGGGTTGGTGGAGGCGGTCAGCGGGGTGTGGCCGTCCTCGTGCTGCAGGCCCTCGCCGTTCAGCGTGGTGCGGCCGGCCGTGGCGCCGAGCAGGAAGCCCCGGCCCATCTGGTCGGCGAGCTGCCACATCTGGTCGGCGGTGCGCTGCCAGCCGAACATCGAGTAGAAGATGTAGACCGGGATCATGTGCTCACCGTGCGTGGCGTACGCCGAGCCCGCCGCGGCCACCGAGGCCATGGAACCGGACTCGCTGATGCCCTCGTGCAGGATCTGACCCTCGGTCGACTCCTTGTACGACAGCAGCAGCTCGCGGTCGACGGCCTCGTAGGTCTGGCCGTGCGGCGAGTAGATCTTCGCGGTCGGGAAGATCGCGTCGAGGCCGAAGGTGCGGGCCTCGTCGGGGATGATCGGCACGAACCGGTGGCCGATCTCCTTGTCGCGCATGAGGTCCTTGAGCAGGCGGACGAACGCCATGGTCGTGGCGACGTTCTGCTTGCCGGAGCCCTTCTTCATCTGCGCGTAGGCGGCGTCGCCGGGCAGCTTGACCGGCTTGGCGCGGACCACGCGCTTGGGCAGGACGCCGCCCAGGGCCGCGCGGCGCTCCTTCATGTACTCGATCTCGGGGTCGTTCTCGCCCGGGTGGAAGTAGGGCGGCAGGTCGCCCTCGAGGGCGGAGTCGGGGATCGGCAGGTAGAGCCGGTCGCGGAACTCCTTGAGCTCGGCCTTGGACATCTTCTTCATCTGGTGCGTCGCGTTGCGCGCCTCGAAGTCCTTGCCCAGCGTCCAGCCCTTGATGGTCTGGGCGAGGATGACCGTCGGCTGGCCGACGTGCTCACGGGCCGCCTTGTAGGCCGCGTAGACCTTGCGGTAGTCGTGGCCGCCGCGCGAGAGCTTACGGATGTCCTCGTCCGACAGGTGCTCGACCATCTTGCGAAGGCGCGGGTCGTCGCCGAAGAAGCTGTCGCGGATGTAGGAGCCGGACTCGACGGAGTAGGTCTGGAACTGGCCGTCGGGCACGGTGTTCATCTTGTTGACCAGGACGCCGTCGACGTCGGCCGCGAGCAGCGGGTCCCAGTCGCGGCCCCAGACGACCTTGATGACGTTCCAGCCGGCGCCGCGGAAGTAGGACTCCAGCTCCTGGATGATCTTGCCGTTGCCGCGGACCGGGCCGTCGAGGCGCTGCAGGTTGCAGTTGATGACGAACGTGAGGTTGTCGAGCTCCTCGCGGGCGGCGACGCCGATCGCGCCGAGCGACTCGGGCTCGTCCATCTCACCGTCGCCGAGGAAGCACCAGACGTGGCTGCGGCTGGTGTCCTTGATCTTCCGGTTCAGCAGGTAGCGGTTGAACCGCGCCTGGTAGATGGCCGAGATCGGGCCCAGGCCCATGGAGACCGTGGGGAACTCCCAGAAGTCGGGCATCAGGCGCGGGTGCGGGTAGGACGGCAGGCCCCGGATGCCGTGCGACAGCTCCTGCCGGAAGGCGTCGAGCTGGGCCTCGTTGAGGCGGCCCTCCAGGAAGGCTCGGGCGTAGATGCCCGGCGCGGCGTGGCCCTGGATGAAGACCTGGTCGCCCGACTCCCCGTGGTCCTTGCCGCGGAAGAAGTGGTTGAAGCCGACCTCGTAGAGCGAGGCGGCCGACGCGTAGGTCGCGATGTGGCCGCCGACGTTGGTGCGGGCGTTGGCCCGGGTGACCATGACCGCCGCGTTCCACCGGATGTAGGCGCGGATCCGCCGCTCGACGTACTCGTCGCCGGGGAACCAGGGCTCGCGCTCCGGCGGGATCGTGTTGATGTAGTCGGTGCTGCGCAGGCCGGGGACTCCGACCTGGTGCTCCCGGGCCCGCTCCAGCAGGCGGAGCATCAAATAACGGGCCCGGGTCCGCCCCTCCGCCTTGACGACGTTGTCGAGGGACTCGAGCCACTCCTGGGTCTCGCTGGGGTCGACATCAGGAAGCTGGCTGGGTAGGCCGTCACTGATGATCGAGAAACGCTGGCGTCCGGAAGCCACTGGGTCTCGCCTTCCGAGGATGGACTTTTGTCTGGTGTAGGTCGTCTTCCATCCTGGTCGCTTACCCCGGAAAGTGCATCTCTACTGACCGGTAACCAGGAGGTCCCCGCTGGCAGGGGCGTGAAAATGGCCTAGACCACCGATGGTAGGACGAATTTCTCCCACAGGGTACACGCTGCCCGGCCCTTTTCCGGGGACGGGGGCGAATCCGCCCTCGCCGTACGAATCTAGCCGGGACCGGACCATGGGAGGTCCGGCCGGGACGGCGCGAGGCGGGTCGCCTCCGCCGATTCCCGGTTCGGCCGCCGGGGACGCGGGACCGGGCCGCCTCCGACCCCGCGCCCCCGTGGCCGGGATCACCGGGGATCACCGGGGATCGCCGTATTCACCGGAGATCTCCGGTGGCCGTTCGCGGGAAATCGAAGATCTTTGAGGGATCGTGACGATAATGATGCGCGAAGCGGGGGCGACGCGGTTTGAGCGGCGCACTCTCCGCTGTGGACGGCCCCCGTCGCCCCGGGGAGGGGGGTGGGGGCCCCGGAGAAAAGGGCGGGGCCGTCGTCCCAGCTCAGCGCGGATCGTAGGATCGGGTATGTGAGATCTCAGACGATCGAGGTGGTGACCGGTTCCCGAGAGCGGATCCATGACATCACCTCCGAGTGCGAGAGCTTCGTCCGCTCATGCGGGGGAGACGGGCTGCTGCACGTCTTCGTCCCCCATGCCACCGCGGGGATCGCGCTGATCGAGCTCGGCTCGGGCAGCGACGACGATCTGCTCGCGGCGCTGGAGGATCTCCTGCCGGCCGACGACCGGTGGAAGCATGCACACGGATCCAGGGGGCATGGACGCTCGCATGTCATGCCGGCTTTCGTCCCCCCTTACGCAACGGTCCCGGTCCTGTCCGGACGGCTCGCGCTGGGCACCTGGCAGTCCATCGCCCTGGTGGATCTCAACGTCGACAATCCGGAACGCCAGGTCCGTTTGTCATTTTTGTCGGACTAATTCATACGTAGCCCACTCGTTGCCGTGGCGACCGTTGACGACCGAGGGTCACAGCGTGTGGACTGTGCCGAAGCATTCTGAGCACCGTGTGATCGCGGTGTCATCCAAGCAGGAGGGACAAACGTGAGCGCGACCGCGGGTCAGGCTCGGGGCGAACGCGGCCTGGCCGAACGACTCGGCCTCAAGCCGGGTCAGGTGGTGCAGGAAGTCGGCTGGGATGAGGACGCCGACGACGATCTGCGCGACTCCATCGAGGAGCTGACCGGCAACGAGCTGGTCGACGAGGAATACGAGGACGTCGTCGACGTCGTGCTGCTGTGGTGGCGTGACGGTGACGGCGACCTTTTCGACGCCCTCAGCGGGGTGCTGACCAACCTGAGTGCAGGCGGCCAGATCTGGCTCCTCACTCCCAAGGCCGGCCGCGAAGGCCACGTCGAGCCCAGCGACATCGGGGAGGACGCCACGACCGCCGGTCTCTCGCAGACCAGCAGCATCGGCGCCGCGCCCGACTGGTCGGGCACCCGACTGGCTCCTCCGCGGACCCGCCGGTAAGGGGTCCGCCCTGCCGTACGGCTCATGCGAGTCGTACGGCAGGATGATGGTGTCGCCCATCATCCGACGAAAGGACCTTTCGACATGGCGGTCGAGGTAGGTTCCCCGGCTCCGGACTTCGAGCTGAAGGACCAGCACGGCACCCCGGTCAAGCTCTCCGACCACCGGGGCAGGAAGGTCGTGCTGATCTTCTATCCCCTCGCGTTCAGCGGCGTCTGCCACGGCGAACTCTGCGCGCTGCGCGACGAGTTCATCGCCACCGCGCCCGAGGACGTCCAGGTGCTGACGGTCTCGGTGGACTCGGTGTTCACCCACCGCGCCTGGGCCGACCAGGAGGGCTACACCTTCCCGCTGCTCTCCGACTTCTGGCCGCACGGTCAGGTCGCGCAGGCGTACGGTGTCTTCGACGAGGAGAAGGGCCTCGCCAACCGGGGCACCTTCATCATCGACGGTGACGGCGTCGTCCGGTGGAGCGTGGTGAACCCCATTCCGGAGGCGCGCGACATCGCCGAGTACCGCAAGGTCCTCGCCGAGCTCTGAGCTCCCCAGCGGTGATCCGGCGGGCGCCCGGGGGGCGTCCGCCGCTCCCGGCCTGCGGGGCGATTCCTCCCGCGAGGTCAGGTGGGTCGGGCAGGTTCGGTGCCTCCGCCTGGCCGGCGAGGTCGGGACCACGGGGAGACGGCTCCCCGGCCGCCTGCGCCGATCCGGTCACCTCGTTCGCGTCAGTCCGGTTCGCACGAAAGGCCGCTCGCCGTCGTGGTGGCCGAAGAGAGCGGAAGCCGGAGAAGCAGGCGGAGTCCGGAGACGGTGTCGTCGGCCCTGATCGTTCCGTGGTGAATCCTCAGCACCTCGCTGGCGATGGCCAATTCCAGACCGGTG
This sequence comes from Streptosporangium sp. NPDC048047, assembly GCF_040653115.1. Classification (NCBI taxonomy): domain Bacteria; kingdom Bacillati; phylum Actinomycetota; class Actinomycetes; order Streptosporangiales; family Streptosporangiaceae; genus Streptosporangium; species Streptosporangium sp. NPDC048047. Next base: position 122,867 of record NZ_JBEZNH010000016.1, on the reverse strand, counting down.
CCCCCCTGTCCCTCGACGCCACTGGTGTCCTTGCGGGAGAAGGGCTCGAAGATGGGGTCCAGGTCGGGCAGGCGTCGGCGGTCGTCATCACAGTAGATGCTCAGTATCGCGTCGTGGCCGTCACTGCTGATGTGAACGTGGACCATGGCCGCGTGTCGCCGGGCGTACTCCAGGAGAGTCGCCACCGCCCGGGTCAGCAAAGACGGCTCTCCCTCGACCTTCACCCGCTCGGACCAGCGCAGCCGGATCCGATGCCCTTCGAGCGGCGGACCGGGTCTGCGCGTTATCAGGTCGGCGACCAAGACGTCGAGGTCTATCTGCTCAGGGACGTACTGCGGTCCCGCGAGGATGTCGCTCAGCAAAAGCAGGTCGGAGATGACCGCTTCCAGCCTGCCGAGAGCGCTCTGCGCCCCTGTGATCACCGATGCCGCGTCCTCGAGGTGCAATCTCGTCATGTCCAGATAGGTGCGTGCCCCGGTTAGTGGAGTGAGGAGCTCGTGTGCGGCGTTGGCCAGAAACTGGTGGGTCTGCTCGCAACGGAAGGAGGCGGGCTGGCCCGGACCTGTGGCCTGATCTCCTCGGAGGGTGGTCACGGAGGCGCACCGGTCCGTGTGGGGAGCGCGGGGGGAGGGCTTCTGGTCGGCCGGGCCTGCCGGTGTGTTCCAGGTCAGCAGGCGGATGATGGTGGTCTTCAACTCCTCAATGGCGAGCAGTGCCCCGTCGACCGCCTCGGACGAGTTCCACGGGTGTGCCCGGGCTTCGTCGAGGAACGCCTTGATGTCCTCGAGGGGGGCCAGGAACCGGTGCGAGGCGTTGATGATCTGTCGTTGTCGCTGGGCGAGACACAGGGTGGCCTCGGACCGTCCGGTGTGGCCGGGTGTGCCGCTCGTCGGCGCGTCCTCGGCCGCCGGGAAAGGCCGCGGTGGCGATTGCGCCCCTGTGCGGTCGACCACGGATCCGCACGTTCTCATGTCCACCCCCGGGTGAAGGAACGGCCGCCTGCGATGGCATTTCCGACTCTCTCCCGGCTGACGGCGGGGGGAAACCGGGAAACTACCCGAACAGGTACCTGGTCGCCGCGATGCCGTCCGGACTCCCGGTGTGGGGACCGCCGGTCCAGCCGGTCCGGCCGCGGGGCCCGACGCGGAGGTTCCATCGTCCCAGGATTCCGAGGCCTCGGGCACCGGCCCGGGATGTGGTAGAGATGCCACCGCGCAGGGCCTATACCATAAATCTATGATTCGTTCAATTTCCTCACGGAAAGGGAAGAACCTTCCGGGTGATGCGTCCAGGATCGTCGGCCGCAGACGCGAGGCTTCCGAGATCAGGCGCCTGATGGACACCGCGAGCCTGCTGACGCTGACCGGGCCTGGCGGGGTCGGCAAGACCAGGCTCGCCCTCCATGTCGCCGCGAATGTACGCCGTGCCTTCCCGGACGGGGTGCACCTGGTGGAACTGGCCGCGCTGTGGGAGAGGGAACTGCTGGCGGGCGCCGTAGCGGAAGCTCTCGGCGTGTACGGCGAGACCTCTCGGTCGACTACGGACACACTGGTTGACCACCTGAGGGGCAAACGGATTCTGATCGTGCTCGACAACTGCGAACATCTGGTCGACGCGTGTGCCGCCCTCACCGGCACCCTGCTCAACGCCGCCCCGGAAGTGCGGATCATTGCGACCAGCCGTGAGCCCCTCGGTCTCCGGAACGAGGTGTTGTTCACCGTCCCGCCCATGTCGGTCCCCGAAGACGACATCGAGATGGCCAGGATCGCCCCCCACCGGTACGAGGCGTTGACCCTGTTTGCGGAGCGCGCCAAGGTCATCTCGCCCGACTTCGACCTTGAGGCCCAGTACGCCCTGGTGGGAAGACTGTGCCGTCTTCTCGACGGCATCCCTCTGGCGATCGAACTGGCCGCGGTGTGGCTGCGCGTCCTCTCCCTCGACCAGATCATCAGCCGGCTCGACGACCGGTTCCACTTTCTGACACAGGGATACCGGAACGTCCTGCCGCGGCACCAGACATTGCGAGCGGCGATCGACTGGAGCTACGACCTGTGCTCCAGCCAGGAACGGCTCCTGTGGGAGCGCTTGACGGTCTTCTCCGGAGACCTCGATCTGGACGAGGCCGAGAGCGTATGCTCCGGAGGGCCACTGGACCGTGGGGAAATCCTGCACCTCATGGCGAATCTCCTCGGCAAGTCAATTCTCATCCGGGACGACTCGGGCGTGCGGACCCGGTACCGGATGCTGGAAACCATTCGTCAATACGGAGAGGAATGGCTGGTCAAGAGCGGTTCCCAGGACGTGTTCCGGCGGGCTCACCTCGGCTACTACCAGCGCCTGGCGGAGAAGGTGGAGCCGCGCTGGTTCAGCTCCCTGCAGACCGAATGCGCTGCGGAGGTGGTTCTGGAGATGCCGAACTTCCGGGCCGCGATGGACTTCTGCTTCTCCAACCCCGCTCTGACCGGGCGGGGCATCAGGATCACCATCGCGCTTTACGGGTACTGGGTGTTCTTCGGCGGTCTCAGTGAAGCCCGTCACTGGCTCGCCCGGGCGCTGAGCCGGGAGGGGGAGGACAGCCGGACGCGATTCAAGCTGCTGGCGGCCGAGGCTCTGTTCGCGCTCATGCAAGGCCGTGTCGACGCTGCGTCACCCTTGTTCGAGAGGTGCTTCGCCCTCTCGGGTCGCTGGGAGGACGAGGGCCCGCAGATGATGACGAAATTCCTCTCCGGCCGAATCGCCCTGTTGCGCGGGGATTACCCGGCAGCGGTGGAGCAGTTGGAGGAGGTCTGCGATTGGCGTCAGCGGAATGCTGACCGTTGCGGCAAGGACGATATTCTGCACAACTCCTTCCTGCCCGCGTTCTATCTCGCCATCGCCGCGGTGTTCCTCGAAGATCCCCGCGCGGGCGCGTTCACGACCCGATGCCGGGAGATGGCGGAAGAGGCGGGTGCGCAAGGTGAGATATCGATGGGGCAGTGGATCACCGGCGTCGAACGATGGCGGGCGGGTGACGCCGAGACGGCGGGCGAATGGCTGCTCTCCAGCCTCCGCATAGAGCGCTCCAACGGCTATCTGTACACCCCCTCCTGGGGCCTTGAGGCCCTGGCGTGGACCACGGCGGCTCAGGGGCGGGGCGAGCGGGCCGCCTGCCTCCTCGGTGCCGCCGCGATGATCCGAGAGCTGCTGGAACTGTCCCTGTCCGGGTTCCACGCGTACGCCGAGGCCCACGACGTCTGTGCGTCGTCGTTGCGCGAGTCCTTGGGAGAAGAGGTGTACCGGTCGGCCTTCGCACGGGGACGGGGTCTCGACTTCGACCAGGCCATCGGGTACGCGTTGCAGGACGTGGCGCCGGCCGCTGACGCGGTGCCGTCCGACACCCCTGATGACCCGATGCTGTCTCCCCGGGAACTGCAGGTCGCCGAACTCATCGCCGGAGGCGCCCGTAACAAGGAGATCGCGGCCCGGCTCGTCATCTCGCACCGCACCGCCGAAGGGCACGTCGAGCGCATTCTCAGCAAATTGGGTTTCACCTCTCGCGCTCAGATCGCTTCCTGGTACGTCAAGAACGTTTCACCGCCTTCCGAGGCGGAGACCGAAGGCGATGAGCCTGGATCGTGAACCGCGGCAGGTCTCAGCCGGCGACCGGTGCCGCGATACATCGGCCCGGTGACGCGTTCCAGGGAACCGGGGCTCGCAGCCGATGCGCTAGGGTCGGCCTCGGCCTCGCCCCTTCGACCCGGTGGATGCGTGCATGAGCTCGTTCGTTGTGGCCCTTGACGTCGGCGGCACCTCGATGAAGGGCGGGCTCGTCACGAGCACCGGTGAGATCCTCCTCACCGACCGCCGGGCCACCCCGCGCGAGCGGGGCCCCGAGGCCGTCGTCGAGACCATCCGGTCCTTCATCGGCGACCTCGCCGCCCGTGGCGGCGGCGCCCCCGCTGGGGTCGGCCTCGCCGTACCCGGCCTGGTCACCGCCGACGCCGCGCTGTACTCGGCCAACATCGGCTGGCGCGACGTCCCCGCCGCCGCCTTCGTCCCGCTGGACGCCCCGGTCATGCTCGGCCACGACGTGCGCACCGGCGGGCTCGCCGAGAGCGTCCTCGGCGCCGGCCGTACGGCCTCCGACTTCCTGTTCCTGCCCATCGGCACCGGCATCGCGGGCGCGATGATCGTGAACGGCGAGCCGTACGGCGGAGCCTCCGGCTGGGGCGGCGAGATCGGCCACATCCCCGTCTTCCCCGGCGGCGAGACGTGCGCCTGCGGGCAGGTCGGCTGCCTGGAGACCTACGCCTCCGCCTCGGCCGTCGCCCGCCGCTACGCGGCCCGCGCCGCCTCCCTCGCCGCGCCCGCCCTCTCAGTCCTGCCCCTCCCCGCCGCTCCGGCGGCCGTCGGCGGGGCCGGCGCGGCGGTCACGGCCGAGCAGGTCGCGGCGCTGACCGCGGCGGGCGACCCGGTGGCCACGCAGATCTGGGGAGAGGCCGTCGAGGCGCTCGCCCTCTCCCTGGCCACCTACACCCTCATCCTCGACCCCTCGGTGATCGTCCTGGGCGGCGGCCTGTCCGAGGCGGGGCCCCTGCTGTCGGATCCGCTCTCCGGCCGCCTGCGCGAACTCCTGACCTTCCGCGAGGCCCCGCCGATCCGCCCGGCCGCCCTCGGCGTCAACGCCGGCATGCTGGGCGCCGCCCTCCTGGGCTGGCGGGCGGCCGGAGACCCCGGCGCGGGCGCCACCTGGCGGCTTGATGTGCCCAAATCCCCCGGCGTGGCGTAAGGTGTTATCCCGTCCCGTGGACGGGACGACCCGGGGCGCTTAGCTCAGCGGTAGAGCGCTCGCCTTACAAGCGAGATGTCACTGGTTCGAACCCAGTAGTGCCCACCATCAAGGCTCTGACCTGGAGTGATAGGTCAGAGCCTTCTGTGTTTCCGGATGAGATGCCGGGTTTCATCGCTCGGTGGGTGTTCGCTGTATCGGTGATGCCCTCAGAGGTGGCCTCCCTGCCCGCACGAGTCTGCTCTTTTGACCCCTTTGCGGGAATCTGTGGATATGTGGGGCGGAGTCGGAGCCAAATCCATGACTGATCCGGGATCCTGTTCTGGGCATGGCTCATGCGGCGGCCTGAACAGGCCTGTCGTGCGAGGAGACACGACTTACACTCGTCGGTATGAGCGTCATGCGTGAGGAACTGCACCACCTGGTGGATCAGTTGCCGGAGGCGGAACTGCGGCCGACCCTGGAGTTGATCCGTGGTCGCCTGGATGAGCACGAGGAGGCCGAGCGCGCTCTTCCGTTCTTCGCCTCCTTCGAGGCTGATTCCGATCTCGCCGAGCGGCATGAGGAGATCCTCCGTTCGGAGTGGGGCCGCTGAGGTGCTCCTGTGCGACACGGGTGTCCTTCTCGCGGCGGGCAATGTGAAGGACCGGCATCACCGAGCGTGCCTGCGGCTTCTCCGGCAGGCGGAAGGCCCACTGCTCGTGCCTTCCCCGGTGATGGGCGAGGTCGGTTATCTCCTTGACTCTCGGGTGGGCCCACAGGCCGAGGTGACATTCCTCAAGTCGTTCGGCGGCAATGGATTTCATGTGGCCGAGTTGGAGGACGAAGATCTCCCACGCATGGCCCAGCTCGTCGAGACCTACATCGACTTGCCGCTGGGGCTCGTCGACGCGACAGTGATCACCATCGCTGAACGTCTCAGGTTGAAGGAGATCGCCACCGTGGATCATCGGCACTTCAGAGTGGTCCGGCCTCGCCATGTATCGGCGTTCAGGTTGCTGCCCGATTGATCGGCGGCATGGTGCACCTGAGTGATTAACTGAGTGACGACGACCATGGACAAGCCTGGACAGTGGCGGATCACTGTGGACCGTATGACCAGTTCAGAGACGATATGGGTTCTGGCCGAGCCTCCGCCCGGTCTACATGTATCAGGTCAGCGCCGATGAGCTCCAGATCATGGAAGCCCGTGCCTATACCGAGCTACGCCGTCCGTTACGTGCCGTTCCCCTTCTCGTCGAGGTCCTGACCCGCTACGACGCCACCACACATCCGGGAACTCGCGTTGTACCTCTCCTGGCTCGTCGACGCTAACGAGCCGGAGGAGGCGGCGCGCACGGTCTCCCGGATGCTGGACCTGTCCGCCGACCTGACCAGCGACCGCACCACCCAGCGCGCCCGCGTGGTCCTGGCCTGGCTCAACCCCTACGCTGACGCCCCCCCAAGTGCGCGAGCTGTCGACCCGCTATCCCATGAGTGCCTGAGCTCGCCAGCGGACCGGTCTTCCCATGGATTCACCGGTCAGCTCTCACGGGGTTCGGCGCGGAAGGAGCATAGCTCCAACATCTCTGGGGAGAAGTGGAGACCGGTGATTCTGCTCGCTAGGACGAAGGATCTCTCGATCGGGAAGTCGATGGCCGGGCCGTCGATGTCGTGGTCGGGGTCTAGCCCGATCTCGCGCATCTCCTTGATGAAGCGGTCCGGATCGGTGCCTGACCGGTCGTCTGGAAGCACCGGTTCGAACTCGACGACCGGCTCGCCGCCGACGATGTAGGCGAAGGTGTCCGCGGCGTAGTCGTGGCGGCAGACCGACACGATCTCGGTTCCCCGACCGACCCGGGTGTATATCTCGGGGTCGGCGGCAAGTAGCCATCCTCCCGGTTCGACGACCAGGGTCCAGTCGCCGATCTTCGCGGTGCCGATGCAATCGGCTGCGTCGCACTCTTCCAAGGTGTTCTCGTCCACGGTGAATCTGCGAAGGACCTCATCGGGAGCAAGCCCCCGGACGAAGGACACGCAGTAGATCTCATCCAGGTCTTCGCAGTCGGAGAGCCAGCGGAACTCCTCGGGGCACTCGGTCATGTCGCTCCTTTGATCATGTGAGCGGCATCGTTGCAGCCGTCACCGACGAACGGGATGCGAAGCTCCGATTGGCGAAAGAATTTCAGGGGATGACCCGGGCTTCAGAGCTATCTCCTGGGTGACTAATCGAGTGACAACCGCCCCGGACGATGCCGGACGGCGGTGGACTGTCCTGGATGGTCAGCCCAGTTCAGATCCTTTATGGGCCCTGGTTGGGGACCCATTCGGTTTGCCTTACAAGCGAGATGTCACTGGTTCGAACCCAGTAGTGCCCACCAGCAGAAACGCCCCGTTTCCGATCAGGGAAACGGGGCGTCGTGCCATTAGCGTGCCATCAGCCGATCCGGGTGAGCACTCCCGGAGATCCGTCGTCGTCCGGGCGGACTTCCGAGACCTTGCCGTTCATCATGTCGGCGATCCTCCGGTCGGCTTCCGCCGTACTGCGCCGATAGATCATCGCCGCGCACGCTGTCATGCCCCCTGCGCTTTCTGATCGGCTGATGGCCACAGTGTGCCGAACGGGTGTCACGGGCGGCTGCTGCAGGTGAGGGAGGGGGGCGACGGCGTACCGCCGGCCAGGAAGCCGAAGGTGGTCGTGCCGGACGCCGGGAGCGAGCCGTTGTAAGGGGCGTTCGTCACCGTTACCGCGGAGCCGTCGGCGGCCAGCGTGCCGTTCCACACCTGGCTGACCGTCTGGCCGTTGCCCGGCGTCCATCTGACGGTCCATCCGCTGATCGCCGAGCCGCCTGCCGTCACCGTGACCTCACCCTGGTATCCGCCCGGCCACGAGTTCGTGGTGCGGTAGCTCGCGGTGCAGGCACCCGCAGACGGGGAGGCCGACGGGGTGACCGAAGGTGAGGATGAGGGGGTGACCGAGGGCGAGGGCGAGGTCGACGGGCCGCCCGGCGGCACGTACGGGCACTTGTTGCGATACATCGAGATGCCGGTGGAGTCCATCAACGGACACAGGAACCGGGTGTACCGGGTGTCGTTGTCAACGAAGATCTTCAGCCACGGGATCAGCGTCCGCATCTCGGTGGTGTTCGCCCTCGTCGCGAACAGGTGGTCCACGCCGGCTATCTCCACCCAGGCGTTCTGCGCCGTGGCCGGGAGAGTGCTGTACAACCCGTTGAGGTAGGACGGCGTGACCACCGTGTCCCTCTGCCCGGAGATGAACATCGTGGGCACCCGGTTGTCGGCCAGGCTCAGGTTCCCCGTGGGCGAGCCGGGTGCGAGCCCGACCGCGGCCTTCAGTGAGGGCCGCCGGAGCGCCGCGGTGAGGGCGCCGGCGCCACCCGCGGAGTGGCCGACCACCGACAACCGGCTGGGGTCGACGCGGTCGCGTACCGGACTCCGCTGAGTGAGATAGTCCAGGGCGGCGAGCAGCTGGGTCGCTCGGGCGTCGGCGCCGTCGGTACGGCTGATGGTCTCGATTCCGATGACGACGAAACCGAAGGACGCGAGCCAGGGACCCATCCAGGCCTCTTCGTTGGCGAACAGGGCGGAGTAGCCGGGCACGATCGCGACCGCGCCGAAAGTCCCCTGGCCGGTGTCCGTCGGATAGTAGATCACCCCACCGCCGAGGCCGTTCCCGGACGGCACGCTGATCTGCGCTGTGGCGAAGGTCCCCCTGGTGGCGGACACACTGGCCAGGGTGGGGTCGGGACCTCGCTGATAGGGATTGTCGGCGGCCGATGCCGGCCGAGTCGCGACGGTCACCGCGAGCAGCCCGAGGACGACGACCGCCGCGGCCATCGCACGCCTCACCCACCCGTTCTGTGACCCGGGCTCTGATCGGACCCTCCCGGCGGTATGAGGCGCCGGAGTCTCACTCACACGTCGTCGCACTGTGGTGTTCCTTCTCTTCGGGTGAGCCCCTCATCGGGGTCAGCACGTGGCGGCCATCGCCGAGTGGTCTTCGGTACGGAGTCTCAGCTCCGCACCGGTCGCCTCCTCGTCCCGGCACCGGAACGCACACCACGAGGGCGTCGTGCTCGGCGGCCTCTGCATCACCACCCGGTAGTGGAAACCGCTCCGGGGCCTCAGTGTGGAAACGCCCCTGAAACGTGTCAAGATTCGTGTAAAAATTTCGGCGACCCACTCCGGCGTATCCGCGTCCTATGGTGTGTCGGCACAGGAAATCGCCGATAAGGGCAATTGAAACTTTCATCACGATCTTGCAACTGATCCGGTTGGCGCGGCCCGGACCCTCGGTTGGGGATCCCGGACGGATCACGATTCGAGAGGCGCCGGCCGTTCGGCCGTCCTGGAGGGATCACTCAGAGGGGGAGGCGGGCCAGGAGCCGCCCGTCGCGTGGCGCAGTCCGGCGAAGGCGCGGTCGGCGTCGGCGACCGCCTCGGGTCGCACGTCGTGTGCGGTCCGCCCGTCGGCGATCTTCTGCCAGTTGGTCCGGGCCAGTACGCGTTGGACCGCGATCACCTGGGCGGCCTGCAGCCGGCCCCGGACACCCGGGTCGAGGACGGCGGCCAACGCGTCCTCGTCGTCGAGCATGTACTGCAGGAGCCGTCCCGCCAGGCTGGGGGTGGTGAACACCAGCCGATGGAACGCCACCACCTCGGGGTGGTCGTTGAGGCCGGTGACCGGCTCGAAGCGATCGAGACCCTCCCGGAAACGCCGGTGCAGCGCCGTCATCGGCTCGATGCCGGGGCGCCGGTCGCGGACCACGCGTGCGGCCTCGCCGTTGTGGTCGGCGAAGCGGTGCAGGATCAGGTCCTCCTTGGTGGCGAAGTAGCGGAACAGCGTCGGTTTCGACACCTCGGCCGCCGCGGCGATGTCGGACACCGACACCTGGTCGAACCCATGCGCCAAAAACAGCGAGATCGCCGCGTCGGCGATCGCGTCCCGGGTTCGTACCTTCTTGCGGGCCCGCAGCCCGACCGGCTCGCTCACCTCATCAGGGTAACATTTGTTACTAGGTTGCGTTTTTAACCCGGTAACGAAAAGATGGCGGCCATGGAACCGACGAACAGACACCCACTGCACTCCTCCGGCGACGGCGAGGCCGCCATGACACCCGCGGGAGGGTCTCCGGTGCTCGTCACCGGGGCGACCGGACGCATCGGCCGCGCCGTGGTCGACCTGCTGACCGACGCGGGCGTGCCGGTCCGCGCCCTCGTGCGCCGCCCCGAGTCGGCGGCGACGCTGCCCGCCGGCGTCGAGATCGTCACCGGCGACCTCACGGTGCCCGAATCACTGGAAGCCGCGCTGCACGCCGTCGGCACGGTCTTCCTGGTCTGGACCGCCCCGCCGCAGACCGCGGCGGCCGTCGTCGACCGGCTGGCCGCCCGCGCACAGCGGGTCGTCTACCTGTCCGCACCGCACCGGACCCCGCACCCGTTCTTCCGGCAGCCGAACCCGATGGCGGCGCTGCACGCCGAGATCGAGCGGCTCATCGCGGCCACCGGGCTCGACGCGACGATCATCCGGCCGGGGATGTTCGCGTCGAACGCCCTGATGTGGTGGGCCGCCGCGATCCGTGGCGAAGGCGTGGTCCGGTGGCCGTACGGCGCGGCCGAGACGGCCCCGGTCGACGATCGGGACGTGGCCGAGGTCATCGCGAGGACCCTGCGCGAGGACGGACACGCCGGCGGCGACTACGTCCTGACGGGCCCCGAGCCGCTCACCCAGGCCGAACAGGTACGTGTCATCGGAGACGCGCTGGGCCGCCGGCTGACGTTCGAGGAACTGCCGCCCGACGAGTTCCGGCGCGAGGCCCCGGAAGCCGCGCGCCCGGCCGTGGACATGCTCCTGGCGGCGTGGAACGCCGCGACGGGACACCCGGCGTACGTCACCTCGACGGTGTCCGACCTCCTCGGAAGGCCGGCGCGGACCTTCCGCCAGTGGGCCACCGACCACGCCACATCGTTCACCGGGGATCCCGCCCGATGAACCGGCCGCTCTCCTGACGACTCCACTCACGCCCCGCCGTCCCCGGAGCCGGTTCCGTCAGGGGCCGTCTTCGGTGGCTCACCGGTCCTGATCCCGGGAAGCGGACGATCGTGGTCACGAACGGGATGGCGCGGCGTCCCGACCTGGACGGGGAGCTGCTGGCTCACATCCTGCTGGGCAGCCTTCAGAGCGAACCGGTCCTGCGGTTGCTGGAACGCGGGGAGTCGACGCGGCTGGCCGCGTCGCTGCGCGTCATGGCCTCCGGGATGCTCGCGACCTCCGGCTCCTGAGGGTGGATGAAAACGCCACGGCGGCGGAAGGACACGGGGGCATGGACGAGGGCGTCCACGCGGGCGGCGGGGACGTCGAAGGGAAACCGGAAGCGCCGGAGCCACCCGGTCTCGGTTGAAAACATGAGGGGTCTACATATTTTCGGTATGCCGGATTACACTCGGGGCGTCCTGAAGCGGATCACACGGAGGTGTCCATGAGGAAGATGACCGTCCGCCGCAAGAGTGCGGTGCGCCTGCTGTCCGGCGCCCGCCGGCTCTGGATCGAGTGGTGCTGGTAGCTGCCGAGACGGCGGGCGCTCCCGGGCGCCCGCCCCTGCGGTGATCGGCCCCGCCGTGATCGGCGAGCCGGACGGCTACGACTGCCATCGCGACCACGGACCGTACGCGGGAGTCGCGGCCTTCCTCGGCCGGATCGCCGCCGACCGTCCCCGTCTGGCGTCCCGCCACCGGGTGGAACTGCACGCCATCGCACCCTGGCTCGACCACGCGGCACGGCCGGCCGCCGAGGAGGAGCCGATCCGGTTCCACCCCGCCCGGCGCACCGCCTTCCTGGCCTACGGCGCGGCGGAGTTCGTGGCGGCCTGGGCGGATACGCTCCGGCACCCGGTCACGGTGCGGTTCGACCACGTCGGCGACGCCGACGAGACCACCCGCGAACTGCTGGACGCGTTGACCCGCCGGGTCGGGTCGTCTCCGGTGCGTCTGAACCTGTGTGACGGCGGCGTCCACGAGCCGGCGGCGGAAGGACCGGGGCCGGAGGAGATCCGTGCGGCCCTGGGCGACAGCCTGGCCCGCGGCTTCTACCACCACGCGGCCCGGGTCGCCCGGAGCGGGCGCGCCATGGTGACCCCGGGCGGCGATCTGCGGCACTGGTGGGCGTTCACCACCGGGCTGGCCACCGCCCTGGCGGCGCTGGATCGCGCCGCCGAAGCACTCGACCTCTACCATGAGGCGCGCGCCGCCACCGACGACCCGAAGATCACCATGTCGGCCGCATACGCCACCGCCATGCTGTACGCCAGGCACCTGCCGGCGGCGGAGCAGGATCCGGCGCGGGCACGGCACTGGCTGGAACGGGCGCTCCACCTCGCCGCCGGACTGGACGACCCGCGGCGGCGGACGCTGTCCACCGTCTTCTACGAGCAGGGCCTGGCGCTGCTGGACGCCAAGGCCGGTGAGCCCGCCCGCGCGCTGCGGATGATCGACGACGGGCTGGCCCGGCTGGAGGCGGTGCTCGCCCCAGGGGAGCGCCCGCAGGACCTGGCCCGGTTGCGCCACAACCGGGCGCAGGTGCACCTGGCCCTGGGCGATCCGGCGCGGGCCCTGGCCGACCTCGACACCGTGATCGCACACGACCCCGGCAACTGCGAGTACTACGTGGACCGGGCGGCCCTGCACCGCGCGGCGGGCCGTTCCCGGGCCGCGATCAGGGACTACGGCACCGCGATCCGCCTGGGACCGCACCTGCCCGAGGCGTACTACAACCGGGCCGTGCTCCAGCAGGAGCGGGGCCGTTCCACGCGGGCGCGCGGCGACCTGGAGTGCGCGCTCGCCATCGACCCCGGGCACCTCGACGCCAGGATCGCCCTGGTCAACCTGCAGATGGAGCACGGCGCGCTCGACGAGGCCGAGGCGGGCGCACGGGCCGGGCTGGCGCTGGCCCCGCAGGAACCCGCGCTGCTGTGCACCCTCGGGCTGATCCGCTCGGAGCGCGGCGGCCTCGCCGAAGCCGACGAGCTGCTCACCCGCGCCCTGGCCGGGGATCCCGAGCTGGTCGAGGCGTGGACGAACCGGGCCGCCGTCCGGTTCGAACGCGGCGACGCGGTCGCCGCCGTGGCCGACCTGGACCGGGCGGTGGCGCTGTCGGCGGCGCCGGTGCCCCGCTACAACCGGGGCACGGCGCTGATGCGGCTGGAACGGTGGGACGAGGCCGCCCGCGACTTCGCTCACGCGCTCGCCCAGCCGGACCTGGACCGGGGGCTGCGACGCGACCTGCGCGCCGAACTGGCCCGCTGCCGTCGCGCCACGGCCGGGCGACGGCCGGACGGCGGCTGAGAGCGACCCGCGCCGCCGTGTCCCGCAGTGGGGCCGGTTCTGCACCGGATCCTCACATTCTCTGCGTCCGGCCGTCATGAGAGTCTGTTTTGATCGTCGCCACCGAGGGGACCCCGGCTGACCGCGTCCCGCCGTGGTGGCCGTCCCGGCTTCCCCTCCGGGCGGAGCCGGCGAAGATCGTCACAGTCACCGCGGAGGGAATGTCATGGTGGTGAAGGAACGGCTCACGAAAGCATCGGCCGGCGCGCCGGGGCTCGCGCTGATCGGCGCGCAGGCGGTCGCCGGTCTGCTGCTCCTGTACGCGGGGTCCTTTCCCGGGACGGCCCCGCTCTGGACGCCGCCCGTCCTCCTGGTGTTCCTCGCGCTCGGCGCGGTCTGGCTCGTCCGCCTCGTCATCGTGCTCTCCCGGCGAGGGCACCGGCCGGGCGTCGGGCGGAACCCGCTGCGCTGGGCGGCGCCGCCGCTCATCGGGATCCTGGTGCTCGCGTTCCCCGGACAGGTGGGGCGTTCCCGGTTCGCCTTGTCCGAGGAGAGCTTCCAGCGGGTCGCGCGCTCGGCGATGCAGGGCGGTCCGGACTGGAGGACGGGTCGGGCGACGCTGGGATCGTTCGACGTCGCCTGGGCCGAGCGGCACGGGGAGACCGTGAGATTCGCCCTGGCCGGCGGGGGAGACGGCACGCACGAGCACGGCCTCATCTGGAGCCCGCGGGGCGAACCGCCGCTGCCGGAGGACGAGGGCCACGAACCCGACGTCGAGCATTTCCGCGGTCCCTGGTACCTGTGGAGCGAGAACTTCTGAGCCCGCGGGGACCGGCCCGCTCACCGGCGGCCGGGAGCGGACAGTCGCGGGCGGGGGCGGTTTCCCGGGGTTATCGTGCGGGGCATGAGCCCCCTGACTGTGCACGACATCTGCGACTCCTACGTCGACGACTACGCACGGTTGAACCCCGTCGCCGCCACCGAGGCCGGCATCGGCGGCCACGACGACCGGCTTCCCGACCTCTCCCCGGACGGCCACGAGGCCCGCGCGGAGCTCGCCCGGAGCGCCCTGGCCCGGGTCTCGGCCGCGCACCCGGCCGACGGGAGCGAACGCGTCGCGCGGGCGGTGTTCGCCGAACGGATCGGCCTGGAGGTGGAGACGCACGAGGCCGGGTTGCCGCAGGCGGCCCTCAACGTGGTCGCCAGCCCCGTCCAGAGCATCCGGTGGGTGTTCGACCTGATGCCCGCGGAGACCCCCGAGGACTGGGAGGTCATCGCCAGGCGGCTGGGCGCGGTGCCGCGGGCGCTCGCCGGATACCGGGCGTCGCTGTCGGCCGAGGCCGGAAGGGGCCGGGTGGCGGCGGCGCGGCAGGTACGGCGGGTCATCGCGCAGTGCGAGACCTGGTCGGCCCCCGACGGCTTCTTCGCCGGCCTCGTCCGGCCGGCCGACGTGGGGGACGCGTTGCGCGCCGACCTGCGGGCGGGGGCGCACGCGGCGGCCGGCGCCTACGCGGAGCTGGCCGTCTTCCTCCGGGACGAGCTCGGGCCGAGGGCCGCGGCAGCGGCAGCGGCCGGGGACGCGGTCGGCGAGGAGTCGTACGGGCTGTGGTCGCGGACGTTCCTCGGCGCGAGGGTGGACCCCCGTGAGGCGTACGCCTGGGGCTGGGAGGAGTTCCGCCGCGTCGAGGCGGAGATGGCCCTGGTCGCCGGGAGGATCCGGCCGGGGGCCGGCCCCGCCGAGGCCGCGGCGGCGCTGGATGCCGACCCCCGCCACCGCGTGCGCGGGGAGGACGGCTTCCGGGCGTGGATGCGGGAGCTGTCCGACCGGGCGCTGGCCGACTTACGGGGCGGTCACTTCGACATCCCGGACGAGCTGATGCGGCTGGACTGCCGGATCGCGCCGCCGGGCGGCGGGACGGGCGCCTACTACACCAACCCGGCCGAGGACTTCAGCCGGCCGGGCACGATCTGGTGGTCGCTGCCGCCGGGCAGGGCGGAGTTCCCCGTCTGGCGTGAGGCCAGCACCCTCTATCACGAGGGCGTGCCCGGACACCACCTGCAGATCGGCACGGCGGTGGCGACGCCCGGCCTCAACCGGTTCCAGCGGCTGCTGTGCTTCATCGACGGCCACGGCGAGGGCTGGGCCCTCTACGCCGAGCGGCTGATGCGCGAGTTCGGCCGGCTCGACGACGCCGCCCTGCTCGGCATGCTGAACAAGAGCCTGTTCCGGGCCGCGCGTGTGGTGCTCGACGCGGGCATGCACCTGAGGCTGGAGATCCCGGCGGGCGCCGGTTTCCACGAGGGGGAGCGGTGGACGCCCGAGCTGGGGGCCGAGTTCCTGCGCACCAGGACGCTGACGGACCCGGACCGCGCGGCCGACGAGATCGACCGCTATCTCGGCTGGCCGGGGCAGGCGTCCTCGTACAAGCTCGGGGAGCGGCTCTGGCTCGATCTGCGCGAGGAGGTCAGGACCGCCCGGGGCGCGGAGTTCGACCTGAAGGACTTCCACACCCGCGCCCTGCGCAGCGGCCCGGCCGGGCTGGACATCATGCGGGAGCTCCTGACCGGCCCCTGACCGGCGACTTTCTTTTCGGTCATGAATATTAGTAAATATCATCTCCAACAATGAGCTAAGTCACTGTGTGAACAATTACGGGAATCTCTTGCGGTATTCCCGGGGCGTGCTTATGGTGGGCAACTGTGCAGGGTGGCCGACGTCGTCAGGCCGGGCCGCCTGAGCGAGGACGGTTGCCACCCATCTGGTCTGGAGAGTGAGGACTGGCTCCTAGCTAGCACCATCCTGCCTGCGGCGAGCCATTCTGCCGCCGTTCTCTCCGGGGTCGCCGGCCTTTCGTCGTGCCGGTGACCGTGCAGGAGACGTCATGCGCCCGTGCGTTCCGCGCCGCGTCGCCGGGTGATCCGTTCGAAATGCGGCACCGTGCCACCCGGAATCATCCCGGTATTCGCACCACTGTCATTCCCATTTCCCTTTCAAGGGGGTTGCTGTGCGCAAAGAGGCTGTCAGCAGAACGGAACGACCCTCCCAGGCCGACGTCGTCATCGTCGGCAACGGCGCTCTCGGCCTGTTCCTGGCCGACGAACTCGTCGAGCGCCGCATCGGCTCCGTCGTCGTGGTCGGCCCGAGCCACCGCGAGGGCGGCGCGAGCCAGGCCGCCGGCGCCATGATGGGCTGTTTCGGCGAGACCACCACGGAGTCGCTGCGCACCGACGCCTCCCGTACCAGGTTCGAGCTCGGCGTCGCCGCCCACGACCGCTGGCCCGACGTGCTCGACCGGCTGGAGGGGTACTCGTCGACCGGCTCACCGCTGCTGGTCGCCCCCGACTCCCACGTGGTGCTTAACTCCATCGGCGCCGACCTCGACACGGTCAACTTCACGGCCATGATCGACGCTCTGGACGAGTACGGAAAGCCGTGGGAGGAGATCGACCCCGAGGAGATCCCCGGCTTCCGGCCCAGGCGGGACACCCGCGCCCTGCGCGCGGTCCACCTGCCCGCCGAGGGCGCCGTGGACGCGCGCGGCGTGCTGGACGCGCTGGAGGCCCGGCTGCGCGAGACCGACACGATCATGATCGACCAGACGGTGCGCACGCTGGTCAGGGACGACGGGGCGGTCACCGGCGTCGAGCTGGACGACGGCCACGTCATCGAGGCGGGCACCGTGGTCGTCGCGGTGGGCGCGCGCAGCGAGGCGCTGGTGCGGACCGCCCTGGACGACCTCGACATGGTGCCGACCTTCCCCGGGCTGGGCTTCGCGATGCTGGCCCGCCGTACCGGGGGCGAGCCGTTCCGCAGCGTGGTCCGCACGCCGAACCGCGGCTTCGCCTGCGGGCTGCACGTCGTGCCGGGCCCCGGCGACCTGGAGTACTACGGCGCCACCAACCGTCTGGTGGACCAGGTCTCCAGCGTGACCTGGATGGCCGACGTCCGCTTCCTGGCCCAGTACTCGATGCAGCAGCTCGACGAGCGGGTCGCCTCGCACGAGGTCGTCAGGTGGCTGGCCGGGAACCGCCCGGTGACGCTCGACGGCTTCCCGCTGATCGGGTGGCTGCCCCTGGCCGGCCTGTACCTGCTGACCGGGACCTACCGCGACGGGTTCCACTGCGCCCCGCTGCTGGCCGAGCACGTCGCCAACGAGCTGCAGGGCAAGCCGGGGACCATCGACCCGATGTTCAGGCCGACCCGCGCGCCGATCGAGACCAGGACCATCGAGTGGTCCGTCGACGAGTACGTCGAGCACAACCTCGCCGCCTGGTTCGAGACGGGCGCGGAGGCCGCGCCGCAGATGACCACGACGCAGATCGCCGACTACTACCGGGCGATGGCCGTGAAGTTCTACGACACGATGGACATCGGCTACGCGCTCGGCCCCGACGTCCTCTGGTACGCGCAGGGCAGCCTGCTGGGCGCGCGCCGGGTCGCGCGCTACTTCCACCGCCTGTCCGGCCGGAGCGGTTCGCGGCCGGTGGGCGCGGGGGCGGGGGAGGCGCGGCGATGACCGTCTCCCGGGAACCCGTGGCGGAGACCGTCCGGCGGATCGTCGACAAGCAGCTCAACCTGTCCGCCCACGGATACGAGCTCCGCGTCGACGACGACCTGTGGAACATGGGCATGACCTCGCTGACCTGCATGGGGCTCATGCTCACCGTTGAGGACACCTTCGAGATCGAGCTGCCCGAGGAGGCGCTGCGGGAGGGCACCTTCCGCACCGTCGGCACGATCACCGCGGCCGTCGAGGCCGCCATGTCGGCGCACGAGGCGCACGAGGCGCACGAGGAGCGCGAGAAGTCCGAGGGGAGGGTGTAGGAGACGATGCCGAGGATCGAGCCGCGCCCGACGAATCCGTCCCCGCTGCTCCACGACCCCGAGGAGCGCCGCTTCCCGCTGTCGGCGGGGCAGGAGCGCCTGTGGTGGCTGCGCCAGCTGGACTCGTCGCACGACCAGTACCACATCACCGGAGGCTGGCGGTTTCCTGCGGGGCTCGATCTCCCGGCGCTCACCGCCGCGCTCGCCGGCCTGACCCGCCGCCACGACATCCTGCGCACCCGGTTCGTCCTGCGGCCCGACGGGACGACCGAGCAGGAGGTCGCCGACGAGGCGGAGGTGCCCGTCGTCCGGGCGGGCAGCGAGTGGCGGGCGGCCGTCGAGCGGGCCGCGTCCGAGCCGTTCGATCTGTCACGGCCCCCGCTGCTGCGAGTGGTCACGGCGGAGCTGGAGGACGGGCACGGCCTGTTCGCGGCGCTGCACCACATCGTCACCGACCGGTGGTCGATGGACGTGCTGGCCCGCGACCTCTTCGAGCTGTACGGCGCGGCGTCGGCGGGGCGGGCGCCGGGCCTGCCCGCCCTGCCGGTCCAGTACGGCGACTACGCCCGCTGGCAGCGGAGCCTGCTGACGGACGACCTGCTCGGGCCGGGGCTCGCGCACTGGGAGCGGACGCTGGCCGGCCACGAGCGGCTGGAGCTTCCCACCGACCGGCCGCGCACCGCGCGGGACGACGCGACCGGCGCGAGCCTCGTGGTGGAACTGCCCGAGGAGGACACCGCGGCGATGACGGCGGTCGCCTGGCGGGCCAGGGCGAGTCCCGGCGTGGTGGTGACGGCCGCGCTGGTCGCGGCGCTGGGCGCGTTCACCGGGCAGGACGACGTCGTCATCGGGGCGATCGTCTCCGACCGTCCCCGCCCGGAGCTGCAGGACCTGATCGGCTTCTTCGTCAACACCGTGGTCCTGCGGGTGGACGTGTCCGGCCGGGAGACGGCCTTCCGCGAGCTGGTGACCCGTACCCGCGACGTGTGGCTGGCGGCCGACGCGCACCAGGACGTGCCCTTCGAGCGGATCGTGGGAGCGGTGCGGGCCGGCTCCGGGGAGCGGCGCAACCCGATCTTCGACGTCGTGGTGAACCACGCGGGGGACCGTACGGCGCTGGCGGAGGCCCCCGGCGCGCCGGAGTGGTGGTACCCGGAGCTGCCGGTGACCGCCCGGTTCGACCTGTCGCTCACCACGCAGACGGTGGACGGACGGCTGCGCGCCACCTTCGTCTACCGTCCCGCCCTGTTCGACGAGACGACGATCGCCGCGCTGGCGGAGCGCTACGTCCGGCTCCTCACCCAGGGGTCGGCGGCGCCCGACCGGCCGCTGCGCGAACTGGACCTCGCCGGGAGACCCGCTGCGGCGACGGTCGCCGCCGACCCGGCGCCGCGGGCCACGATCGTGGAGCTGGTCGAGGCGCAGGCCGCGCGCCGCCCCCGGGAGACGGCGGTGACCGGCACCGCCGGGGAGCTCGCGGGGGAGGAGCTCTCCTACGGCGAACTGAACCGGCGGGCGAACCGGCTGGCCAGGGACCTTTCGGCCCGCGGTGTGGAACGGGGGCGGGTCGTGGCCGTCTGCCTGGAGCAGACCACGGACCGGTTCGTCGTGCTGCTCGCCATCGCCAAGTGCGGCGCCGCGTACTTCCCGCTCGACCCGGGCTTCCCGCCAGGCAGGCTGCGGTTCATGCTCTCCGACGCCGGGGCGGTCCTCACGGTCGTCAGCCCGTCGCTGGCCCACCGTGTCCCCGCCGCCGCCGCGCCGCCGCTGGTGCTCGGCGATCCCGGCCCGTCTGGCCCGGACGGCCCGGACGGCCCGGACGGCCACGACGCCGGGAACCCGCCGACGGCCGCGCGTCCGGGCGACCTGGCCTACCTGATCTCCACCTCCGGCTCGACCGGCGCCCCCAAGTCGGTCGCCGTTCCGCACAGTGCGCTCAGCAGGCTCGTCGCCGGAGCCCCGCACTACCTCGACATCGGCCCCGGCACGACGTTCCTGCAGGCCGGGCCGCTCACCTTCGACGTGTCGGTCCTGGAGTGGGCCCCGCTCGCGCACGGCGGGCGCGTCGTGGTGACCGGCACCGGCGCCCTGCTGGAGGACCTGGAGGCCGTCGTCCGCGACCACGGCGTGACCACGCTGAAACTGGTCTCCCCGCAGCTCGACCTCCTCGCCGAACGGGACCTGCGGAGACTGTCCGGCCTGCGGCAGCTCGTCGTCGGCGGTGATGTGGTCAACCCCAGGAGCTTCCGCGCCGCCCGCGAGCTGCTGCCCGGCTGCCGGGTCACGGCCTCCTACGGGCCCACCGAGTGCACCGTGCTGGCCACCGTCTTCGACGGGGAGCCCGGCGACGGCCGCGTGCCGATCGGCCACCCCATCCCCCACACCCGCCTGTACCTCCTGGACCGCGACCTCCGCCCCGTCCCGGACGGCATGCGCGGCGAGATCCACCTCGCCGGCGACGGCCTGGCCCGCGGCTACCACGACCGTCCGGGGCTGACCGCGCAGGCGTTCCTCCCCGACCCGTACGGCCCGCCGGGGTCCCGCATGTACCGCACCGGGGACGTGGGCCGCCGGCTGCCCGGCGGCGCCGTCGACTTCCTCGGCCGCGCCGACCGCCAGGTGAAGATCCGCGGCTACCGGATCGAGACGAGCGAGGTCGAGCACGCCCTGCTGCGCCACGGGGCCGCCTCGGCCGTCGTGGTCCGCGCCGAGACGGCCACCGGCCCGGCCCTGGTCGCCTACGTCGTGACGGACGGCGCGGACGGGTCCGGGGACGTCGCGGCGCTGCGTGACCGGCTGCGCGAGACGCTGCCCGCCTACATGATCCCCGACCACCTCGTCCGGATCCTGCGCGTCCCGCTGACCCCCAACAACAAGGTGGACCGCGCGAGCCTGCCACCGGTCGACCCATCGACCGCCCCGCCCCACCCCGGTACGGCCGCGCCGCCGGGAAACGGCCTGGAGGCGAACATCGCCGGGGCCTGGTCGCGGGTGCTGGGCCGCCCCCTCGCGGCCGGAGAGGACTTCTTCGACCACGGCGGCCACTCGCTGCTGGTGCCGCGGGCGACCGCGGCCGTCCGGCGGCTGCTCGGCCGGGAGGTGCCGCTCCGCCTCATGATGCGCCACCGCACGCCGGCCGCCTACGCCGCGGCGCTCCTGACCGAGACCCTGCCCGCCGCCGACGCCGCCCTCGACGCCGGCCTCCGCCTGGAACGGCGGACCTGGCACGGCCGGGCCCTGGGCGGCGACCGGCGGGTGGACCTGTTCGTCCCGGACGGCACGGCCGCGGTGACGAGGACCCTGGTCGTCCTCGACGGCTCGGACTTCGCGGACGTCATGCGCCTCCCGGCGGTCCTGGACCGGCTCGTCCGCGACGGCCGCGTCCCCGCGGCCGCGGCGGTCTTCCTCAGCCCCGCCGACTGGTCGTCCCGCCGCCGGGAGCTCCTCGACGACGCCTACCCGGACCTGCTCGCCGACGAGCTGCTGCCCGTACTGCGCGACCGGCTGGGTGACCGGTGGCGGCCGGGCCGGGCGGTCGCGGTCGGCGCGAGCCTCGGCGCGGTCGCGGCGGTCCGCGCCGCGCTGCGCCGCCCCGACGTCTTCGAGGGGGCGGTCGCGCTGTCCGGCCCGCTGAGCGAGCACCGGCTCGGCCCGGCGGCCTCCGCCCCGGCCCGGCTCTTCCTGTACGCGAGCCGGGAGGAGGCGGACATCATGCTCGACGACGGCCTCGACCTGGTCGAGGCCGTCAAGCGCACCGGCGAGGAGCTGACCGCCGGCGGCCACGCGGTGCGGTGCGAGTACGGCGACGGCGGCCACACCTACGCCGCCTGGGAGTCGGTGCTCCCGGAGGCGATCTCCTGGGCGTTGAGAGAGGACCGAGCGCGAGATGTCCGATGACGGAGAGTTCCTCGTCGTGGTCAACGACGAGTACCAGTACTCGATATGGCCGGCCGGCCGCGACCTGCCCGCGGGCTGGCGGCCCGAGGGGAGTCCGGCGCCGAAGGCGGAGTGCCTGGCCCGCATCGACGCGAACTGGACCGACATGCGGCCGCGGAGCCTGCGGGAGGCCACGTGACGCCGACCGTGTGCGACCTGTTCGAACGGCAGGTGCGGGAACGGCCGGACGCCACCGCGGTCAGGACCTCCGGCGGGTCGTGGACCTACGCGGAGTTCGGCCGGATCACGGCCCGCCTCGCCGCCCGGCTGCGGCGCGGCGGCGCCGGACCCGGCGGGATCGTCGGGCTGGTCGCGCCCCGCGGGCCGCAGGCGCTGACCGGCATCGTCGCCATCCTGCGCTCCGGCGCGGCCTGCCTGCCGCTGGACCCCGGCGACCCGCCGCCGCGCAACCGGGAGGTCCTCGACGGCGCCGGATGCCGCCAGGTGCTCGCCGCCGCCCCCGCCGGGTGGCTGCCCGGAGCCCAGCTCATCGACGACCCCACGCTGGCGGACCCGGAGGACGAGGCGGAGGTCCCACCGGCCGCGCCCCACCCGCTCGACCTGGCCTACGCCATCACCACCTCCGGCTCGACCGGCCGCCCGAAGGTCGTGGGCGTGCCGCACGAGGGCCTCGCCAACCTGGTGACGGCCTCCATCGAGGACCTCGACCTCATCAGGCCGGACGACGTGATGCTGTGGACGCTCGCGGTCACCGTGGACAGCACGATGCACGACGTGCTGATGCCGCTGTGCTGCGGCGGCTGCGTCGCCGTCCCCGACCCCGGAGACCTGCCCGCGACCAGGATGCCGCACGCCGTACGGGCGCTGGGGGCGACCGTGCTGGAGATCCCGGCCGCGGTGCTCGGCCCCTACGGCGGGTCGCTGCTGCCGCGGCTGGCCGGGGCCGGGGTGCGGCTGGTGATCACCGGCGGCTCCCAGCTCGACGGGCCCGGCCTCGCCGACGCCGACCCGCTGGTCGTGTGCAACGGCTACGGACCCACCGAGACCTCGGTCGCGCCCCTGTGGTATCGCTGCGACAAGTCCACGCCGCGCTGGGCGCCGATCGGCAGGCCGATCCGGGGCGTCCGGGCCTACGTCCTCGACGAGGAGCTGAACCCCGTCCCCGATGGGGCGGCGGGCCAGCTGTACATCGGGGGCGTCGGCCTGGCCAGGGGATACCTCGGGCTGCCCGGCCGTACGGCGGCGGTGTTCCTGCCCGACCCGTTCGCCGGCGCCCCCGGCCGGCGCATGTACGCCACCGGGGACCGCGTACGGCGGCGGCCCGACGGGGAGTACGTCTTCCTCGGCCGCACCGACGACCAGATCAAGATCAGCGGGTTCCGCGTCGAGATCGGAGAGGTGGAACACGCCCTGCGCGGATGCCCGGGGGTGGCCGACGCGGCGGTGCTGCTGCGCCGGGACGCCCCCGGAGGCGCGGCCCTCGTCGCCTTCCTGGCCGGCACGCCGCTGTCCGATGAGGAGATCTCCGGCCGCCTCCGCGACCGTCTGCCGCGGCACATGGTTCCGCGTTTCCACGTGTGGCTTGACCGTCTTCCCCTGAACCGGCCTGGGAAGATCGATCGTGCGGCGCTGGCGGAGATGCCCTTCGCCGATGCGCGGGCCGACCGGAGGAGGACCGACGATGTCACATGAGACCGGGCACGCGACGTCACACGGAACCGGCGACGGGACCGGACGGCCGAGGATAGCCCTGATCGGCGGCCGGCCCAAGCTCGTGCGCAAGGCCCACGAGCTCGGCATGGGCGTCGTCTACATCCAGCAGCCCGGCCAGTACGACCGGGCCCACTGGCCCTACGTCGACCAGGCGCTGCTCGTCGACTACACCGACACCGGACGGCTGCTGCCGCTGGTGCGGGCGCTCCACCGGGCGTATCCCTTCGACGGCGTGGTGTCGCTGTACGAGCTCGGCGTCCGGCCCGCCGCGGAGATCGACCGGATGCTCGGGCTGGGCTGGCACTCGCTGGAGACGGTTGACCTGCTGCTGGACAAGTGGCGGATGCGGCGGCGGCTCAACGAACTGGGCGTCAGCCCGGTCGCCGCCGCCGTGGGGGAGACCGAGCGGGACCTGCGGGAGTTCGTCGCGGCCCACGGGCTGCCGATCTTCGTGAAACCGGTCTGCGAGGCGGGCAGCATCGGCGTGTTCGCCGTACGCGACGAGGCGGACCTCGCGGCGATCCCGGCGCGCTTCCGCGAGCTGGAGGCGCGGTTCGACAGGTCCGACCTGGCCGGGCCCCTCGACCGGTTCCTCATGGAGGAGTTCCTCGACGGGCCGGAGATCAGCGTGGAGACGCTGAGCTTCGGCGGCCGCCACGTCCTCGTCGGCGTGACCGACAAGGTGCTCGGCGGGCCGGGCTTCGTGGAGGTCGGCCACTCCTGTCCCAGCCGGCACCCCGAGCCGCTGCTGCGCGAGGTCGAACGGCTGGTCATGACCTTCCTCGACGCGGTCGGCCTGAGCGACGGCCCCGGCCACACCGAGGTCAAGCTGACCGGCCGAGGACCGCGGATCATCGAGTCGCACACCCGCATCGGCGGCGACCGGATCAACGAGCTGACCGAGATCGCCTACGGCGTCGACATGGACCGCCACGCGCTCGGCTCGCGGCTCGGGCTCATCGAGCCGCTGACCAGGTCGCCCCTGCCGCGGGCCGGCGCCGCGATCCGCTTCCTCACCCCGCCCCCGGGGAGGGTGACCGAGGTGACCGGCGTCGAGGACGTCCTCGCCGACCCCGCGCTGGTGGAGCTGGAGATCTCGGTCCGGCCGGGGGACGAGGTGCCCCCGCTCACCTGGAGCGAGGAGCGGGTCGGGCACGTCCTGGCGCGGGGCGGGACGGCCGAGGAGGCCGCCGCCGCGTGCGAGCGGCTGGCGGCGATGGTCGCCATCCGCACCGAGGCGGTCCCGTGAGCGTACGCGCGCCGCAGTCGGACGACAGCAGTCCCCGTTTCCGCGACACCGTACGGCGGCTGCCCGCGCCGGTGTGGATCCTCGGCCTCGGCATGCTGGTCGTCCGGGTCGGCAACTTCCTGCCGGTCTTCATGGTCCTCTACCTCACCAGCCGGGACATCCCGCCCGCGGCGGCCGGGCTGGTGCTCGGCGGCGCCGGGCTGGGCAACGTCCTCGGCAACGCGGTCGGCGGCTACCTCGCCGACCGGATCGGGCGCCGCTGGACCATCGTGGCGTCCATGCTGGCGACGGCGGGGCCGACGGCCGCCATCCCGGCGTCGGACTCGCTGCCCGTGCTGGTCACGCTGGCCTTCCTCGCCGGTACGGCCTCCCAGGTCTACCGGCCCGCGTCGGCCGCGCTGCTCATGGACGCCACGACGACCACCCAGCAGCGGCTGGCGGCCTTCGCCGTGCACCGTTTCGCGATGAACGTCGGCGCCGCGATCGGCGGCGTGCTCGGCGGGTTCCTGGCCACGGTGTCCTACGTGGCGCTGTTCGTCGGGAACGCCGTGGCCTGCCTGCTGTTCGCCGCCATAGCGGCCGTCCTGCTGCGGGACGTGGCCCGCGCCCCGGACGACCCGGAGCCGGACCCCGCCGCCGGGACGCCGCAGCCGGGCTACCGCCGGGCGCTCGCCGACCGCCGCCTGCGGCGCTTCCTGCTCATGACGCTGATCGCCGAGTTCGTCTACATCCAGTCCACCGTCGGCCTGCCGCTGCACATCGACGCGCACCACCTGTCCGCGGCCGACTTCGGCCTGCTGATGGGCCTCAACGGCGTGCTGGTCCTGCTGCTCGAACTGCCGGTCACCGGCCTGGTCTCCCGCCGCACCCCCGGCTACGTCCTCGCGCTGAGCAACGTCCTGACCGGCGCCGGCCTGGCCCTGACCGGCCTGGCGGGCGGCATGGGCTGGCTGGCGGCCACCGTACTGCTGTGGACGCTCGGGGAGATGCTGTACGCCTCGATGGCCAGCGCCCACCTGAGCGACCTCGCTCCGCCCGCCATGGCCGGGCGCTACCAGGGCCTGTACGGCGCCGCCATCGCGGCGGGCACCGGCGTCGGACCGATCATCGGCGGCGCGGTGTACGCCCTGGACGAGTGGGCGCTGTGGGCCGTCTGCGCGCTCGGCGGCCTGGTCTCGGCCTGGCTCTGCCTGCCGGGCCGGGAGGGCCGCGTCCCGGGAGCCGGGAAGGGATCCGCCGGGCTCGCCTGAGCGGCGAGGAACCGCACACCGGAGAGGCACTCACCGGGTCCGCCTGAACGGCGGGCCCGGTTCGTCGTGTCCGTAGTGTCTCCGGCTCCCGGCCTCGCGCTCCGGCCCCGCACTCCGGCCTCGCGTTCCACGCGCGTTCCGGCGGTGGGACGCCGGATCCGGCCGAATGGGAAGAAGATCCGGTCCTGCGGCGAAGGATGGGTGATCGCAACCGAAATCCGGAAGGAAGGCTCATGTCGGAGAAGAGAATTTGATCGCGGCAGTGAGCGAACCGGTCACCGACGCCGAACTCGTCGCCCGGTACCGGCGTGACCCCGAGCTGTTCACCGAGGTGCATGACCGCTACTACCGCGACATCTACCGGTACGTGGCCGGCCGGCTGGACACGCAGATCGCCGAGGACATCACCGCCGAGACGTTCCTGCTGGCCTTCGACCAGCGCGACCGGTTCGACCCGGAACTCGGGAGCCTGCGGCCCTGGCTGTTCGGCTTCGCCACCAACCTCATCGCCAGGCACCGGCGCAAGGAGACCCGCCGCTACCGGGCGCTGGCCCGGCTGGGGCCGGAACCCGTCGTGGAAGGCCACGAGAACCGGGTCGTGACCTCCGTCGCCGCCCAGCGCATGCAGCCGCACCTGGCCCGGGCACTCGCCGCGCTCTCCGGGGGCGAGCGCGACGTCCTGCTCCTCGTGGCGCTGGGCCAGCTCGGCTACGAGGAGATCGCCCAGGCGCTCGGCATCGCCGTCGGCACCGTGGGCTCCAGGCTCAGCCGGGCCCGTACGAAGATGCTCGCCCTCATCGACAAGGAGATGATCCGTGGATGACGACCTGACCCCGCTCGCCACCCTGCTGGGCAGGCCCGAGCCGCCCGCCGAGGCGGTCGCCCGCAGCAGGAGGCGGCTCCAGGCCAGGATGCGCGGCCGCGCGCCCCGGCGGATCGGGTGGTTCACGCAGGGGCTCGGTCTGGCCGCCGTCGCCGCGGCGGCGGCCGTCGCCGTGCTCGCCACCGGGGGGACCACGCCCGACGGCACGCCGGCCCAGGGCAGGGAGGTCCTGCTCATGGCGGCCGTCAGCGCGGAGAACGCGCCGCAGGACTCCGGGACCTACTGGCACGTCAGGTCCGACTGGCAGGATCCGGAGATCCCGCCCATGGACAGCTGGACCGCCCGGGACGGCAGGCGCTGGACCAGGGGCGAGCCGGGTGATCCACCCGACGCCGTCGTACCGGCCCCGAACCCGGGCCCGGACCCGGACCCGGACCCGTTCATGCTCAAGGGCGCCAAGGTGGGCTTCGAGGACCTCGAAGGGCTGCCGGAGGATCCCGAGGCGCTGAACGCGTGGATCGCCGGGCTTCGGGGACGTGAAGAGGACATGCTCCTCTCCGAACAGCGAGGGGACCCCATCCTTCCCCTGATCGCGTTGATCTCGGAGCTGCCGACGCCGCCGAAGGCCCGCTCCGCGGCGTTCCGGAGCCTCGCCGCCGTCCCGGGGGTCCGGGACGCGGGAGCGGTGGAGGGCGGCCGGAAACTGCTGATCCCCAACCCCGACGGCGGAGAGGAGATCACGCTGGTCGTCGATCCCGAGACCGCCCGGGTGACCCGGACGAACTACCTCCTGGGCAACGACGGAAGCGTGTCGGGGTCCCCCTACGAACTCCTCCTGTTGACCACCGACTGGACGGACGGGCTTCCGCAGGCGGGCGGTGACGGGTCATGATCCTTGGAAGACCGCTCCTCGCCACCGTCGTGGCGATGACGACGATCGCGAGCGCCGCCCCCACGCCCACACCCGCCCCCGCGTCACAGGCCCCTTCCCGGCGGCCGAACGGGGTGACCCTGATCACCGGCGACCGGGTCGTGGTGACCGGCCGCGGGCACCGGGTCGAGCCCGGCCCCGGCAGGGAGTCCGTCGGCTTCAGGAGCCAGGTGCGTGAAGGGCACCTGTACGTGGTGCCGTCCGACGCCCAGCCCCTGCTCACCCGGGGGACGCTCGACCGGCGGCTGTTCGACGTCACCCAGCTGCTGGAGTGGCGGTACGGGGACGCCGACCGGGCCGACATCCCGCTGATCACGCAGTCGGGCACCGGCCAGGCCCCCGCCCTCAGGAGCGCGCAGGACGTCAAGGGGCTCGCCGGCCTCGGCATGACCACGCTCAGCCTGCCGAAGAGCGGCGCGGCTCAAGCATGGAAGGACATGGCGGGCGGCGCCCGCACGCTGGCCGCGGGCACGGCGAAGATCTGGCTGGACGGCCGCCTGTCCTACACCCTCGACCGGAGCACCGCGCAGATCGGCGCCACCGAGGCGTGGAAGCAGGGGATGACCGGCGAGGGCGTCACGGTCGCCGTCCTCGACTCCGGCTACGACCCCGACCATCCGGATCTGAAGGGCGTGGTGACGCAGACGCATAACTTCAGCGACGATCCCGATATCCGCGACGACCTCGGTCACGGCACCCACGTCGCCTCGACCGTCGCGGGCAACGACGAGAAGTACCGGGGCGTCGCCCCCGGCGCGCGGCTGGCCGTCGGAAAGGTGGGCGGGGCGAGCGGCGCCTCCGAGTCCGCCGTTGTGGCGGGCATGGAGTGGGCCGCCCTGGAGGTCAAGGCCAAGATCGTCAACTTCAGCATGGCGGCCCCCGACGAGCCCGGGATCGACCCTGTGGAACAGGCGGTGAACACGCTCTCGGCGAAGGCGGGCACACTGTTCGTCGTCGGCGCGGGCAACAGCGGAAGAGCACCGGTCGGCAGTCCTGCCAGCGCCGACGCCGCCCTCGCGGTCGGCGCCGTCGACGGGCGGGACCGGATGGCGGACTTCTCCAGCACCGGCCCCCGTGCGGGCGACCATGCCGTCAAACCGGACATCACCGCGCCGGGTGTCGGCATCGTCGCGGCGGAGGCCGGCACCGACGGCGGGCACGTGGCGATGTCCGGAACCTCGATGGCGACGCCGCATGTGGCGGGAGCCGCGGCGATCCTCGCCCAGCGTCACCCCGACTGGACGGGACAGCGCCTCAAGGCCGCTCTGACCGGCAGCGCCGTTCCCTCGCCCGGGGTCACGCCGTACCGGCAGGGCACCGGGCGGGTGGACGTGGTCCGCGCCCTGAGGCAGCAGGTCACCGCCCAGGCGACGGACGCCTGGGCGGCCTTCCCCTGGAACGGCCCGAAGGAGCGCACCAAGACCGGGACCATCACCTACACCAACTCCGGCGACACCCCGGTGAGCCTCGACCTGACCGGCGAGGGAGAGGCGATCGGACTCGACGCACGCAAACTCGACGTGCCCGCCGGGGGACAGGCGTCGGTCACGCTCACCATCGACGCGACCGGCAAGGCCCCGGGCGACTACGCCGGTACGGTCACCGCCACCGCGGGTGCCACGGTGATCCGCACCGTGGCCGGCGCCTACGTCGAGCCCGAGTCCTACGACGTCACCATCACCGTCGTCGGCAGGCAGGGGCAGCCGGTCGATCCCTGGATGGCGCAGATCTACGACCCGGCGACCGGGACCGTCATCGAGCCGGTGTTCCACGACGGCACGGCCACGGTACGGCTCCCCAAGGGCGACTGGAGCGTCTACACCGAGACCGCCGAGAGGATCGACGGAAAGTTGGCCGGCACCGTCGCAGTCTCCCCGCTCAGGGTCGACGGCGACGGCGTCCGGCTGGCGGTGGACGCGCGTCAGGGCAGGGCGACCGGGGTCACGCTCGACGACCCGAGCGCCCAGATCCGGCGCGGTTTCGAGTTCGGGCTGGCCCACGGCGCGTGGAGCTTCTCCATGCTCACCGGCCTGAATCCCAACGCCGAGTTCTTCGTCGTCCCCGTCCGCCGGCCCGGCCTGACCTACACGCTGAGGACCACGTGGCTGAGCAGGGACGTCTCTCCCAGCCCGTACGTCTACGACCTCGTCGACCGCCACACCGACGGCATCCCCGGCGACCCCGTCCACCGTGCCAGGCAGAAGGAACTGGCGAAGATCTCCACCACCTACCGGGCCTCGGGCGTCGCGGCCACGGGGACGCCGCTGGCCGGGCTGCCCTTTCCCGGCTTCCCGGGCTCCTCCCTGGGGTCGCTGGTCCACGACCTCCCCCTGCCCGGCACGCTCGTCCAGTACCGGACCCCCGGGGTGACCTACGAGAGCGGACTCGAGACCGGCACCTCCCTCCTCTTCGACGGCGGGACCGCGAAGCGCGGGGAGAGCGAGGAGGTCTGGAACGCCGCGGTCACCGGTCCG
This sequence comes from Streptosporangium sp. NPDC048047, assembly GCF_040653115.1. Classification (NCBI taxonomy): domain Bacteria; kingdom Bacillati; phylum Actinomycetota; class Actinomycetes; order Streptosporangiales; family Streptosporangiaceae; genus Streptosporangium; species Streptosporangium sp. NPDC048047. The sequence continues at coordinate 92,618 of NZ_JBEZNH010000016.1, read as the reverse complement.
TCGTTCCTGCTGCCGGGCGGCAGCCGTACCGGCGACGAACTGGCCTTCTCCGGGGGCGGCATGTTCGCCGACGGGCGTCCGGGCAGGACGGGGTCGGACACAGCCGCCACCGGCACCGCCACCCTCACCCGGGACGGCAGGACGCTGGCCCGCGCCGACCTCGCGGGCTGCTGGATCTACCAGCCGGAAGGATGCGAACTCCACGCCGATCTCCCGGCGGGGGCCGGCGCCTACACGCTCACCGCCTCGATGCGCAGGCAGGTGCCGCACTCGGTGCTCTCCACCGGGGTGGAGTCCACCTGGACGTTCCGGTCCGCGACCACGGACAAGGCGCGGCCGCTGCCGTTGACGGCGGTCCGCTACCGTCCCGACGGCCTGGACGACTCGAACCGCGCCAAGCCGGGCGGCGTGACGCGCATGTCCGTGTGGATCGAGCGCAACCCCGGCGCCGCCGCGGCGGAGACGAGGTCGATCCGCCTGGAGATGTCCGCCGACGACGGGGCGAGCTGGCGTCCCGTCCCGCTCGTCCGCACCGGCTCCGGCTGGACCGCCGTGCTGCGGAACCCGTCCGCGGCCGGGTTCGTCTCCCTGCGCGCGGCCATGACCGACACGGCGGGCGCCGGCCTGACCCAGACGATCACCCGCGCCTACGCCGTGGGCTGACCGGAGGCCACGCCGAAACGGAATCCAGGTTCTGTTCTGCGGATCCTCGCCTGGACGATCGCGGCGGGCGAAAAGGTCCACAGAACGGAACCTAGGAAGGGAGCAGCGGCAGCAACGCGTTGAGGCGGCCGGAGGCGAAGCCCGACAGGTCCAGCGAGCAGAAGGTGAAGCCCGCGCCGCGGACGGCCGCGTCGACACGCTCGCGCAGCTCGCTCGCGCGCGGGATGTCGTCCCGCGGGACCTCGACGCGGGCGAGCGTGCCGCCGGAGTGGGCGCGCACCCGGCACACCGGGAAACCGAGGTCGCGCAGCGCCGCCTCCGCGGCCTCGACCCGGCGCAGCACCTCCGGGGTGACCGGGTCGCCGTAGCTCACCCGCGAGGCCAGGCAGGGCGCGGCGGGCTTGTCCGCCGTGACCAGTCCGAGCCCGCGGCTGAGCGCGCGGACGTCCGCCTTGGTCAGGCCGGCGTCGACCAGCGGCGCGATCGCTCCACGCTCCGCCGCCGCCCGCTGTCCCGGCCGGTGGTCGCCGAGGTCGTCGAGGTTGGTGCCGAGGGCGATCCGGGCCCCCATGGCCGCCGCCAGCGGCCCGAGGGCGTCGAACAGCGCCGACTTGCAGTGGTAGCAGCGGTCCGCGCCGTTGGCGGCGTACTCCGGGCGGTCGGCCTCGTCCGTGCACACCTCCAGGTGCGCCAGGCCGTACCGGCGGGCGAACCCGCGGGCGGCGGCCCGCTCGGAGGCGGCCAGGCTGGGGGAGACGGCGGTCACCGCGAGCGCCCGCGCGCCGAGCACGCGGGTGGCCATGACGGCCAGCAGCGCCGAGTCGGCCCCGCCTGAGTAGGCGACGACCACCCCGCTCTCCCGCCGCAGCCGCCCGGTCAGACGGCCGATCGCGTCATCCGTCGGGGCCTCGTCGCTCGCCGGGGGCTCGTCGCTCGTCCGGGCCCCGCCACCCGTCGGGGGCCCGCTCGCCGGGACCCCGCCGCCCGTCCGGTTCTCGTCAGTCATCCGGGTCTCCCGTCTCCATCGCTCCCGTCTCCGTCGGCGCGTCGCCGGCCAGGCTCTCCTCCACGCCCAGGATGTGGACGGCCGCGTACAGGCGCGCCCGGTCGGGGTCCCGCGCGAGCAGCGCCGCGTGGATCGACCGGTGCTCGCCCAGCGTGCGCCGGAGGGCGCCGGGATCGGTCATCCCGCGCCAGACCCGCGCCCGCACCGTGCGGCCGGACATGTTCTCGATCACCGCGGCGAGCACCGGGTTGCCGCAGTGGGCGGTGATGAGGCTGTGGAACTCCTGGTCCAGGACGATCAGCTTGTCGTGGTCCACGTCCGGCTCCCCGGCGAGCCGCTCGGCCTCCGCCAGCACGTCGCCGAGCCGGTCCAGGACGTCACCGGGCAGGCGGGTCGCGGCGAGGGCGGTCGCCTCCGGCTCCAGCAGCCGGCGGACGTGCAGGAACTGCCGCGCGCCCGCGTCGAGGTGCAGGTCGGCGACGAAGCTCATCCCGTCCAGGAGCAGGCCGGGGGACAGGCTCGTGACGTAGGTCCCGTCGCCCTGGCGCGTCTGCAGCACCCGCATCGCCGTCAGGGCCCGTACGGCCTCGCGGAGCGTGTTGCGGGAGACGCCGAGCTGCTCGGCCAGGTCTTTCTCCACCGGGAGCCTCTGGCCCGGCCGCAGCTCGCCATCGATGATCAGCTGCTTGACGGTGTCGATGGCGGTCTCCACGACGCCCATCCCGCTACACCCCCCACTGCTCGCCGTCGGGGTAACGGTACGCGGCGACCGACTCCGGGTGCATCCGGGCGCCGTAGCCGGGCCCCTCGGGCAGAAGGTAGCGGCCCCGGACGATGCGGACGGGGTCGGTGAAGTGCTCGTGCAGGTGGTCCACGTACTCCAGGACCCGCCCCTCCAGGCTGCCGCTCACGCAGACGTAGTCGACGATCGACATGTGCTGGACCAGCTCGCACAGGCCCACGCCCCCCGCGTGCGGGCACACCGGCACGCCGAACTTCGCGGCCATCAGCAGGACCGGGACGATCTCGTTGACCGACGCCAGGCGGCAGGAGTCGATCTGGCAGAAGTCGATGGCCCCGGCCTGGAGGAACTGCTTGAACATGACGCGGTTGTGGCAGTGCTCTCCGGTGGCGACGCCGACCGGGGCGACCGCCTTGCGGATGGCGGCGTGGCCGAGGACGTCGTCGGGGCTGGTCGGCTCCTCGATCCACAGCGGCCCGTACGGCGCGAGCCGGTTCACCCACTCGACGGCCTGCGGGACGTCCCACACCTGGTTGGCGTCGATCATCAGCGTGCGGTCGCCCAGCTCCTGGCGGGCGATGGACAGCCGGCGCACGTCGTCCTCGACGTCCGCGCCGACCTTGAGCTTGACGTGGGTCCAGCCGTCGGCGACCGCCTCGCGGCACAGGCGCCGCAGTCTGTCGTCGTCGTAGCCCAGCCAGCCCGGGGAGGTGGTGTAGGCGGGGTAGCCGTGTCCGGCGAGCTCGGCGATCCGCTCCCCGCGCGTGGGCGCGAGCGCGGCGAGCATCTCCACGGCCTCGGCCGGGGTGAGCACGTCCGACAGGTAGCTGAAGTCGCAGGCGGCCACCAGCTCCTCGGGGGACATGTCCGCGACGAACCGCCAGAGGGGCTTGCTCGCCCGGCGGGCGGCGAGATCCCAGGCGGCGTTGAGCACGGCCGCGGCGGACAGGTGCACCACGCCCTTCTCCGGGCCCAGCCAGCGCATCTGGCTGTCGGCCATGATCTCGCGGTAGAGGCCGCCGAGGTCCCCGGCCAGCGTGTCCACGTCGCGGCCGGCCAGCCGGGCGCCGATCTGCCGCGCCGCCGCCACGCAGAGGTCGTTGCCGCGCCCGATCGTGAAGGTCAGGCCGTACCCCGACAGATCGCCGTCCGTGCCGAGGACGACGTATGCGGCCGAGTAGTCGCCGTCGGGGTTCATCGCGTCCGACCCGTCGAGGGTGGCCGAGGTGGGGAACCTGATGTCGATCACGTCTACGGAGGTGATGGTGGGCATGCCTGCTCCAAATTCATCCAACGAATACGGCGGACAGTACGTTGCGCTCCAGGTGCGGTCAAGCCATGACCGCGTGATGGTAAGGGAGACGCTTTACTTCGACCCGATGAATATGGGAGGCTCGACCGGTCCGATACATCGGGTGAATTGCTGGAAGAGGCGACCGTGAAGCTGCTGAGAGTGGGACCGGAGGGCCGGGAGCGGCCCTGTGTGCTGGGGCCGGACGGCCGGGTGCTCGATCTGTCGTCGCTGACGGCGGACATCGACGGGGCGTTCCTCGCCGGCGGGGGCCTCGAACGCGTACGGTCCGCTCTCGACGCCGGCGAGCTGCCCGAGGCCGGGCCGTACGAGCGGATCGGTGCGCCGGTCGCCAGGCCCGGAAAGATCATCTGTATCGGCCTGAACTACTCCGACCACGCCGAGGAGACCGGGGCCGCGATCCCCGCCGAGCCGGTCGTCTTCATGAAGGCGTCCAACACGATGGTCGGCCCCGACGACGAGGTCCTGGTCCCGCGCGGCAGCGTGAAGACCGACTACGAGGTCGAGCTCGCGGTGGTCCTGGGCCGCACGGCCCGCTACCTGTCCTCCCCCGAGGAGGCGGCGGACGTGATCGCCGGGTACGCGATCGCCAACGACGTGTCCGAGCGCGAGTTCCAGAACGAGCGCGGCGGCCAGTGGGACAAGGGCAAGTCGTGTGAGACGTTCAACCCGCTCGGCCCGTGGCTGGTCACGGCGGACGAGGTCGGCGACCCGCAGGCGCTCGGCCTGCGGCTGTGGGTGAACGGCGAGCTCCGCCAGGACGGGAGCACCGGCAACCAGATCTTCGGCGTGCACCACGTGATCTGGTATCTCAGCCAGTTCATGGTGCTGGAGCCGGGCGACGTGGTGAACACCGGCACCCCGGCGGGGGTGGCGCTCGGCCGCGGCCCGGAGGCGTACCTGCGCAAGGGCGACGTGGTGGAGCTGGAGATCGACGGCCTGGGCCGTCAGCGCCAGCGGATGGGGCAGGCATGAGCCAGCGAATCGGTGAGTACGGGGCGTTTCGCGAATGCGATCCCGAGCCTCTAGGCGAGGGAGCGGCATGAGCGAGCGGATCGCCGGGCGCGGGGTGCTTCGCGAGGGGGCGGCATGAGCCAGGGGGAGTTCGACGGTCTGGTGGCCGTCGTCACCGGCGGCGCCTCGGGCATCGGCAGGGCCGTCGCCGAGGAGCTGACCGCGCGGGGCGCCCGGGTGGCCGTCCTGGACCTGCGGGACACCGAGTTCGTCTGCGACGTGACCGACGACGCCGCCGTGCGCGCGGCCGTCACGGCGGTGGCGGAGCGGTACGGCCGGATCGACGTGCTGGTGAACAACGCGGGCATCGGCGCGCAGGGCACGGTCGCCGACAACGACGACGCCGAGTGGCTGCGGGTGTTCGACCTGAACGTCGTGGGGATCGCCCGCGTGACCCGGGCGGCGCTGCCGTACCTGCGCGAGTCCCCGCACGCGGCGGTCGTCAACACCTGCTCGATCGCCGCCACGGCCGGGCTGCCGCAGCGGGCGCTGTACTCGGCGTCCAAGGGCGCGGTGCTCGCGCTGACCCGCGCGATGGCGGCCGACCACATCCGCGAGGGCATCCGCGTCAACTGCGTCAACCCCGGCACCGTCGACACCCCCTGGGTCGGGCGGCTGCTGGACGCCGCCCCAGACCCGGCGGCCGAGCGCGCCGCGCTGTCCGCGCGCCAGCCGCACGGCCGCCTGGTGGCGGCCGAGGAGGTCGCCCAGGCGGTGGCGTACCTCGCGAGCCCGAGGTCGGGCTCGACGGTCGGGATCGAGCTGGCCGTGGACGGCGGGATGGCCGGCCTGCGCCTGCGACCGGTGTCGTCGTGACGGCGGGCTCCGGCCCCGGCGTCCCGGCCCCGGCGCCCGGCTCCGGCGCTCCGGAAGCGGTACCCGGCTTCGGTTCCGGCGCTCGGGAAGCCGCACCGGGCGCCTCCGGGGCCCGGCCGGACTCCGGCCTCGCGGCCCGGCTGGGACCGTACGGCCTCGGCACCGCCCCGCTGGCGGGGCTGTTCTCCCCGGTGAGCGAGGAGCAGGCCGAGCGGACCCTCGCCGCCGCGTGGGAGGCGGGGATCCGCTACTTCGACACCGCGCCGCACTACGGCACCGGCCTCGCCGAGGAGCGCCTCGGCCGCTTCCTGCGCGGCCTGCCGCAGGGCGCGGCCGAGGCGGTCGTGTCCACGAAGGTGGGCCGCGTGCTGGTCCCCGGCGAGGGCGAGGCCGACGGCTTCCCCGGCAGCACCGGCTACGTCCGGGTGCGCGACTACAGCCGCGACGGCGTGCTGCGCTCGCTGGACGACAGCCTGCGGCGCACCGGGCTCGACCGGTTCGACCTGGTGTTCATCCACGACCCCGACGACCACTGGGAGCAGGCCGCGGGCCAGGCGTACCCGGCGCTGGCCGAGCTGCGCGACCAGGGGGTCGTCGGCGCGATCGGCGCCGGGATGAACCAGGCCCGGATGCTCACCCGGTTCGTCCGCGAGACGGACCTCGACGCGGTGCTCGTCGCCGGACGGTACACGCTGCTCGACCGCTCCGCCGCGGGGGAACTGCTGCCCGAGTGCGACCGGCGCGGCGTCGCCGTGATCGCCGGAGGGGTGTTCAACAGCGGCGTCCTGGCCGGCGGCACCACCTACGACTACGACACCGCCCCGGCCGAGGTGGTGGAGCGCGCCCGGCGGCTGGGGCGGATCTGCGCCTCGTACGGCGTGCCGCTGCCCGCCGCGGCCCTGCGGTTCCCGCACCGGCACCCGGCCGTCACCACGGTCCTGATCGGGGCGCGCAGCGCGGAGGAGATCCGGGAGGACCTCGACCTCGCCGCCGTCCCCGTGCCCGGGGAACTGTGGAGGGAGCTGGACGATGCGGGTTGAGCTCGCCTACGGCACCGACGGTCTCGCGGTGGACCTGCCGGACGACCGGACGACCGTGATCACACCCATCGCCCGGCCCGCCGTGGCCGATGAGGCCGCCGAGCTGCGACGGGCCCTGCGCGAACCCGTCGCGGGCCCGCCGCTGCGCGAGCGGGTGCGCCCAGGCCAGACGGTGGCGATCTCCGCCTGCGACGGCACGAGACCCCAGCCGCGCCACGTGATGATCCCGGCGATCCTGGCCGAGCTGGACGGGATCGTCGGCCTGGACGACGTCGTGATCCTGGTGGCCACCGGCACGCACCGCGGCAACACCGAAGCCGAGCTGCGCGCGATGTTCGGCGACGAGGTCGCGGACACCGTACGGATCGTCAACCACGACGCCCGCGACGCCTCCTCCCTGAAGTGGATGGGCCGCCACGGCAAGGACGTCCCCGTCTGGCTGAACCGGGAGTGGGCCGACGCCGACGTGCGGATCACCACCGGGTTCGTCGAGCCGCACTTCTTCGCCGGGTTCTCCGGCGGCCCGAAGCTGGTCGCGCCCGGCCTCGCCGCCCTGGAGACCGTGCTCACCCTGCACGACGCGGCCCGCATCGGAGACCCCCGGGCCACCTGGGGGGTCATCGAGGGCAACCCCGTCCACGACGACGTCCGCGCCATAGCCGCCGCGACCGGCGTCACCTTCGCCCTCGACGTCGTGCTGAACCGCGAGCAGCGGATCGTGCGGGCGTTCGGCGGCGACCTGGCGCCGATGCACGCCGCCGCCACGGCCGCCGCCCGCGCCGCCGCGATGCGCCCGGTCGCCGAGCCCTTCGACGTGGTCGTGACGACGAACGCGGGCTTCCCGCTCGACCAGAACCTCTACCAGTCGGTCAAGGGCATGAGCGCCGCCGCCCAGGTCGTCCGGCCCGGCGGGACCATCGTCTGCGCCGCCGAGTGCCGGGACGGCTTCCCCGACCACGGCTCCTACCGGGAGGTTCTCACCTCCGCGGCCTCCCCGGACGCGCTGTTCGAGGAGATCTCCCGCCGCACCGAGACCGTGCCCGACCAGTGGCAGGTGCAGATCCAGGCCCGCATCCAGCGGCACGCCCGCGTGATCATGCACACCTCCCACCTCGGCGACGCCGACCTCGCCGCCGCCCACCTGGAGCGGACCGAGGACGTCGCCGCCACCGTGCGCGCCCTGCCCGGACGGGTCTGCGTCCTGCCGGAGGGGCCCATGACCATCCCCTACCTCGCCGGAGGGTGACCGTGCTCCGCCGGAGACCGCCGCGAGAGGAGAAGCCGTGAGCGGCGCCCTCGACCTCGGATACGCGCGCCTCGACCTCGACCGCGAGGCCCGCCAGGGACTGCCCGAGATCGTCTACGGCCCGGGCAAACAGGTGGCCGAGATCATCGGGATCGTCACCGCGCTGCTGGACCGGAACACCGGGCCCGTCCTCGTGACCCGGGTCGGACCGGATGCCGCGTCGGCAGTCATCGAGGTCGTTCCCGGCGGCCGGTACGACCGGGACGCGCGGCTGCTGACCTGGCGGCGGGCCCGGCCGATCGGGCACACGGTCGCCGTGGTCACGGCCGGAACCGCGGACGGCCCGGTGGCCGCCGAGGCCGCGGCCGTCGCGTCCGCCCTCGGCCTGCGGACCACGGTGATCAGGGATGTGGGCGTGGCGGGGCTGCACCGGGTGCTCGCCGCCGCCGGAGACCTGCGCGCGGCCGACAGCGTGATCGTCATCGCGGGCATGGAGGGGGCGCTGGCGAGCGTCGTCGGCGGCCTGGTCGAGACGCCGGTGATCGCCGTGCCCACCTCCACCGGGTACGGCGCCGCGCTGGAGGGCGTGACGGCCCTGCTCGCCATGCTCACCTCGTGCGCGGCCGGGATCACCGTGGTCAACATCGACTCCGGGTTCGGCGCGGCCCTCGCCGCCTACCGCCTCACCAGGAAGCCGGCGGGGGCGGCGGCGGGCCCCCCACGGGAGACGGCGGCGGGCTCTTCGCCGGAGACGGCGGCCGAGGAACAGGCATGACCCTTCTCACCGGGAAAGCCGCGGGCTCCTCGCCGGAGACGACGGTCGGGGAACAGGCATGATCCTCTATCTGAACCCCTTCACCGGCCTCGCCGGGGACATGCTGCTCGCCGCGCTGCTGGACGCCGGCGCCTCGCTCGAGGGCGTGCGGAAGGCGGTCGCCGCGACCGGTCTGACCGGCTGGCGGCTGGACGCCGAGCGGGTCCGCACCGGCGCGCTCGTCGCCACCCGCGTCCGGGTCGAGGTCGACGACGACGCCACCGAACGCGCCGCCTCGGAGCTGATCGAAATGGCGGCCCGGACGGGGCTCGCCGTCGCCGGCGCCGCCCTGACCGCGATCGCCGAAGCCGAGGGCGCCCTGCACGGTGTGCCGGTCGCCGAGGTGCACCTGCACGAGCTCGGCGGGCACGACACACTGGTCGACATCGTCGGCTGCGCGGCGGCGATCGCCGAACTCGGCGTCACGCGCGTCCACTGCGCGCCGCTGCCCATGGGCTCCGGCACCGTACGGACCCGGCACGGGGTGCTGCCGGTGCCCGCGCCCGCCACCCTCGCGCTCCTCGCCGGGGCCCGGGTCCGCGGTGACGCGGCGCCGGGGGAGACGGTCACGCCGACGGGGGCGGCCCTGCTCCGCGCGCTCCACACGGTGTACGGCCCTCCGCCGGAGATGACCCTCCGGGCCACGGGGTACGGCGCGGGCACCCGCGTGCTGCCCGACCGGCCCAACGTGACGGTGGCGATCCTCGGAGAACCCCCGGAGGGGACGGCGCAGGCCGGGTCGGCCGCCGGGGCCGTACCCGGGCCCGCGACCGGCACGACGCGGCCCGGACCGACCGGCGGGACCGCTCCGGATCCCGAGTCCGTATCGGAGTCCGGACCCGTACCGGAGTCCGCGACCGGGACGGCGCCGGAACCGGAACTCTGTACTCAGGTGGTCCTGTCGACGAACCTGGACGACGTGACGGGCGAGACCCTCGGCCACGTCATCGAGCGGGCCCTCGCGGCCGGCGCCGCCGACGCCTGGGTCACCCCGGCCGTCATGAAGAAGGGCCGTCCGGCCCACGTCCTGCACGTCCTGGCCGACCCCGCGCTGGCCGACCGCCTCTGCGACCTGATCTTCACCGAGACCGGCACCCTCGGGCTGCGCCGCGGCACGGTGGACAAGCTCGTGCTGTCCCGGCGCTTCGAGACCGTCGAGCTGTACGGCCGGACGGTCCGGATCAAACACGGGCCGTGGGGAGCCAAACCCGAGTACGACGACCTGGCCGAGCTCGCCGCGGCCACCGGCAAACCCCTCAGACAGCTGGCGCGGGAGGCACTGCGATGACGTACGTCGACGCCCATCATCACCTCTGGGACCTGGCCCGGCGTCCCCAGGCATGGCTGGGCCCCGCCGGGATGTCGCCCATCCGCCGCGACTTCACGCTCTCCGACTACGCGGAGGCCGCGGCCGGGACGGGCATCGGCGCGTCGGTGCTCGTGCAGGTGCTGCCCGACGCGGAGGAGACCCGGGAGTTCCTCGCGACGGCGGCGCGGCCCGGCCCCGTCGGCGCCGTCGTCGGCTGGGCGGACCTGACCCGGCCCGACCTCGCCGGCGAACTCGACGCGTTGCGCGCCTCACCGGGAGGAGAACTGCTGCGCGGCATCCGGCACCTCGTCCAGGCCGAGTCCGACCCGCGCTGGCTGGCCCGCGACGACGTGCGACGGGGACTGCGGCGGGTGGCGGACGCCGGGCTGAGCTACGACCTGCTGGTCCTGCCCCACCAGTTGCCCGCCGCCATCGAGACGGCACACGCGCTGCCCGGACTGAGCCTCGTGCTGGACCACGTCGCCAAGCCGCCGATCGCCGACGGGCGGCTCGACCCCTGGGCCGGGCTGATCCGCGAGCTGGCGGCCCTGCCCAACGTGACCTGCAAGCTCTCCGGCATGATCACCGAGGCGCGGTGGGACGACTGGGACGCCGCGCGGCTGCGGCCGTACGCGGAGGTCGTGCTCGACGCCTTCGGGCCCGACCGGCTGATGTTCGGCTCGGACTGGCCCGTCTGCCTCCTGGCCGGGTCGCTGCCCGCCTGGACGGACGCCGCCGCGTCACTGCTGGCGGACGCGGGACTGTCGCCCGCCGAGCGCGACGCCGTGTTCCGCGGGACGGCCACGCGGGTCTACCGCCTCTGACGCCCGGCGTCCGCCCTCACCCGTACGGCGACTGCGGGGAAGACGAGCGCCGACGGGGAGGGCGGACGCGGGCGGAGAGGACGTGACCCGCGGCACGCGCCGCGGGAGGGCTCACGCGGGTGGGACGGCCTCCCGCCGCGCGGTCAGAGGTCGCCGAGCTTCGGGATCAGCTCGGTCAGCACCCACAGGGCCAGGCCGAGGGCGATGAGGTTGACCCGGGGCCCGCCGATGTTGAACGCGGCCAGCACGAAGCAGGCGAGGGCGAGGATCAGCAGGAGAAGGGTGAGGGTGGACATGGGAGACTCCTTTCGTCTCGTTCGGGCCAGCCCGGACTACCCGTGATCAACGCGCTTATGCGCACCACCCGCCCCAGGTGTCACCGCTCCTGCGATCCGCTCCGCGGGTTCGGCCTCAGCTCGGCCTCCGGGACGAGACGGGACGACAGCCGCCGTATCCCGTGGCGGGTGTCGCCGTCACACGGCGCCCTACGTGCCCGTCCGGCGGAGCCCGCCGGCGATCGCCCGCTTGGTCAGCCGGCGAAGAACTCCGCCAGCACCGGGACGAGGACCTCCGGGGGGACGATGTGCTCCTGGCCCGCCAGGAGCACATACCGTCCGTCCGGCAGGGCGTCGGCGACCCGCCGGTCCCCGTCGAGCAGCCACGCCGGGCTCGCCCCGCCGCAGACGACCAGGGTGGGGGCGGACACGCCGCGGGCCTGCTCGGCCGGCGTCACACCGCCCCGGCCGGCCTCATCGAGGACCGCGTAGTCGTAGGGGAGCGTGACCGCCTTCGCCGCCCAGCCAGCCCACCATGACTGGTGGCGCATCTCCCGGACCGCCTCCGGCGGCATGCCCGTCATCGACAGATGCAGTGCGAGCGCGTCGTCCCGCCGGTCCTCCGCCAGCAGCTTCCCGACCTCGTCCGCGGTCTCGCGCATCGCGCGCCCCCGCTCACCGCCGGGGGAGAAGGGCGGCTCGTGCAGGACGAGCCTGCCGACGGGCAGGCCGCGGGCCGCCGCGTGCAGGGCGAGGGCGGCGCCGGAGGAGTGGCCGTAGACGAACGCGGTGCCGCCGGCCGCGACGATGAGGGCCGCGATGTCCTCGACCTCGCGCTCGACGGCGTACGGAGTGGTGTCCCCGCTGTCGCCGCGGCCCCTCCGGTCGTAGTTGATCACGGTGAAGCGCCGGGCCAGCCTCTCCGCCAGCGGGCGGGTCACCGTACGGTCGCAGGTCGCACCGCCCACCACGACGACGGGCGGACCCTCGCCCAGCCTCTCGAAGGCGATGCGGGTGCCGTCCGCCGAGACCACGGTCTCCATGACGGGCTCCTCTCCTCGGGTGCGTGACTCGATCGGGGCATCATCCCCCGCCCCACCGACAGTTCCGGCGTCCCGCCCCGTCTGTCATCCCCGCCGGCAGCCCGGGGCCCTACGGCGTCTCGCATCCGAGGACGGAATGTTCCCGCCTGCGGTGCGGCGTGCTGGATTCGTCGCTCGTTTCCGGCGGGCCGTACCGGGGTGAGGCGGCGGAACGCGCCGAATGTCGGAGGGCTCTGGTAGGTCTTCGGCCATGGGTGTGAGTGTTGAGGAGTTCCTGGGGATGCTGGACCGGCTGCCGGAGGTCCAGCAGAGCCCCGGCGGTGACTGGATCTCGCTGAAGGTGCGGGGCAACGGATTCGGCTACCTGTGGGAGAGGACCGAGACGGTCGGGTTGAAGGCGACGATCGAGGAGCAGATCGCGCTGGTGGCCGAGCGGCCGGAGGTCTTCGAGGTCCAGTTCACCGCCGGACGGTTCGGCTGGGTCGTCGTGCACCTGGCCGGGATCGACGCCGAGGAGCTGTTCGAGCTGGTCACCGAGGCGTGGTGCCTCACGGCGCCCAAACGGCTGATCGAAGAGCACGAGGTGGGACCGCCCGTGGTCGAGACCGGACGATAGCGGTACGGTCACCGCGCGGCCGCGCTCCGCAGGGCGGTGAGGAACGCCTCCAGGGCGGGCTGACCCAGTGACGTCTCCCGCACCGCGGCGTGGATGGCCCGTACCGGTTCCGGTCTGCGGATCCTCCGCACGGTGACGGAGGGGTGGCGGTGGGTCAGCCCCAGCTCGGGGATCAGGCTGATCCCGAGGCCGGCGGCGACGAACCCCTGCGCCGTGGCGTAGTCGTCGCCCTCCACCACGACGTTCGGGCTGAAGCCCGCCGCGGCGCAGCCGTCGATCACGGCGTCGAGGCAGGGGCCGGGCCGTTCGCCGCCGACCCACGGCTCGGCCGCCAGGTCGGCCAGGTCCAGGATTCGCTTGGCGGCGAGCCGGTGCCCCCTGGGCAGGACGGCACGGTAAGGGTCGTCGCGCAGGTGGACGAAACGCACTCCCTCGTGGGAACCGCCGTGGGGCCGGACCACGATGGCGAGGTCGGCGTGGCCCCGCGTCACCTCCGGCAGCGGATCGGCGGGGTCGGTCGTCGCGAGGTCGACCCGCACGCCCGGGTGCTCCTCACGCAGCCGGGCGAGCGCGGGGGCCATCACGGTGGCGCCAGCGGTGGCGAAGTAGCGGACCGTCAGACGTCCCGTGCGCCCGTCGCGCAGGTCGGCCAGGGCGGTCTCCGCCGCGGCCACCTGCCTCCCGATGACCGCCGCGTGCTCGGTCAGCAACCGCCCGGCCGCCGTGGGCCGCACGCCGCGCCCGACGCGTTCCAGCAGTGCGATGCCGGCCTGCTTCTCCAGCGCCGCCACCTGCTGGCTGACGGCGGAAGGGGTGTAGCCGAGATTCGCCGCCGCGGCGGTCACCGACCCGCTGGTGACCACCGCGCGCAGGACCTGCATGCGCCGCACATCAAGCATGTAGCAGAGTTTAAAGGTCGGTCCACAACTTTTCACTTGTCCTTCCAGATGAACTTCGGCAGCGTGCATGCCAGAGGGAAGAACGGGAGGAAAAGGATGTTCGGTGAACGAGGCTCGCTGGTGCGCATGGGCGTGCTGGCGCTGCTGTGGGGGTCGGCCTTCCTGTGGATCAAACTGGCGCTGAACCACGGGCTGACCCCGATCCAGATCACCTTCGCCCGCGCCGCGCTCGGCGCGGGCGTCCTGTTCGTGCTGGCCCGCGCCGCGCGCCAGCGCCTCCCGCGGGACCGGGCGACCTGGGGACACCTCGTCGTGGCCGCGTTCTTCTGCAACGCCCTGCCGTTCTTCCTCTTCGGCGTCGGCGAGCAGACCGTGGACTCCGGAGTGGCCGGGGTCCTGAACGCAACGACCCCGCTGTGGTCCCTGCTGATCGGTTTCACCCTCGGCACCGAGCGCGGGCTCCATCCGGTACGGCTGGCCGGGCTGCTGCTCGGGTTCGCCGGCACGTTGCTGATCTTCGCCCCCTGGCATCGGACCGGGCTGCTGAGCTGGGGAGCCCTCGCCCTGCTCGGCGCGGCGGCGAGCTACGCCCTCGCCTTCGCGTACATGGACCGCACGCTCACCGGGAAGGGCGGTGCTCCCATCGCCTTCTCGGCGGCCCAGCTCACCGCCGCCGCGGGGCTGAGCGTGCCGGTCCTGCTCACCGGGGGCGCGGTGCCGGCGACCCTCGGCGCCGAGGCGGTGGCCGCCGTCGTCATCCTCGGGATCTTCAGCACCGGGTTCACCTTCTACCTCAACTACCGGCTCATCGCCGACGAGGGCCCGACCGGCGCCGCCGCCGTGGGGTACCTGCTGCCGGTCGTCTCGCTGATGCTGGGAGCCGTCGTGCTCGGCGAGGATCTCGGACCCCGGGTCCTGACGGGGATGGTCGTCGTGGTCGTCGGCGTCGGGATGAGCCGGAGGCGCGAACGGCCGTCGCCGCCGGCTCCCGCGAGGTCCGAGGTCTCCCCGGAGAGCGAGGCCTCCGTGAGCGGCGAGATCCCCTCGGGGAGCGAGACTCCCGCGGGCGGCGAGGTCTCCGCGGGGAGCGAGGTTCCCGCGGGCGGCGAGGCTCCCGTGGAAGACGAGACCCCCGCGGCGGGCAGGGCGGCGGCCGGGAACCGTACCCCCGTGGAGAGCGGGTCGTGAACCTCGACTCCCCGTGGCGGTCCTCCGACTTCAGGACGCTGTTCACCGCGACCACCCTCAGCCAGCTCGGCACGAACGTCGGCTACGTCGTCGTCCCGCTCATCGCCGTGTCGGTCCTCGACGCGAGTCCGGGCCAGGTCGGAACGCTCGCCACGCTGAGCACCGTCGCCTTCCTCCTCATCGGCCTGCCGGCCGGAGCATGGGTGGACCGGATGCGTCACCGGCGCGTGCTGATCGCCGCGGACCTGGTACGGGCGGCGCTGTTCGCCTCCGTCCCGCTGGCCTGGTGGCTGGGGGTGCTCACCCTCGGGCAGCTCTACGCGGTCGTCCTGCTGAACGGCTGCGCCACCGTGTTCTTCGACGTCGGCTCGCAGAGCGTGCTGCCGCAGCTGGTCGGCCGCGAGGGGCTCGTCCGGGCGAACTCCGCCGTGGTGAGTCTCATCGCCGCCGCGAACGTGGCGGGACGGGGCGCGGGCGGAGGGCTGGTCCAGCTCCTCACGGCGCCCGTGGCCGCGGTGTGCGTGGTGGCGGGCCATCTGGGCTCGGCCCTCCGGCTCACCGCCGTCCGCCACGCGCCGGCGCCGCAGCATCCCTCCGGCCGGGCGCGGCTGGCGCTAGTCTCCGTGCCGTCAGCTCTGTTTCCGGGCGGTGAGGGCCGCCAG
The DNA here is from genome assembly GCF_040653115.1 of Streptosporangium sp. NPDC048047. Lineage (NCBI taxonomy): Bacteria > Bacillati > Actinomycetota > Actinomycetes > Streptosporangiales > Streptosporangiaceae > Streptosporangium > Streptosporangium sp. NPDC048047. Next base: position 77,149 of record NZ_JBEZNH010000016.1, on the reverse strand, counting down.
GACGGCGATGATGTCCGCCTCCACCGCGGCCTTGCCGACGCCGAGCCCGGAGAGCGGGCCGGCGCCGTTCTCCAGTTCCAGCAGCCCGAGCAGGATGTGCTCGGTTCCGATGTAGTTGTGGCCCAGCCGCAGGGCCTCCCGGTAGGTCAGCTCCAGGGCTTTGCGGGTCCGCGCGCCGTACGGGACGGGGTCGGGCGCCTGGCCGGACGGCGGGGGCAGCGTGGCGGTGGCGGCCCGCCGTACGGCGTCCGGCGGCGCGCCGTGCTCGGCGAGCACCCTGGCGGCGATGGCCTGCGGTTCGCTCAGCAGCCCGAGCGTCAGGTGCTCGGGGCGGATCTCGTCGTCGCCGGCCTCGCGGGCCTCCCGGCGGGCCGCCTCCACGACGTTGCGCGCCCGCTCGGTGAACCGGCTCATCCCCTGGGCGGGGTCGAGGTTGAACGGCTCGTCCGAGACCTTCGGGACGAAGCGCTTCTGGACCGCCTGCTTGCTGACGCCCATGCTCCTGCCGATGTCGGTCCAGGACGCGCCCGACCGGCGTGCCTGGTCCACGAAGTGGCCGATGAGGTGGTCGGCCACGTCGCCGAGGTGCTCGGCGGCGATGACCGCGTCGGAGAGCTGGTCGAGCGCGTCGGGGTGCGCCCTTCTGATGGACTCGATCATGTCGTCGAGCCTGATCGGGTTCGTGGGGTTGATCGGATTCTCCATATCGTCAACCATAGGTTGACGATTAAGGATCGTCAACCATGAGTTGACGCTCATCGCGAGCGACATCCGCATACAAGGCCGCGGAGCGGGCGGAGCGGCTAACATTCCCGCCATGGTGGAGATCGGGACGAGGCCGGCCGTCCCGGACGCCTCCGAGCCCGGGACGGCCGCTTCGGACGGGATGACGGTCGTGGACGGGCTGGACGAGCGCCTGGCGGAGCACCGGCGGGAGCTGCACGTGCACTGCTACCGGATGCTCGGCTCCTTCGACGAGGCCGAGGACCTGGTGCAGGAGACGTTCCTGCGGGCGTGGCGCCGCCGCGACACGCTGCGCGACGGCGACGGCCTGCGGGCCTGGCTGTACCGGATCGCCACCAACGCCTGCCTGGACCACCTGCGGGCACACCCTCGCCGTCCTGAGCCGCGACCGGCGCCCGCCGCGGCCGACCCCGGGCTCGACCCGCCGTCCTCCGGCGCGGTCCCGTGGCTGCAGCCGTACCCCGACACGCTGCTGGACGCGGCCGAGACCGTCATCGAGCGCGAGACGATCGAGCTGGCCTTCCTGGTCGCGATACAGCACCTTCCGCCCCGGCAGCGCGCGGTGCTGATCCTGCGCGACGTGCTCGGCTGGCCGGCGCAGGAGGCCGCCGAGGCGCTGGACCTGACCGTCGCGGCGGTGAAGAGCGCCCTGCAGCGAGCCCGGCCGACGCTCCGCCGGCACCTGCCCGCACGGCGGCTGGAGTGGGCCCCGTCCGCCGAGCCCACCGCGCGGGAACGCGCCGTCCTGCGGCGCTACATCGACGCCATCGAACACGCCGACCCCGCCGTCCTGCTGGAGGTGCTCCGCGAGGACGTCCTGCAGACGATGCCGCCGCGGCCCATCTGGCTGCTGGGCCGCGAGACCTTCGTCGCGGCCTGGACCCCGGCGATGATCGGCCCCGAGGCGTGGGGGGACTGGCGGGTCCTGCCCGTCCGGGCGAACCGCCAGCCCGCCGCCGCCGCGTACCTGCGCCGGGCCGGCGAGCCGGACTTCCGCCCCTCCTGGCTCGGCGTGCTGCGGATCGAGGACGGGATGGTCACCCAGGTGACCACGTACGGGAACGAGGTCTTCGACCGGTTCGGGCTGCCGCCCGCGCTGTGAGCCGCCCGGCGCCGGGTCATCCGTACGGGCCCGCCGTACGGATGACCCGGCGTCGCGCGGACGGTCACGGTGGTCGTGCCGCGGCGGGTGGTACCGGGAAAGCCGTGCCGCGGCGACCGATTCCTTTTGCGCGTCTTCCTCGTCTCATGAGTGGGTGACCCCGAACAGGGGACTTCGAGAGAGGAATCTCAATGACCGATCTTCAGCGTGACCTGCGGGCGGCCGTCGACGAGCTCGTCGGGTCCGGAGCGGAGCGCGGCGTGCAGGTGGCCGTCTACCGGCGCGGCGAGCTCGTGGCCGACGTGGTGGGGGGCGTCGCCGACACGGAGACGGGCCGCCCCCTCACCGCCGGAACCCCCGTCTACGCCACCTCGACGGGCAAGGGCGTGACCGCGGCCGTGGTCCACGTGCTGGCCGAGCGCGGGGCCCTCGACTACGACACGCCGATCGCCGACGTGTGGCCGGAGTTCGCCGCGCACGGCAAGGAGAAGGCGACCGTACGGCACGCGCTGACCCACTCGGCCGGGGTTCCGGGGCTGCCGGTCGACACCACGCCCGAGGACCTGTGCGACTGGGACCGGATGTGCGCCGCGATCGCCGCCGCCGCGCCGTGGTGGGAGCCGGGCACCCGGTTCGGCTACCACGCCCAGACCTACGGCTACATCCTCGGCGAGGTCGTCCGCCGGGTGACCGGCCGGCGCATCTCCGAGGTGCTCAGGCAGGAGATCGCCGAGCCGCTCGGCGTGGCCGGGGAGCTGTTCTTCGGCGTCCCGGAGCCGGAGCTCGGCCGGCTCGCCCGGCTGGAGGAGCCCGCGCCCGCGATGGAGATGCCCGCCGAGATGCTGGCGCAGATCCCGTTCTTCCGGGTGGTGGACGGCTACACGGCGGCGCCCATGGCGGCGATGCCGGACGCCGCGTTCGGCAACCGCGCCGACGTGCTGACCTCCGACATCCCGGCGGGCGGCACGATGACCGCCCGCGCGGTGGCGCGGATGTACGACGCGCTGCTGAACGGGGCGCTCGTGTCACCCGGACGGCTGCGCGAGCTGTCGTCGGTGGCGGTGGAGGGCGTCGACGAGGTCGCCGGCAACCCCGCGAAGATGGGGCTGGGCTACGCGGTCGGCCTGTTCGACCTCGGGCCGACCGTGTTCGGGATGGGCGGCAGCGGGGGTACCGCGGCCTTCGCGGACACCGCCACCGGGACCAGCGTCGGCGTGATGAAGAACCTCGTCTCGGCCGGGGACTTCAGCACCGCCGAGCGGATCGCACGCATCGCCCTCCGGAAGGACTGACCGCCGCTCCGGGGCCGCGTGGCCGGAGGAACCGGGCGGGGCGACTCCCCGCCCGGCCCCTCCGCGTCCCCCGTCGTCCTCCTGCGGTCCGCCGTGGATCGGCACCGGGGTCACGCCGGGTCCTCTCCGGAGAGGCGGTAGTAGTCGCGCATGAGGTCGCTGCTCCACCCGGGCTGGCGGACGGGGGTCTGCGGGGCGAACTCCCGCATATAGGGCTTGATGTCGAGGACGGGGGTGCCGTCCAGCGCGTCCAGGTCCGCGACGTGGAGGTCGCGGCCCTCGACGCGCAGCAGGCGGCAGCGGGAGACGCCGAGCCGGTTGAGCCGGTGGGGGCGGTGGGTGGCGAACATGCCGACCACAGGGTAGGCGGGGTTGCCGCGGGAGTGGGCGGCGGTGGGGTCGATGGTGGCCGGATCGATCCGGTCGAAGAGGAACACCACCTCGAGGTGGGAGAAGTCCGACAGGCCGAGCGTCGCGTCGGCGGGCACGTGGTCCGCCACGCGGATCACGGCGGTCACGTCCCGCCAGTGGTCCTCGAACCTCTCGGCCCTCCCGCCCACCACGTGGGCGACGGGTTCCACGGTGTAGTCCATGATCCGATCCTGGCGGAGGGGGCTCCGCGGTGCCAAGGTCCCGCTCCCGCCGGTCCCGGGCCGGGACCCCGGCCGCCGTCGGACGGAGGGCCCCTTGCGGATTCGCGCGGGGCTGACGGTCACGGTGTCAGGGGAGCGCGTCGCGGACGCGGGCGGTGAGGTCGAGGTACTCCTCCCGGCTCAGGGCGCGGATCTCGCAGCCCAGGCCGTGCCGTACGGCGAAGCGATACGTCTCCTCCGGCGGCCAGGGGCCGGGCAGGTGGCGCAGCGGGCGGCCGTTCACATCGAAGACGAAGAGCCCGCGCAGGCTCTCGTACCGGTAGAGCAGCAGACCCGCCACGTCCCGGGGCCCCAGGCCGATGGCCAGCCTGTCGGCGGCCAACGGAGGAGCGGGGTGGATGCGCAGCACGTCGCCCCTGCGGATGAAGAGGAAGGGCCCGCCGGGCGGTCCCAGGACGGCGCCGCGCTTGACGCGCAGACGGTGGAATCCCCGGCGCAGCGGGCCCGTCAGGAGGGCCAGGGGGCCGAAGACGACCAGCACCCATTTGTGCTCCACGCCGTCCAGCAGCAACCGGCCCAGCCAGGACAGCGCGCGCCAGGCGGCTCCGCCCAGCGTCGCCGTGACGTAGGCCATAACCAGCAGACCACCGACGCCCAGGCAGAGCACCGCGATCCTTCGCCGCCCGGACGGACGGGGCCGTGAGCGTCCGGTGAGCCGCGTCCACCCGGGCGCGCGCCTGGCGAGCGCCACCCGCACCGGCTCCGGGCGGCCCGTGGGCCCCTCGTGCACGGGCACCCCTCGCACGGACGCGAAGCGTCTCACCTCCCACCCCCGCCACTCGCCCGGGAGGTCGAGGAGCACCAGGCCGTCGGCGTCCAGCAGCGCGAGCCCGCCGACGACCGCGGGCTCCTTTTTCTTGCCGTTCACCTCGGCGAGCGCCTGCTCATACCAGTAGTGGCGGAACGCGGCGGGCGTGAGCCGCACCGTCCGTGCGTTGGCCGGGTCGGCTGCCACGAGCGTGTCGCCGTCCCAGGTGAGCACGGTCTCCGGGCGTGACGACCGGCCGGTGTGATCGCTCCGCGGGCGGAGCTCCCCTTCGTATCCGGAAAGCGGACCTGAAGCGTCGATCGGCGTTCCACCTTTCTTTTAGGAAAGATCCAGCTTTTTCCTGATGACGGATAAAGCAAAGATAAAGTTCCGGTGTCGGCCTGGGGCGGGGCCGCCTTCTCGCGGCCGGAACGCGGGCCGTTCCCGGACCCGCGGGCCGCTCCGAACGGGCGGGCCTCTCTCGCGGGGCACCCGACCACGGGGTCGCGGGGTCACCGGGGTCACCGGGGTCGTGTGTCCGGATGGGGACCGGTGTGGCCGGTGTTCCGCGAAAGGCTCCGGGGGCCTCGTAGAATGACGCGATGTCTTCGCCTGAGAGCGGTCCCGAGCCGAATCCCGAGTCGAACCCCGAGCCGGGCCCCGGGGTGAGCCCCGAGCCTGGCTTCGAGGTGGATTCCGAGCCGGGCTTCGAGTCGAACCCCGGATCGGGCTCCGGGGTGGATTCCGAGCCGGGCTCCGGAGCGGGTCCCGAGGTGAGCGAGGCGGCGCGGGTGCTGCAGCGCGTCTTCGGCTACCCCTCGTTCCGGGAGGGCCAGCAGGAGATCATCGACCACGTCGTCGCGGGCGGCGACGCGCTGGTGCTGATGCCGACCGGCGGCGGCAAGTCCCTGTGCTACCAGATCCCGGCCCTCGTCCGGCCGGGCACCGGCGTGGTGGTCTCGCCGCTCATCGCGCTGATGCAGGACCAGGTCGACGCGCTGACCGCGCTCGGGGTGCGCGCCGGTTTCCTCAACTCCACCCAGGAGTCCGACGAGCGCGCCCGGATGGAGGAGGCGTTCGTCGCCGGGGAGCTCGACCTGCTCTACCTCGCGCCGGAGCGGCTGCGGTCCGAGCAGACGCTGCGGCTGCTCGGCAACGGCAAGATCTCGCTGTTCGCCATCGACGAGGCGCACTGCGTGGCCCAGTGGGGCCACGACTTCCGGCCCGACTACCTCGCGCTGTCCACCCTGCACGAGCGCTGGCCCGACGTCCCGCGGATCGCGCTCACCGCGACCGCGACCCCGGCCACCCACGCCGAGATCGCCACCCGGCTCAACCTCGGGGAGGCCCGCCACTTCGTGGCGAGCTTCGACCGCCCGAACATCCAGTACCGCATCGTCCCGAAGAACGAGCCGAGGCGGCAGCTGCTGGAGCTGCTGCGCGCCGAGCACCCCGGCGACTCCGGCATCGTCTACTGCATGTCGCGGGCCTCGGTGGAGAAGACCGCCGAGTTCCTGGTCCAGCAGGGGTTCACCGCGCTGCCCTACCACGCGGGGCTCGACGCGCAGACCCGCGCCGCCAACCAGTCGCGCTTCCTGCGTGAGGACGGCGTCGTCATGGTCGCCACCATCGCGTTCGGCATGGGCATCGACAAGCCCGACGTGCGGTTCGTCGCCCACCTCGACCTGCCCAAGTCCATCGAGGGCTACTACCAGGAGACCGGCCGCGCCGGACGCGACGGCCTGCCCTCGACCGCCTGGCTGGCCTACGGCCTGCAGGACGTCGTGCAGCAGCGCAGGATGATCGACACCTCCGAGGGCGACGACGCCCACCGCCGCCGTCTGGCCTCCCACCTCGACGCCATGCTCGCGCTCTGCGAGACGGTCGAGTGCCGCCGGACCCGGCTGCTCGACTACTTCGGCCAGCGGGGCGACGCCTGCGGCAACTGCGACACCTGTCTCACGCCGCCGGAGGCGTGGGACGGCACGATCGCCGCCCAGAAGCTCCTGTCGGCGGTGTTCCGGCTCCAGCGCGAGCGGCGTCAGAAGTTCGGCGCCGGGCAGATCATCGACATCCTCCTCGGCCGGAGCACCCCCAAGGTCCTCCAGCACGGCCACGACTCCCTGACGGTGTTCGGGATCGGCACCGAGCTGGGCGAGGGCGAGTGGCGCGCCGTCGTGCGCCAGCTCCTGGCGCAGGGCCTGCTGACCGTCGAGGGCGACTACGGCACGCTCGTGCTCACCGAGGCGAGCGGGGAGGTGCTGGGCCGCAGGCGGCAGGTCCCGCTGCGGCGCGATCCCGCGCGGGCGGCGCGGGCCGCGAAGCCCGCCAAGGCCGCTAAAACGCGCTCCGCCGTACCGGCCGAGCTGCCGGAGGAGGCCCTGCCGGTGTTCGAGCGGCTGCGCGCCTGGCGCGCGGCCACCGCCAAGGAGCAGGGGGTGCCCGCCTACGTGGTCTTCCACGACGCCACGCTGCGCGAGATCGCCACCCGCTCCCCGTCGTCGCTGCCGGAGCTGGGCGAGGTGAGCGGCGTCGGCGAGAACAAGCTGGCGAAGTACGGCGAGGGCATCCTGGAGGTCCTCGCCATCGGCGGGTGACCGCACGGCCGGGGTCCGCTCCATCGCGAGTGGGTCCCGGTCCGCTCCGGCAACCCGGCCGGGGTCAGCCGAGTGCCGCCAGCGCCGCCGCGCTCGCGGCGACGATCTCCCGCTGCGCGGCGGTGCGCGTCGTGGCGGGCTCGCCGTCGCCGGGTTGCGGGCCGTAGTCCCCGAAGAAGGCGTGCACCGCGCCGGGCACCGTCACGAAGCGCGTCGCGGCGGGCAGCAGTTCCCGGGAGGCGCGGATGTCCTCCGGGGTGGTGAAGCCGTCCCGATCGCCGGAGACGGAGGACACCGAAAGGTCCGTCCGGCCCGACAGGTCGTCGACCGGGTACGACGCCCACAGCAGCAGGCCGCCCACCCTGCCGTCGTGCCCGCTCACGTACTGGGAGGCGGCCACGCCGCCGAGGGAGTGACCTCCGACGACCCACCGGCTGACCTCCGGGTGGTCGTCCAGCACGTCCGCGGCGGCGCCGGTCGCGAGCAGGGCGAAGTCGAACGGCGCCTTGACGACCACGATGAGGTGGCCCCGTTCCGCGAGCGGCCGGAGCAGGGGCAGGTAGGCACGGGGATCGACCCGGGCGCCGGGATGGAAGACCAGGCCGCTCCGGCCCCGGGGCACGCTCGGACGCAGCTCGATCCGGGTGGGGGAGTGGACCACGGTGACCGCCCCGGCGGCCGTGCCCGCCGTACCGGCCTCGGACGTTCCCCCGGGCGGTGTTCCGGCGGTCCCGTCCGTGATCCCGGATCCGGCCCTCCCCTCGGACACCGCCACGGCGGCCTCTCCGGCGGGGAACGGGCGCAGCCAGGCGAGCGCGAACAGCACCGCCGCCGTGGTGAGCGCGCCCGCCGCCCGGCCGGTCCACGCGACCCACCCGGTACGGCGGCGTGGAGGCGCGGGCGCGCGATGCCGCCGTATCGCACGGACGACGGCGAGCGCCCCCGCCAGGGCGACGACGCCGAGCGTGACCGGGTACGCCGGGTGCGCGGCGGCCAGGCTCGGCCACCGGGTCGCCGCCACCCACGCCGGTACGGCGACGCACGCCGCGGACGGCAGGGCGGCGATCAGGCGGAGTCGTGACGGACGGTCCGCCGGGGCGCGCGGGACGGCCCGCCCGGATCCGCGGGTGGAGACCACGGGGTTCTCCTCCGGGCAGGAGGAGTCCTTCCCCGGGCCGGAGGCGTGCGGTGCGGATCCGCGGCCGGAGGCGTCCGGAGGCGGGACACCGGGGGTTCCGGTCACGGCCGCGGGACGCCGTCCCCGCCGGCGGCGGTCTCCAGCGGCTCCCGGCCGTCCCGGGTCCCGCCCGCGGGGCTCGCGGTGTCGCCGGGAGGTTCCCCGCCGCCGGGCCCGGCCGTACCGGCCGCCCGGAACATCCGGGCGATCCGCAGAGCGAGCCAGAGCAGCACCGCCAGGACGCCGACCAGGAGGTATTCGATCGCGGGGATCCGCACCACCTCGTCGGCCCGCCCGAAGCCGCGCCCGGCGTAGACGGCCAGGACGGCGGCGACGTAGGCGGCGGCGAGCAGCCACCGCACGCCGCGCGGGATCCCGAGGCCGTGCATCTGGGTGATCACGAAGACGCCGAGGAAGCCGAACAGGAACATCGGCCACGCCCCGCCGGGCCCGGAGGTCATCACCGCGACGAGCGTGCCGTGCACCGCCACCATGAGCTCCAGGGACGCGGTCCACCAGCGGTCGACGTGCGCCCGCGTCAGGAAGAGGCTGCCCTGCACCAGGAGCAGGAACATGTAGAGGAAACCGATCAGGTGCCCGCTGGTGTTCTCCATCGGGTGGTACCAGAAGGTGTAGATCGCGGCCCAGCTGAACAGGTAGCCGTGGTATCTGCGGGCGAACCCGACCACCTCGGCGGAGATGGGCGCCGGGCGGCCGGCGAACAGCCCGCGGCGCCGGTTCTCCATCAGCAGCACCACGACCAGCAGGATCACCACCGAGCCCTGCGAGCTGAAGATCGACACATCCTGTGCGAGACCGTCGTAGAACAGGTGGGTCTGCACGGTGTGCAACACGACGAAGCCGAAGTTGACCGCCAGCGCCACGACGTTCACCGGGTGCAGGCCGACGGCGTAGCGGCGCACCCTGGTCTGCGCGTAGTAGATCAGCCCCCAGGCGGCGAGCTGGTGGGCGGCGTAGCCGATCCACGCCGTGGCCCGGCTCCAGAAGGTGGGATCGGGAAGTTTCCAGTAGTACCAGGACGCGCCCTGGTCGGGCAGGAGGGTGAGCCGGAAGTCCTCCAGGCGCTGGCCCAGCAGCCACACGAGCCCGGTCAGGACGGCACTGGCGGCGACGCCCCAGAACAGGACGCGGCCCGGGCTCGCGGCACGCATATCGTTCAGCACGCTGAACATCATGCCAAATCGTACAGTCGGCTGAACATTCCCTTGCGGACACCCGTCGCCCCGGACAAGATGATCAGTAGCCTGAACGTTCCCGCCCGCCCGCGGAGGCGAGAGTGCCCACCTACCGGTTGCGCGTCAACGACGTCGATCACGAGCTCGACCTGCCGGGAGACACCCCGCTGCTGTGGGCGTTGCGCGAGGAGCTGGGCCTGACCGGCCCCAAGTACGGCTGCGGGGTAGGGGCCTGCGGAGCATGCGTGTCCCTGGTGGACGGTGAGGCCGCGCGCCCCTGCGTCCGCACGGTGGCCGAGACCGACGGCCGCCGGGTCACCACGATCGAGGGCCTGTCGGAGGACGGCGACCACCCCGTGCAGCGGGCGTGGCTGGAGTGCGACGTGGCGCAGTGCGGTTACTGCCAGCCGGGACAGATCATGTCCACGGTCGCGCTGCTGGCCGCCGACCCCGACCCCGGCGACGAGGCCATCGACCGGGCGCTGCGCGACAACGTGTGCCGGTGCGGGACCTACGTCCGCATCCGCGAGGCCGTACGGCTGGCGGCACGGCTGACCAGGAAGGAGCGCTGATGGACAGGAGGGGATTCCTCTCCGCGCTGGGCGGCGCCGCCCTCCTGGTCGCGGTGCCGGTGCCCGCCCGCGCCGACGCCGGCCCGGTCCCGGCGACACCGGTACCCGGGACGGCCCCCGCGTCGCTGGAGCCCGGCGTCCTCGTGCGCGTCACCGCCGAGGGCGGGATCACGGTCACCGTCCCCCGCCCCGACTCCGGTCAGGGCCTGCGCACCGTGGCCGCCATGCTGGTGGCGGAGGAGCTCCGCGTCGCCGTGGAGACGGTGCGGGTACGGCAGGCCCCGGGCGACACCGAGAGGTACGGGCCGCAGATGGTGGCGAACTCCACCTCGGTCCGTCAGATGACCGAACCGCTCCGTACGGCGGGCGCCACCGCGCGCTGCCTGCTCGTCGCGGCGGCGGCCGCGCGGTGGGGGGTCCCGGCGGAGCAGTGCGAGGCCCGTGACGGACACGTGCGCCACCGGCGGCACGGCAGGCTCTCCTACGGCGAACTGGTGGCCGAGGCGGCGGCGATCGACCCGGCCACGGTCGCCGTCACGCCCGTGCCCCGCGAGGACTGGCGGGTGGTCGGCCGCCCCGTGCCGCGCGTCGACGCCCGCGACATCGTCACCGGCCGCGCCCGCTACGGGATCGACGTCGTCCGGCCGGACGGGTTGGTCGCCGTCGTGCGGCGGCCGCCGTGGCTCGGGGCGTCCGTCTCCGCCCTCGACGACGCCGCGGCGCGCGCCGTACCCGGGGTCGTCACGGTCGTGCGGCTCGAACCGGCGGGCGGCACGGTGGGCGGGGTCGCGGTCGTGGCGCGCACGACGGCGGCCGCGCTGCGCGGCCGCGACGCACTGGCCGTCACCTGGACGGGCGGCTCGCCTCAGGCCGACAGCCGCCTGTGGCTGGACGGCCTGGAAGCCGCCCTGCCCCCGGCCGGGCCGCCGCCCGCCCCGGTCACCGCCGAGGCGACCTACCGGCTGCCGCTGCTCGCCCACGCGCCGATGGAGCCGATGAACGCCACCGCGCACCTGACCGCCGAGGGCCGCCTGTCGGTGTGGACGCCCACCCAGGACCCCGGCGGCCTGCGCACCAGGCTCGCCCAGATCCTGCGACTCGACCCCGGGGCCGTCACGGTCGAGACGACCCTCGCCGGGGGCGCGTTCGGGCGGCGCATCGAGTTCGACTTCGTGCTGGAGGCCGTGGCCTGCTCCCGGGCGGCCGGAGCGCCGGTCAAAGTCGTGTGGACCCGCGAGGACGACATGCGGCACGACTCCTACCGGCCCATGTCCGTCCACCGGCTCACCGCCGTCACCGACGGTTCGGGCAGGCCCACGTGGCGGTCCCACTCGGTCGCGACCTGGCCGCTCACCACCGTCCCGATCTTCAACGATCCGGCACTCGTCCTCGCGAGCGGCGACCACTTCCCCTACGAGGTCCCCGGGAAGGTGAACGTCGCCCTGAGCCCGGCGCCGCTGCGCACCGGGTTCTGGCGGTCGGTGTACGCGGGTCCCTTCGTCTACGCGGAGGAGTGCTTCCTGAGCGCGCTGGCCGGACGCGCCGGAGCCGACCCGGTGGAGTTCCGCCGCCGCCTGCTGCCCGAGGGCTCCCGGCTGCGCCGGGCGCTCGACGCCGCCGCGTCCCGGGCCGGCCGTCCCCCGCGGGGGAGCGGCAGGGGACGCGGGGCGGCCTGTCACCTGGACTACGACTCGGCGATCGCGATCGTGGCGGACGTGCGGGAACGCGACGACGGCCTGACCGTCGAGCGGGTGACCGCCGCGGTCGACGTCGGCACCGCGCTGAACCCCTCCGGCGTCCGCGCCCAGATCGAGGGCGGGATCTGCGACGCGATCTCCACCGTCCTGGGCGCGCGGGTCACCGTACGCGACGGGCGCGTGACGCAGTCGTCGTTCACGGACTACCCGTGGGCGCGCATCGGCCAGGTTCCGCGGATCGACGTGACCGTGCTCCCGTCGCCGGCCCCTCCCGGAGGGCTCGGCGAGCTGGCCTACCCGCCCGCGAGCGCCGCCGTCGCCTCGGCCGTGGCGGCGGCCACCGGACGGCCGGTGACCGGCATGCCCGTCACCGGAGACGTCGGTTGACCACGGGTCCCGCGGTTCTGGAAAACTGGACCCGTGGTGGAAGGGGCGGCCGGGGGCCCGGCGGAGGACGCGAGAGACCCGGGTCCGGCGGACGGCGGGAGGAACCCGGAGGGCGCGGAAGACGCGTGGGAGGTCGTCCGCCGCCCCGACGAGGTGCGCGCGGACATCCACTCCTGGCCGACCGGCCGCCTGCTGTCGGTGGCCGCGCGGCTGGTTGAGGGACGCTTCGGCGACTTCCTCACGGCCCACGACCTCACCCACGCCGGGTTGATCGCCCTGCACCACCTCATGGAGGGCCGCCTCTCGCAGCGGGAGCTCGCGACGCTGTGCCGGGTGACCGACCAGACGATGAGCAAGACGATCGAACGGCTGCGCAGGGCCGGATACGTGACGCGCGAGACGGACGGGCGCGACCGCCGCCGCCTCCTCGTCCAGATCACCCCCGGCGGGCGGGAGGTGCTGGCGAAGGCGCGCAGGGAGGAGCGCACCTCGAACGCCCTGCTCGGGGCCGTCGACGACTACGACCACTTCCGCGAGCAGCTCATCAGGCTGATCACCATCGCCTGACCACGGACCGGCCGCCGGGAACATCACAGAATGTCACTCCAGCCACTGGAATGAGTATCCGTTTCACGCGAAACGCGGTGAACATTCTGGGATGATCTGGAGACCTCCTGCCGGACCCCGAGACCGACGGACCGCAACTGATGCCTCCCATCGATCAGATCACCGCCTTCACCTCGGACCAGCCGGTCCTGACGGCCGTCATCTGTGTGCTCGCCCTGGCCGTCCTGGCCCTCGTCTGCTTCGCGCTCCGCGCCGCCCTGCGCGCGGCCGGCCGTTTCCTCCGCGACCACGTGGCGCCCCGTCCCGCCGAGGACATCCTCACCATCGTCGCGGCCAGCATCGCCACCGGCGTGTCCGCCCAGGGCATGTGGCGCTTCTCCGGCGACGTCCTGGGCTTCGACGGGCCGCTGCGGTTGCTGCTGTTCGCGTTCATCGAGGTCGCCGTGGTCACCAGTGCCGTGCGCGCCCGCCGCAGCATGAGGGAGAACTTCTCCGCCGGCATCGACGGCGTCGCCGTGTGGGCGCTCACCGGCCTGACCGCCGTCCTGTCGAGCATGGACGCCCGCAGCGTCGCCGAAGCCGTCTTCCGGCTCTCCGCCCCGCTGGTGGCGGCCTGGCTGTGGGAGCGAGGCATGGCGATCGAGCGGCACCGCATCACCGGCCGCTCCCGCATCAACTGGCGGATGACCCCCGAGCGCATGCTCGTCCGGATCGGGCTGGCCGAGGTCAGCGACCGCACCGCCAGCGAGGTGGACGCCCACCGGAGGCTGACCCGGGTCGCCCTGGCGGCCAAGCGCGCCCGCGCGCTCCGCGCGGCCGGGGCGTCCGACCGCAAGATGCGCGCCGCGCTCGCCAGGCTGGACCGCGCGATGGACCAGGCGGTGGAGCACACCGGGCTGGCGGCCGACCCGGCCCGTCAGGAGGCGCTGCTGTCCCAGATCGGGGCGCTGTTCAACACCTCGGCGCTGATCGACCTGCGGCCGCCCGTCCCGTGGGCCCCCGAGCCTCAGGAGCCGCCCGCGGCTCCGGGCGCGCCGGCCGCCCAGGGGGCGTTGCCCGCGGCCGCGCCGGCCTCGGCGGTGCTGCTGGACGATGACGACGACGAGGACATCGAGATCGTCGACGGCACGGCGCCGGACCCCGCGCCGGTCGTCGACACGGCGCAGCGCGCGGCCCTGATCCGGGCGGCGCGGGAGTACTGGGACCGGCAGATCGACCGGAAGTTCGTCCCCCGCGCGGCCGACATCGCCCATGAGACGGGCATCTCGCAGGCCGTCGCCCGGGAGCTCCGCGCGCTGTGGAAGCTGGAGCCCCGCGCCCACGCCCTCATCGAGGCCGCCCGAGAGCACGGGATCATCGACACCGGGACCTTCCCCGCCGTCGAGACGTCCGAGCGGATCCTCACGGTGAACGGCTCGTCCCCGTCCGCCTGAGCCGTCCGCGGGAGCCGGGGCCGCGCGTCCCGGGCCGGTCGGCTCCCCGTTCCCGAAGGCGTCCGGGGCGGGGGCCGGCCGGCCCCGTCTACAGGTCGATCTCGGCGCTGCCGTTGACGCGGAGCTTGCGGCGGGCGCGCTCGTAGAAGCTGGAGCCGCCGAGCCGTACGACCCAGGCGGCGGCGCGCACCGCGGTGACCGTGATCCGGTCGCCGGCCGTCAGGTGCGTGCCTATCGCGCCGTCCACCTCCAGGGCGAGCTGCCCGCTCGTCGGCAGCACCTCGAGGGTGAGCTTCTCGTCGGCGGAGAGCATCAGCGCCCGGTTGAAGGCCGAGTGCGCGGCGGACGGCACGACCAGGAAACCCTCGACCATCGGGGAGACGATCGGCCCGCCCGCCGAGAAGCTGTACGCGGTCGATCCGGTGGAGGTCGCCACGATCACGGCGTCGGCCGCGTAACGGACGAACGGGTGGTCCTCCACGGACACCGCCACCGCGGCCAGCCCGCAGCCGGGGATGCGGACCATGGCGACGTCGTTGAACGCCGTCACCGTCTCCCCGCCGGGCAGGGTGGCCCGGATGGCCATGCGGGGCTCGGCCATGTAGTGGTAGTCCTCGATCGCCTGCAGCGCCGAGGTCAGCTCGTCGACGTCGATCTCGGCCAGGAAGCCCAGCTTGCCGAGGTTCACGCCGAGGATCGGGGTGGGCCGTCCGGCGATGAGCCGCATGGTGCGCAGCATGGTGCCGTCGCCGCCCAGGCTGACCAGCAGGTCGCAGCGCTCCACCAGCTGCTGGGTGTCGACCGGCACGGCGCTGCAGTGGATCCGCCCGACCTCGTCGGTGAGGCCGTACACCGTGACACCCCGCGAGCTCGCCCACTCGACGATCGTGTCGATGGCCTCCTTGGAGTCGCGCCTCGGGTGCAGGACCAGCCCCACCGTTTCGACTACGCTCATGCGGCCCACTGTACGGCGCGCGGCCCCGGGACACGGCAAGCGCCTTCCCCGGCCCGCGCGGCGGGCTCCCGCCGGGTGGGCGGGACCCCGGCCCGGGACGTCGTGCCAGGCCGGGACCGGCGGCCCGCACGGATGGCCGCCCGCGGGGACCTCATCCGCCGGAGCGGGGGCCCGGGGTGCGTCGCCGCTCCCGCAGCCGCGCCTCGTGGATGTGCCGGCGGCCGCCGGCGAGCCGTTCCCTGATCCGCCGTTCCAGGTCGGTGAAGAGGCGGTAGTAGGAGTCGTCGTATCCCTCCACGATGTGGAACGACCAGTGGCCGGGCAGCACGTCGCGGCCGATCAGCTCCTCGGACAGGGTGTCGGCGAGCTCGGTGTGCCCCGCCGCGCGCAGCAGCTCCACGGCCTCGTCGAGCTGGAAGTCGGCATGGCCGGTGAGCTGGTGGAAGGAGTAGAGGTGCCCGCGGGCGCGCTCGGTCGTCTCCAGGGCCTCCGAGAGCTTCCCGAGCGCCTCCGCGGTCACGTCGTCGACGTCCGGGGCGGTGCGGTCCCCGGAGGGGCCGGAGGGGGCCCGGCTCCCGGCGGGACCGGTGGGCCGTTCTTCGTGGGTCACCTGCTTCTCCTCATGATCGGTCGTGTGTCCTTCCCGGTGCGGCGTCACCGCGCCGTGCCGTACCGGCGGGGCCGTCGGCGGCGCGGGAGGACGTCGCGTGCGGGGGGCGGTGAGAGCCGTCCCCGCACGGCGCGTCCGCGCCGCGGGGAGGGTGCCCCTACCCGCCGCGCGGGGCCGGACACCCGTTTCCGGAGGATTCACCGGTGTGCCGTGGGGAGAAACACCGGGCCGCGGGTGGAGGGCGGCGGTGGATTTCCCGGGGGCGACGCCGTTTTTTTCGGATTATTTCCATGATGATGATCCCAGCCGGGTTGGAAGGGCATTTTCCCGGTGGTTCCGCGGGCGGCCGTGCCGGATGCGGGGAGGGGGCGCGGTTTCCAGGGGGACGTCTCCGGTGCCGGTCGCGCCGGGCCGGGCCGGTGGAGGGCCCGTGGGCACCGGCCGGAACGGAGGGGATCGGCGGGGGCCGGCGGGGCCGGTGGAGGCCGGTACGGCCTCGGCCAGGTCGGGACGAGGGCGGAACGAGGCGGTGCGGGAACGGCGGGCCGTCGGCGGGAGCCTGTCCGGCCGGCGGTGCGGAGCCGGAGATGTCGGTATAAATCACCTCTCATTATCTGCGGTCGATTTGGGAAAATAGCGTTTTTTGTAATTTGCCAAGCGATATCCAGAGCTTGACAGGCCATTTAACGGGAACCCAAAATTGAGCCCGTCCGTGACGCCGGTCGGTATGATCGACCGCTACGGGCGCTGGAAGTCTCGCTGATTCGACCGCCGGCGATCTGTCGATTCCGCATTTTCCGATCCATGTTTCGTTCCTCCCCCCTTTCGATACGAGTGCGGATAGGTGGTGTGTGTTGTGACGGAGTCCGACGCGGGCCGGGGGCGGCTCAGCCTGAGTACGGCCGCGGCGCGCAATCTCGCGACGACGACCAAGACGGTCCCGCAGATGCAGGAGATCTCCTCGCGGTGGCTGCTGAAGATGCTCCCGTGGGTGCAGGTCTCGGGCGGCACCTACCGGGTCAACCGCCGGCTCACCTACACCGTGGGAGACGGGCGGGTCAGCTTCGTCACCACGGGGTCGCGGATCAGCGTCGTCCCGGCGGAGCTGTGCGAGCTGCCGCTGCTGCGGACCTTCGACGACTCGGAGACGCTGGAGGCGCTGGCCGCGCGGTTCGAGCAGCGCGAGTTCGCGCCCGGAGACGTCCTGGTGCAGGCCGGGCAGCCGGCCGACCAGATCGTCATCATCGCCCACGGCAAGGTCAACAAGATCGGCACGGGCCCCTACGGCGACGAGGTCGTCCTCGGGACGCTGGCCGGCGGCGACCACTTCGGCGACGAGACCCTGACCGACCCCCACGACGAGTGGGAGTTCACCGCCAGGGCCGTCACCTCGGGCATCGCGATGATCCTGCCGCTGGCTGCCTTCCAGGAGGTGAACGGCCGCTCCGAGGCGCTGCAGGCGCACCTGCGCCTGCTGGCCGAGCCCCGGGGCCCCCGCAACCGGTACGGCGAGGCGGCCGTCGAGGTGGCCGCCGGGCACAGCGGAGAGCCCGACCTGCCCGGCACGTTCGTCGACTACGAGCTCGCGCCCCGCGAGTACGAGCTCAGCGTGGCGCAGACCGTGCTGCGCGTGCACAGCAGGGTGGCGGACCTGTACAACGACCCGATGAACCAGGTGGAGGAGCAGCTCCGTCTGACGATCGAGGTGCTGCGCGAGCGCCAGGAGCACGAGCTGGTCAACAACCCCGAGTTCGGCCTCCTGCACAACGCCGACCTCAAGCAGCGGATCCACACCCGCGGCGGACCGCCCACGCCGGACGACCTGGACGAGCTGATCAGCCGCCGCAGGAGCACCCACTTCATCCTCGCCCACCCCACGGCCATCGCGGCGTTCGGCCGGGAGTGCAGCAGGCGGGGACTCTACCCCCTGGGCATCGACCTCGGCGGCAACACGGTGCCCGCCTGGCGCGGCATCCCGATCTTCTCCTGCAACAAGATCCCCATCACGGCGAACCGGACGACCTCGATCCTCGCCCTCAGGGTGGGGGAGGAGCACCAGGGGGTCGTCGGCCTGCACCAGACCGGCATCCCCGACGAGTACCAGCCGAGTCTGTCGGTGCGCTTCATGGGTATAGACGAGAAGGCGATCATCTCCTACCTGGTCAGCGCCTACTACTCGGCCGCCGTCCTGGTCCCCGACGCGCTCGGTGTGCTGGAGGACGTCGAGCTCGGCCACTACTGACCGTCCCGCGGGGTGGCCGCGGGCAAGAGCGAGGTCCCCCGCGGGGGCGGGGGACACACTGGAGGGAAAAGATGACCGCTGTCGAGCTGGCGGCCGAGGGCCGATCGGCGGCCGAGGTGCTGACCTGGAGCCGCCGGATGGTCGAGTCCGTCATACGGCCGGCGGCCGACGGGCTGCCCCCGTCGATGCGGCACATCGCCGGCTACCACTTCGGCTGGTGGGACGAGCACGGCGGTCCCGTCGAGGCGGACGGCGGCAAGGCGATCCGGCCCGCGCTGGCGCTGCTGGCGGCGGAGGCCGTGGGGGGCGCCGCCGCGGCGGCGCTGCCCGCGGCGGCGGCCGTCGAGCTGGCGCACAACTTCTCCCTCCTGCACGACGACGTGATGGACGGTGACCGGACCCGCCGCCACCGCCCCACGGCGTGGGCCGTCTTCGGGGTGAGCCCGGCGATCCTGGCCGGTGACTCCCTGCTGACGCTGGCCTTCGGCGTGCTCGCGGCAGGGGGCCCGGCGGCTCCGGAGGCGGCCCGGATCTTCGGCGCCGCGGTCCAGGAGCTGCTGGAGGGCCAGCACTCCGACGTCGCCTTCGAAAGGCGCGGGCACGTCGAGCTGGACGAGTGCCTGGACATGGTGGCGGGCAAGACCGGCGCGCTGCTGGCCGCCGCGTGCGCGCTCGGCGCGCTGTTCGGCGGCGCGGACCCCGAGCGTGTCGAGGGCCTGCGGGCCTTCGGCGCGGATCTGGGGCTGGCGTTCCAGTTCGTGGACGATCTGCTGGGCATCTGGGGCGATCCCGCGGTGACCGGCAAGCCCGTCCATTCCGACCTGCGGAGCCGTAAGAAGTCGCTGCCGGTGGTGGCGGCGCTCACCTCCGGCACCGCGGCGGGGCGGGAGCTGGCCGGCCTCTACACCAGGGAGGAGCCCCTGACCGAGGCCGACCTGGGTCGCGCCGCGGGCCTCGTCGAGGCCACGGGCGCCCGCGCCTGGAGCCGGGAGCGGGCCGGCGAGCTGCTGGGCCGGGCCCTGGGCCATCTGGAGGGGGCGGGCTCGGTGCGGCGGCCCGTCGCCGAGCTGGCCACGCTCGCCCGCCTGGTCACCCGGCGCGACCGCTGACCGCCGTACGGCCGGGAGGGCGCCGCCGGGTGACCCGCCCCGGTGCGGGGAGCCCCGCCGGGCAGGCCGTCCCGGCGAAGGACTAGCGGAGGACGGTCTCGCGCAGGGTCTCGGCGAGGTCGAGCAGGTGGGCGGGGTCGCGCGCGGTGAGCTGGAGATCGACGAAGATCTCGTGCACGCCGGTCTCGGCGATGGCCCGCAGCCGCCCGCCGACCTCCTCCACGGTCGCGCCGGCCGTCCCCGTGACGACCGGGTTGGCCCGTACGACGACGCGTATCCCGTCCGGGTCACGTCCGGCCCGTTCGGCGGACCGCCGTATCGCGTCCCGCATGCCCGTAAGGAGCGGCACCGGCATGGCGGCCGCGAGCCAGCCGTCGGCACGGCGGCCGACGCGCTCCAGGGCGGCGGGGGAGAAACCCGCCAGCAGGAGGGGCGGGCGGGGGCGCTGGACGGGCTTCGGGTCGATGTGGCTCGGCGGGATGCTCCAGCCGGGCGCGGTGACGGCCACCGGGTCGTCGCGCCAGACCGCCTCCAGCGTGTCGATCGTGGCGTCGAGCCACGCGGCGCGTCCCTTCCAGGGCACTCCGGCCGCGGCGTACTCGTCCCTCGACCAGCCGAGGCCCAGCCCGGCGTCGAGGCGGCCGCCGCTGAGCACGTCGAGCGTGGTGAGCGAGCGGGCCAGCAGCACCGGGGGATACCAGTTGGCGTTCAGCGTGCTGGTCCCCAGACGGATCCGGGAGGTGACGGCCGCGGCGGTGGTGAGGACCGCGAGCGGGTCCAGGAACGTGCGGTGCTCCGGCGGGATGGTGCCGTCGCCGCCCGGGTAGCGGTCCCGGGGGGAGAGCGGGGTCAGCAGCCGGTCGCCCGCCCACAGGCCGTCGAAGCCCCGGGCCTCGGCCTCCCGGGCGACGGCGACCACCGCCTCGGGGCGGGCGAATCGGCCGTACTGCGGCACCGCCAGCCCGAAGCCGACCGCCATCAGGGCTTTCTCCCCACCCCGCAGAGGATCAGTGACCGTGAGGGGTCCTCGTGGAGCGCGGGGTCCTCCGGCCGCCACTCCGGCAGCCAGGCCACCCCCGGCTCCAGCAGGTCGAATCCGTCGAACAGCTCGGTGATCTCCTGGCGGGACCGCAGGACGAGGGGGGAGTTGGCCCGCTTGTAGACGCTGGTGCCCTTGTCCACGGCCTCGATCCGGGAGTCGCGGGTGCCGTGGGACAGCACCAGGTGGCTGCCGGAGGGCAGGGCGTCGCGCAGTGTGGCCACGATGCGGCGGGGATCGTCGGCCTCGGTGATGAAGTGCATGACCGCCACGAGTAGCACGGCCATGGGCTGGGAGAAGTCGAGATGGTCCTGGATCTCCGGAGATTTGAGGATGCTCTCGGGGGTCCGCAGGTCGCCGGGGGTGACGATGACCCGGCGCTGGTCCTCCTGCAGCAACGCCCTGGCGTGGGTGAGGACGATCGGGTCGTTGTCGATGTAGGCGACGCGGGAGTCCGGTGCGATCTGCCGGGCCACCTCGTGGACGTTGCCCTGCGTGGGCAGGCCGGTGCCGATGTCCAGGAACTGCCGGATTCCCTGGCCGGCGAGGAACCTGACCGCCCGGCCGAGGAAGGCGCGGTTCTCCCGCGCGGCCGTGCGCACCTCGGGGGCGACCGTGAGGATCTCCTCGGCCGCGGCGCGGTCGGAGGCGAAGTTGTCCTTGCCGCCCAGGTAGTAGTCGTACAGGCGGGCGACGCTGGGAGTGTTGACGTCGATTCCGCGGCGTGCCCACTCTTCATCTGCCATGCCCCGCCTCCGCCCGAAAGCCCCGAAAGATCCCGTGTGAAGATCTTTAGGCAGAGCGTAGTGCGCCATCTCCCGAAATCAGCGGAATTTACGAAATCTTCTAGGGAGTGTTCGGAGGGGCGGAAGGTCCCAAGCGGCGGGTTCTGCCGGGCGCGGAAGGGGTCCGGCGGCGCCGTACGGTCGGAAAACGTGGAGAGGTCCGGACGGCGTGGCCGATAGCGTTGCCGTCATGAGCGCCACCCTCGTCGCGAAGGACCTCGCCGCCGGCCACGGTGACCGCGCCCTGTTCTCCGGCCTGGACCTCGTCGTCGCCCCGGGCGACGTGGTCGGCCTGGTCGGGGTGAACGGGGCCGGCAAGTCCACCCTGATGCGGATCCTGGCCGGGCTGCTGCCGCCCGAGCACGGCACCGTACGGCTGAGCCCGCCCACCGCGTCCGTCGGCTACCTCCCCCAGGAGCGTGAGCGCCGGGCGGACGAGACGGTCGCCGCGTTCCTGGCCAGGCGGACCGGGGTGGCCGCCGCGCAGCGCGCCCTCGACACCGCGACCGAGGGCCTCGTCGAGGGGCGGCCCGGCGCCGACGACGAGTACGCCGTCGCCCTGGACAGGTGGCTGGCCCTGGGCGGGGCCGACCTGGAGGACCGGGCCGGGGAGGTCGCCGCCGAGCTCGGCCTGACGGTGGACCTCGGCCTGCCGATGGCGGCGCTCTCCGGCGGGCAGGCCGCCCGGGCCGGGATGGCGTCCCTGCTGCTCAGCCGCTACGACGTCTTCCTGCTGGACGAGCCCACCAACGACCTCGACCTCGACGGCCTGGAACGGCTCGAACGCTTCGTCGCCGGCCTGCGCGCCGGGACGGTCCTGGTCAGCCACGACCGCGAGTTCCTCGCCAGGACGGTCGACCGCGTCGTCGAGCTCGACCTCGCCCAGCGGCGGGTCCGCTCCTACGGCGGCGGCTACGACGGCTACCTCGCCGAGCGGGAGATCGCCCGGCAGCGCGCCCGCGACGCCTACGACGAGTACGAGGGCACCGTCACCGCCCTGCGGCAGCGGGCCCTGACGCAGCGCGCCTGGATGGAGAAGGGCGTCAAGAACGCGCGGCGCAAGGCTCCCGACAACGACAAGGTCGGCCGGAACTTCCGCACCGAGACGACCGAGAAGCAGGCCGCCAAGGCCCGCCAGACCGAGCGGATGATCGAGCGCCTGGAGGAGGTCGAGGAGCCCCGCAAGGAGTGGGAGCTGCGGATGGAGATCGCCGTGGCCCCCCGGTCCGGGGCGGTCGTCGCCACGCTGCGCGGCGCGGTGGTCCGGCGCGGCGGGTTCACCCTCGGGCCGGTGGACCTGCAGATCGGCTGGGCCGAGCGGGTGGCGATCACCGGCGCGAACGGCTCGGGCAAGACCACCCTGCTGGGCGCGCTCCTCGGGCGGCTCCCCCTCCAGGAGGGTCACGCCTCGCTCGGCCCCGGCGTGGTCGTCGGGGAGGTGGACCAGGCGCGGGGGCTGTTCCTGGGCGACGAGCCGCTGGTGGACGCCTTCGGCGCCGCCGTACCGGAGATGACGCCCGCGGACGTGCGGACGCTGCTGGCGAAGTTCGGGCTGCGTGCGGCGCACGTGCTGCGCCCGGCGGCCACGCTGTCGCCGGGGGAGCGGACCCGTGCCGCCCTGGCGCTGCTCCAGGGCCGGGGCGTCAACCTCCTGGTCCTCGACGAGCCGACCAACCACCTCGACCTGTCCGCGATCGAGCAGCTGGAGTCGGCGCTCGCCGCCTACCCCGGCACGCTTCTGCTCGTCACCCACGACCGGCGGATGCTGGAGGCGGTCCACACCGCCCGGCACATCCACGTCGAGGCGGGCCGGATCACGGAACGGCCGGGCGCGGGAGGTCAGCGCGACAGGTAGAGCACCTTCCAGGTGCCGGCGTAGAGGCAGTTGACCGACGGCTGGGCCGACCTGGCCTCGGAGCAGACCTTCAGCTCCACCTGGTAGACGTCGTGGTGGTCGAACGTGAACGACTTCGGCGTGCCGTACGAGCAGTCGCGGACGGTCCGGTGCGTGAAGGGCAGGTCCCCGCCGGGCGTCCGGTAGGTGATCCGGAAGACCGCCAGGCCGCAGGTCGAGCTCGCGCGGGTCAGGTCCTGGACGCGCCCGGAGATCCGGACGGTCTCGGCGGCGGGGGTGTCGGCGTGGTCCTCGCCGGTGGCGCGCAGGGAGCCGGAGGCCTTGGCCCCGCGCCCCGGGGAGTAACGGGGGCCCCAGGCGACGGCCGGGGCCGCGGCTCCGGTGGCGGCGGGGGCGGTGACCTGAGCGGCCTGGGCGGCCTGGGCGGCAGGGGGGAGCGAGACGGCCGAGAGCACGGCGGCGGCGGCGAGGGCGAGGCCGGTGAGGAGACGGGTGGCGGTCATCGGAGCGGTCCTTTCCTGAGGTGGTGCACGCAGTGTGTTATGACGTGCTTTCAGCGGGCTTGACCGCACCTGCAGGCGAGTATCAGCGGCCTTGACACCACCGGTGGCCGGTACAGGCACCGCTCCCGCGCTCGGGGACCGGGGGTCCCGCCGGTCCGGTGACCGACGCGGCCCGCGGCCCGCGGACCGCTCCCGCGCCCGGAGGCCGGCGACTGCGGTCACCCGGACGGGCGGCGGCGGGCGGGCATCACCCGCCCGCCGCGGGGAAGGGAGCCCGGCAGGGAGGTGACGCCATGGAGGCGCTGGGAATCGACATCGGAGGTTCGGGGATCAAGGGCGCCCCGGTGGACGTCGCGACGGGGCGGCTGACCCGGGACCGGCTGCGCGTCCCGACCCCGGACCCCGCCGCGCCGGAGGCGGTCGCCGAGGTGGTCGCGCAGATCACCGGGCACTTCGCGTGGACGGGGCCGGTCGGGATCACCTTTCCCGGGGTCGTGGTCGACGGGGTCACGATGTCGGCCGCCAACGTGGACCGGTCGTGGATCGGCCTGGACGCGCGGGCGCTGTTCGCCAAGGCCACGGGCCTGTCCGTGACGGTGCTCAACGACGCCGACGCGGCCGGGGTGGCCGAGATGACGCACGGCGCGGCCAGGGAGACGGCCGGGGTGGTGCTGATGCTGACGTTCGGCACCGGGATCGGCAGCGCGTTGTTCGCCGACGGCCGGTTGGTGCCCAACACCGAGCTCGGGCACCTGGAGCTCCACGGCAAGGAGGCCGAGAGGCGGGCCTCGGACCACGCACGCGAGGCGCACGACCTGAGCTGGGACAAGTGGGCCGAGCGGGTGGAGGAGTACCTGCGGCACGTGGAGATGCTGTTCTCCCCGGCGCTGATCGTGGTCGGCGGCGGGGTCAGCAAGAAGTCGGAGAAGTTTCTGCCCAAGGTACGGCTGCGCACCCCGGTCGTCCCGGCGGCCCTGCTGAACGAGGCGGGCATCGTGGGGGCCGCCATGGCGGCGGCGAAGGCGTAGACGTCTGAAACTTTCATCGGACTGGAAGGACGTTCGGTGAGGTCAGCAGCGGGGACGGCCCTGGAGGGCCGTCTCCGCCGCGCAACACCCTGTACACATTCCCGAAACCTCCGGACTATGGGAGCGCTCCCACCCACGTCCTGGAGATGATCGAGAATGAGTTCTCATCCGCGTCGCCGCGCCTGGTTGCACCGGGCGGCGACTTCGACGGCCCTGCTGGTGGCCGCCGCGGGCCTGGCCGCCGGCCCGGCCGCGACGGCGCACGCCGCCGTCTCGTGTGACGTCACCTACACCACCAACGAGTGGCAGGGCGGCTTCACCGCCAACATCAACCTGAAGAACCTCGGCGACCCGCTGAACGGCTGGACCCTCGGCTTCGCCTTCCCCGGCACCCAGAAGGTGCAGCAGGGCTGGTCGGCCACCTGGAGCCAGAGCGGCAACCAGGTCACCGCGAAGAACATCGACTGGAACGGCAACCTCGCCACC
Organism: Streptosporangium sp. NPDC048047; assembly: GCF_040653115.1. Taxonomy (NCBI): domain Bacteria; kingdom Bacillati; phylum Actinomycetota; class Actinomycetes; order Streptosporangiales; family Streptosporangiaceae; genus Streptosporangium; species Streptosporangium sp. NPDC048047. The sequence goes on along the minus strand of NZ_JBEZNH010000016.1, from coordinate 52,372 downwards.
GGCGCGTCGACCAGCATCGGCTTCAACGGATCGTGGAGCGGGAGCAACCCCAAGCCCACCTCCTTCACGGTCAACGGCGTCACCTGCGGCGGGACCACCCCGACCAACCAGCCGCCCACGGTGAGCCTGACCAGCCCGGCCAGCGGCGCCTCCATCCCGGCGGGCTCGGCCGTGCCGCTCGCGGCGACGGCCAGTGACGACGGCGGGGTGAGCAAGGTCGAGTTCTACATCGACGACACCCTGGTCAACACCGACACCACCGCCCCGTACAGCTTCTCGGCGGCGAACGTGGGGGCCGGCAGCCACACCGCCAAGGCCAAGGCCTACGACAACGCCTCCCCGGCGCTGTCCAAGGAGACCGCCGCGGTGCCCTTCACCGTCGGCGGCGGGACCGGCACCCCGTCGATCGTCGCCACCTCGACCGCGGTCACCGTGCCCGAGGGCGGCTCCAAGACGGTCGGTTTCAAGCTCAGCGCGGCTCCCACCTCCAACGTCACGGTCAACCTGACCAAGACGGGTGACACCGACATCACGATCACGCCGTCCACGCTCACCTTCACGCCCTCCAACTGGAGCACGGCGCAGAACGTGACGGTCTCGGCGGCCCAGGACAGCGACCAGGTCAACGGCACCGCCACCATCGCCGCCGCGGCCACCGGCCACACCGGCGCCTCCGTCACCGCGACCGAGGACGACGACGACGTCACCACGCCGCCGCCCGGCGAGCACGTCGACAACCCGTACGCCGGCGCCACCGGCTACGTCAACCCCGACTGGTCGTCCAAGGCCGCCGCCGAACCGGGCGGCGCCGCCGTGGCCGACATCTCGACCGGCGTGTGGCTGGACCGCATCGCCGCCATCGAGGGAACCGCCTCGGCCAAGGGCCTGCGCGCCCACCTCGACGAGGCGGTCAAGCAGGACGCGGCCAACGGCAGCAAGCCGCTGACGGTCCAGTTCGTCATCTACAACCTGCCGAACCGCGACTGCTCGGCGCTGGCCTCCAACGGCGAACTGCGCATCTCCCAGAACGGCCTGACCCGGTACAAGACCGAGTACATCGACCCGATCGCCGCGATCATGAAGGACCCGAAGTACGCGGCCCTGCGGATCGTGTCGATCGTCGAGATCGACTCGCTGCCCAACCTGGTCACCAACCTCAACGTGCCTGACTGCCAGGAGGCCAAGACGAGCGGCGCCTACGTCGACGGCGTCCGCTACGCGCTGGACAAGCTCCACGCGATCAAGAACGTCTACACCTACGTCGACGCCGGCCACCACGGCTGGCTGGGCTGGGACACCAACTTCGGCCCCTCGGCCGACCTGTTCGCCAGCACCGTCTCCGGCACCGCCGCGGGCTTCGACAGCGTGGACGGCTTCATCACCAACACCGCCAACTACTCGGCGCTCAAGGAGCCCCACTTCACCATCAACACGACGGTGAACGGCCAGACCGTCCGCCAGTCGAAGTGGGTCGACTGGAACTTCTACGTCGACGAGCTCAGCTACGCCCAGGCCTTCCGGAACCTGCTCATCCAGAAGGGCTTCAAGTCCACCCTCGGCATGCTGATCGACACCTCCCGCAACGGCTGGGGCGGCTCGGCCCGTCCGGCGGCTCCCAGCACCTCCACCGACGTCAACACCTTCGTCGACCAGTCGCGGGTCGACCGGCGCATCCACGCCGGCAACTGGTGCAACCAGAAGGGCGCCGGCCTCGGTGAGCGCCCGCAGGCCAGCCCCGCCCCCGGCCTCGACGCCTACGTCTGGATCAAGCCTCCGGGCGAGTCCGACGGCTCCAGCTCCGCGATCCCCAACGACGAGGGCAAGGGCTTCGACCGGATGTGCGACCCGACCTACACCGGCAACGCGCGCAACGGCAACAGCCTGAGCGGTGCCCTGCCGAACGCGCCGATCTCCGGCCAGTGGTTCTCCGCCCAGTTCCAGGAGCTGCTCAAGAACGCCTACCCGGCGATCAACTAGCCTCCTCCTGATCCCTCTCACCGGGTCCCCGGCCGCCTTGGCGGCCGGGGACCCGCCCCTTTTCCCGGGCGTCTCCAGCCCGGGAGAAGGGGCGCCGGGATATTGGGATGCGGGCGCGGCGGGCGGTCGGGCACGATGGGCGGTCGGCTCCGGAACTTCGGGCTGAAAGTACTCTGGAAGCAGTATGGGAACGCCTCCTTTGACATCTCCGCTCGCTCAGCTCCACGCGCGCCTGCCCGAACTCACTCTGCGTGACCAGCGCCGTTTGCGGCGCCGGCTCGACGGCGCCCGCAAGGTCAGGAACCGCGCCGCGCAGCAGAAGATCGCCGCGGAGATCACCTCCGACATCGAGAAGGCCGAGCGCCGGGTCGCCGAGCGGCGCGCGGGCGTGCCCGCGATCACCTATCCGGAGAGCCTGCCGGTCAGCCGCCGCAGGGACGACATCCTGGAGGCGATCCGCGACCACCAGGTCGTGATCGTCGCCGGTGAGACCGGTTCCGGCAAGACCACCCAGCTGCCGAAGATCTGCCTGGAGCTGGGCCGGGGCGTCAAGGGCCTCATCGGGCACACCCAGCCGCGCCGGATCGCCGCCCGGACCGTCGCCGAACGCGTCGCCGAGGAGCTGGACACCCCGCTCGGCGAGGCCGTGGGCTACAAGGTGCGCTTCACCGACCAGGTGAGCGACGGCACGCTCGTCAAGGTGATGACCGACGGCATCCTGCTGGCGGAGCTGCAGGGCGACCGGGACCTCGCCCAGTACGACACGCTCATCATCGACGAGGCGCACGAGCGCAGCCTCAACATCGACTTCATTCTCGGCTACCTCAAGCAGCTCCTGCCCCGCCGGCCCGACCTGAAGATCGTCATCACCTCGGCCACGATCGACCCCGAGCGGTTCTCCCGGCACTTCGGCGACGCCCCCATCGTGGAGGTGTCCGGCCGTACGTACCCCGTCGAGGTCCGCTACCGGCCGGTGGAGGAGGACGACGACCAGATCCAGGCGATCAGCGACGCCGTGGACGAGCTGTGCGCCGAGGGACCGGGCGACATCCTCGTCTTCCTCAGCGGCGAGCGGGAGATCCGCGACACCGCCGACGCCCTGTCCAAACGCAAGGACGCCGAGGTGCTGCCGCTGTACGCCCGGCTGTCGGCCGCCGAGCAGCACCGGGTCTTCCAGCGCCACTCCGGCCGCCGCATCGTGCTGGCCACCAACGTCGCCGAGACCTCGCTGACCGTCCCCGGCATCAAGTACGTCGTGGACCCCGGCTTCGCCCGGATCTCCCGCTACAGCCACCGCACCAAGGTCCAGCGGCTGCCCATCGAGGCGATCTCCCAGGCGTCGGCCAACCAGCGCAAGGGCCGCTGCGGCCGCGTCTCAGAGGGCGTCTGCATCCGCCTCTACAGCGAGGAGGACTTCGTCTCCCGGCCGGAGTTCACCGACCCGGAGATCCTGCGCACCAACCTCGCCTCGGTCATCCTGCAGATGACCTCCATCGGCCTGGGCGACATCGGCGCCTTCCCCTTCGTCGAGCCGCCGGACCAGCGCCAGGTCAGGGACGGCTACGACCTGCTGCTGGAGCTGGGCGCGTTCGACAAGGTCCGGGAGATCACCCCGCTCGGCCGCAAACTGGCCGGCCTGCCGGTGGACCCCCGCCTGGCCCGCATGGTCATCGAGGCCGACCGCAACGGCTGCGTCCGCGAGGTCATGGTCATCGCCGCCGCGCTGTCCATCCAGGACCCACGCGAGCGTCCCGCCGACAAGCAGCAGGCCGCCGACGAGAAGCACCGCCGGTTCGCCGACAAGGAGTCGGACTTCGTCTCCTACCTGAACCTCTGGAACCACCTGCAGGAGCAGCAGAAGGAGCTGTCCTCCAGCGCGTTCCGGCGGCTCTGCAAGGCCGACTTCCTCAACTACCTGCGGGTCCGCGAGTGGCAGGACGTCTACGGCCAGCTCCGCCAGATGTCGAAGTCCCTCGGCGTCACCCTGAACGGCGTCCCCGGCGACGAGCAGAAGATCCACGTCTCCCTGCTGTCCGGCCTGCTGTCGCACGTCGGCGTCAAGGACATCGACAAGAAGGACACGAACGGCCCCCGCCGCCCGATGACCGAGTACATCGGCGCGCGGAACGCCCGCTTCGCGATCTTCCCCGGGTCGGCGCTGGCGAAGAAGCAGCCCCTGTGGGTGATGTCCGCCGAGCTGGTGGAGACCTCCCGCCTGTGGGCCCGGGTCAACGCCAAGATCGAGCCCGAGTGGGTCGAGCCGATGGCCCAGCACCTCGTCAAGCGCACCTACTCCGAGCCGCACTGGGAGAAGAACCAGGGCGCGGTGATGGCGTACGAGAAGGTCACCCTGTACGGCGTGCCCATCGTGGCGCAGCGCAAGGTCAACTACGGCCGCATCGACCCCGAGCTGAGCCGCGAGCTGTTCATCCGGCACGCCCTGGTCGAGGGCGACTGGGAGACCCACCACGCCTTCTTCAAGGAGAACCGCAAACTCCTGTCGGAGGTCGAGGAACTGGAGGAGCGGGCCCGCCGCCGCGACATCCTCGTGGACGACGAGACCCTGTTCGACTTCTACGAGCAGCGCATCCCGGCCGACGTCGTCTCCGGCCGACACTTCGACTCCTGGTGGAAGAAGGCCAGGAACGACCAGCCCGACCTGCTCAGCTTCGAGAAGTCGATGCTGATCAGCGACGCGGCGGGCGACGTCAGCCAGCGCGACTACCCCGACGTCTGGCGCCAGGGGAGCCTGCGCTTCCCGCTGACCTACCAGTTCGAGCCCGGAGCCGACGCCGACGGCGTCACCGCGCACATCCCGCTGGCCCTGCTCAACCAGGTCAACCCCGACGGCTTCGACTGGCAGATCCCCGGTCTGCGCGAGGAACTGCTCACCGCGCTCATCCGGTCCCTGCCCAAGGAGATCCGCCGCAACTTCGTGCCCGCCCCCAACTACGCCAAGCAGGTGCTCCAGCGGGCCGAGCCCACCCGGGAGCCGCTGCTGGCGGTGCTGGAGCGGGAACTGGCCGCCCTCACCGGCGTGTGGGTGCCTCGCGAGGCGTGGCGGCTCGACCAGGTCCCCGACCACCTGCGGATCACCTTCCGGGTCATCGGCGGCCGCAAGGAGAGGATCGCCGAGAGCAAGGACCTCGCCGACCTCAAGCGGCGGCTCGCCCCCCGGCTCCGCCAGACCCTCTCCCGGGCCGCCGACGGGCTGGAGAAGTCGGGCCTGACCACCTGGAGTCTGGGGGAGCTGCCGAAGACGTTCGAGCAGCGCCGGATGAAGGCGTACCCGGCGCTGGCCGACGAGGGCGCGACCGTGGCCGTGCGGATGTTCGAGACCGAGACCGAGCAGCGCCGCGCCATGTGGGAGGGCACCCGCAGGCTGCTGCTGCTGAACACACCCTCTCCGGCCAAGCAGGTGCTCGGCCGCCTGGACAACCAGGCCAAGCTCGCCCTCAGCCGCAGCCCGCACGCCGGCGCCGTCGCCCTCTTCGACGACTGCGTCGCCTGCGCCGCCGACCGGCTCATGAGCGAGTACGGCGGGCCGGTCTGGGACGGGCCGGCCTTCACCGCCCTGCACGACAAGGTCCGTGCCGAGCTGTTCGACACCACCGAGGAGGTGGTCTCACGGGTCCGGGACATCCTGGCCGTCTGGCACGCCGTCTCCAGTCGCCTGGCCGAGGCGCGCTCCACCCCCGCGGTCGAGGACGTCCGCGATCAGGTGGGCGACCTGGTCTACCCGGGGTTCGTCACCGCCACCGGCCACAAACGCCTGACCGACCTGCTGCGCTACCTCAGGGCGGCGGAGCGGCGGCTGGAGAAGATGGCCGACGACCCGTTCCGCGACGAGGAGCGGATGTACAAGATCCACGACCTCGAGGATGAGTATCACGACCTGGTGGAGAAGCTGCCCCCGGCCCGCCGCGCGGACGACGACGTCCGGGAGATCCGGTGGATGATCCAGGAACTGCGGGTCAGCTACTTCGCGCAGACCCTCGGCACGCCGTACCCGATCTCCGACAAGCGCATCCGCAAGGCCATGGAACGCCTCTGAGCGGAGTCCCGCCTTCTCAGGCGGGAAGGAAGATCGAGGTGTCCAGGTCGAAGTCGACGGGGGCGGGGATGCGGACCGGCTTGCCCAGTTCGGCGTGCACGGTGGTCCGGTAGGCGTCGTCCTCGGGGTCGCTGAGGACGGTGACCGCGGGCGGGGAGGCGACCGGGTCGATGATCATCATGATCGGAATGCCGCAGCCGGCGTAGACGCCGGGCTTGACGAGGTGGTCCGTGTGAGCGCTTCCCGGTGAGACGACCTCGGCCACCATGATCACCCCAGAGGAGAGGATCTCCCGGTCGCCCCACAGGGGGGCGTTCAGCGGCACGATGCAGTAGTCGGGGGCCATGGCGTCGCGGGGCCCTTCGATGCAGATGTAGACGTTTCCGGCGAAGCTCTCCCAGCCGTTGGCGTCCTCGACGGGGATCAGCGCTCGGCTGAGGATTCCGGCGATGCGGGCGTGCCGGGGGGTTCCGAGAGGGCTCACGATCAGGTTTCCGTCGATGATCTCTATGCGCAGGGGGATCTCGGGGGAGAGGGATTCGAAGAATTCCCGAAGCGCGCGGCCGGAAGCCCTAACGATCAGGTTTCCGTCGACGATCTCCATCCGCGTGGAGAGCCCGGCGGGAAGCGCGTCGCGGAACTCCCTCACCGTGCGAGGGGACCGCGTGCCCCGGAGGGCGTAGGAGAAAAGATCGCCGCGTGCTGTCACCACCACGACCCATGTCCCTTCGTAGTCGAACGCACACTCTGACTATTCCATGGGGTCGTCCAGGGAACGCGAGGTATGCGCGATGGTCATCCGCCTCGCCGCCATGTCCCCGGAAGTCCCGGACCTGGTCTCCGGGCAGACGGTCAAGCCGACCGTCCGGACCGGTGGGGGCATCCGTTGGCCGGGCCGGCGGGACGGCTCATCGGCCGGCTCGGGCCGGGCCGGTGGGACGGCTCATCCGTCCGCGGGGGCGCCGCCGGGGAGGTAGACGGCGCGCCGCTCGCGGCGGGCCAGGCGGGCGGCGGGCAGGCGCGGCGCGCTGACCTCCGGCAGCAGTGTGACGGCGGTGTCCCAGGCCAGGAACGCCGCGTCGTCCAGCTCGTCGGCCTGCAGCCGGATGCGCGACGGGTCGTCCAGCACGCCGCCGTCGAACAGGAAGTTCACCATGGAGCGGGGACGGTCCCCGGCCGGTGGCGACCAGTGCACCACGAGCAGCCCGCCCACCTCGACCGGCACGCCCAGCTCCTCCATCGCCTCGCGCGCGGCGCAGTCGTGCGGCGCCTCGCCGTTCTCGACGATCCCGCCGGGAAGGCTCCAGCCCGGCCGGTAGTTCGGCTTGACCAGTAGGACCCGGTCGTCGGCGTCGGTGACCAGCACGGCGGCCGAGGTGAACACGCTGGGCAGTGTGGCGTACCACTCGGACGGCTCCAGGAAGACCTTGCTCACCCCGTCACGCTAACAGGACACCCCGGCCCGCCCGTCGCGCCGCCGACGCGCGTCCCTGTCAGGCGGGGGGCGCGGCGGGCTCATAGCGGAGCAGGACGGCCCGGGAGTCGAGGATCCGCGACTCGATGAGCCGCAGACCGAGGCGGTCCTTCGTCTCGGGGAACAACCGCCTGCCACCGCCGAGGACGACCGGGTGGACGATGACCTGGTACTCGTCGATCAGGCCGAGCCCGCCGAGGGCGGCCCCGAGGCTCGCGCCGCCGTTGAGCAGCATGTCCCGGCCGGGCTGCCGCTTCAGCGCGGTGACCTCCCCGGCGAGGTCGCCGCCGATGACCCGGGCGTCCCAGTCGGCCGCTTCGAGGGTCGTGGAGAAGACGATCTTCGGGGTCCTCCGCCAGATGGGGGCGAACGCCAGGTCGTGCGGATCGTCCGACATCGATTCCGCGTGCGGCCAGAAGCCCGACATCATCTCCCACACCGGGCGCCCGTAGAGGAAGGTGTCCACCCGCTCGCTGAGTGCCATGGAGTGGGCGGACAGCTCCGGTCCCATGGCGGCCCAGTCGAACTCGCCGTTCGGCCCCTCGATGTGGCCGTCGAGCGACGCGTGGACCCAGTAGATGATCTTGCGCATGCCGTGCTCCTCTGTCGTGTGCGGAGAGCGCCCCGGTGGGCACTCCCGCCGGTAGGTCGGAGCCGCTGACGCGTTCTTGACATTCCGCGGGAGATCATTCCGGGCGGGTCGCGGAACTCCTCCGCAGTGCGGGGGGAGCGCCCTCCGGAAGGAGTGCCGGGGCGGGAGTCGCACGCGCTCGTCACCGGTCCGCCGCCGTGAGACCCGGCGCGCGGTGAAGGCGCGGTACGGCCGGCGGTGACGGTACGGTCGGCGGTGACGGGGCGACCGGCAGCGAGGAGGCGACCGGCGGCGGGGCGATCGGCGATGATGGGGCGACCGCCGTTCTCCCAGGCGAACGACCCGATGCCCGCTCGTCTAGGATCGGTCCGGCCTGCCGAAAGGGGATATGTCATGGTTCGGGCGGTGGTGTTCGACGTCGGGGAGACGTTGATCGACGAGACGCGGATCTGGTCACGCTGGGCCGACCGGCTCGGAGTCACCCGGTTCACGCTGCTCGGCATGCTGGGCGGCATGGCCGCCCTCGACCGGCCGCACTCCGACGTCTTCGAGCTGCTGCGGCCAGGCTTCGACCTGGAGGCCGAGCAGGAGGCGTGGAAGCGCGACGACCCCGACGGGCTCCGGGTGAACTTCGACGCCGACGACCTCTACCCCGACGTACGGCCCGGCCTGGCCGCGCTCCGCGACCTCGGGTACGAGCTGATCATCGCGGGCAACCAGCCTCCGCAGGCGTACGACGCGCTGGCCGCGATGGACCTGCCGGTCCATGCGATCCACACCTCCGACGGCTGGGGCGTGGCCAAGCCGGCCCCGGAGTTCTTCGCCAAGGTCGTCGCGGTGTCGGGCCGCGAGCCGGAGGAGATCCTCTACGTGGGCGACCGGCTCGACAACGACGTCCGCCCGGCCGGCGCGGCGGGCATGCGGACCGCGCTGATCCGCCGCGGCCCGTGGGGTCACCTGCACGCCGCCCGGCCCGAGGCGGCCGAGGCCGACCACGTCGTCGACGACCTGCACGCCCTGGCCGCGCTCCTCCGGCGCTGACCGCGCACCGGGCCGGTGCCGGGGCGTCCGGAAGCACGGCCCGGCACCGGTCCGGCAGGGGAGCCGTCGGCGGGTCTCCGGCGTCCCGGCAGGTCCGCCCGCCGAAGAAGCGTCAGACGGCTCCCCGGCGTCCCGGGCGCCGGCCCGCCCGATCCGGGAACCGTCAGGCGGGGGGTCCCCACTGCGCGCCGACGCCGGCGCCGGCCCGCACCGCCACCGGGACGCCGGACGCGGCGTCGAGGGTGTAGGCGTAGTAGGTGCGCGGCTCGACGACGGTGCCGCCGGTCTCCGGGGGCCCGGAGTTCACGTAGACGTTGTCGCGCTGCATCGCCCTGCCCGGCCCGCTGTCGGCGTACCCGCCGGTCGAGTGGAGCGGGTGGGGCACGTCCTGGAAGTAGTTGCCCTCCACGAGCACGCCCGCGTTCTCGGTCGAGGCCACGCCGTACAGGGCGTTGCCGAGGAAGTAGTTGTTGAAGACGTGGACCGGTTCGCCGAAGCGGACGCGCGGGTGGCGCTGCCGGCTGTTGTCGAAGAAGTTGTGGTGGACGGTCACCTTCAGGTGGCCGATGTCGGTTGAGGCGGCGCCGTCGGAGTTGCCGATCAGCATGGTCTTGTCAGTGTGGTCGAAGTGGTTCCACGACACGGTGACGTAGTCGGCGCCGCGCACCACGTCGACCGAGCCGTCGGCCGCGCCGGAGAAGGTGTTGTGGTCGATCCAGATGTGGTGTGACTCCCGCCCGATGTTGACCGCGTCGTCGTCGGCGTCGGTGAACCGGATGTTGCGGACGATCACGTTGTAGGAGCGGTAGAAGTCCAGGCCGCCACCGGTGATGTGGCCGGAGGCGCCCACGCCGATGATGGTCTTGTTCGGCCGCACCCCCTGCTTGCTGCTGATCGGGATGGTGCCCGCCACCCGGATGACGAGCGTCTCCTTGCTGTCGATGTAGCCGAGGAACTCGGCGGCGTTGGTCGCGGTGACCGTCCGCCCGCCGGCGCCGCCGGTGGTGCCGTTCTGGCCGAGGGCGTTGACGGAGGCGAAGCCGATCGGGGCGTCGGCCGCGGCCTCCGCGGTGTCCGCGGTCGCCGGGACGGCGAGGACGGCCGCCAGGGCGGCGGCGGTGGAGGCGCGGAGGAGGGTCCGCCGCCTGAACGTGTGGTCGGTCATGGTGATGGTGCCTGCCTTCCGGCGAGGTGTGCGGGATAGAGGGGATCGCACGGGGCGCGGGAGGGGTCCGCGGGCCCGGGTCGCGGGGGCTGTCTCACGGACGTCCGTCGCTGCGGGGACCGCGGCGGACGGGAGGATCCATGGACCAGGCGCTAACAGTCGATTCTGCCGACGCCCGCGCCGGCCGGCACGGTCGCCGGGACGGTCGCCGGGTCGTCGACGGTGTACGGGTAGTACGTGCGCGGCTCGACGACAGTCCCGGCCGTCTGCGGCGTGCCCGAGCCGACGTAGCGGTTGTTCCGCTCGACCACCCGGCCGGGGCCGCTCTTGTCGTAGCCGACGTAGATGGGGTGGGCGACGTTCTCGAAGTAGTTGCCCTCCACGAGTACGCCCGCGTTCTCGGTCGAGGCCACGCCGTACAGGGCGTTGCCGCGGTAGTAGTTGTTGAGGACGTGGACCGGCTCGGCGAAGCGGACGCGCGGGTGCCGCTGGTCGGTGCCGTCGAAGAAGTTGTGGTCGTAGGTGACCCGCAGCTTCCCGATGTCGGCGGTGTAGTTGTCGGAGTGACCGAGCAGCATCGCCTTGCTGTGGTGGTGCAGGTGGTTCCAGGAGACGGTGACGTAGTCCGACTCCCGCTTGATGTCGATGAGGCCGTCGTAGCCGCCCGACAGGTCGTTGTGGTCGATCCAGACGTGGTGCGCCTTGTTGGTCACGCTGATCGAGTCGTCGGACGCTCCGGTGAACCGGATGTTCCGGATGATCACGTTGTTGCCCGGCCGGGTGGTGGACCCCAGCTGCAGGCCGCCGCCGGTGATCTCGGCGGTCGAGCCCACGCCCAGAACGCTCTTGTCGGCGATGACGGTGATCATGCCGGAGAACTGGATCCGGCCGGAGACCAGGATGACGTACGGGCCGGGACGCCCGGCGTAGTCCTTCAGGGCCGCGGCCGTGGTGACGGTGACGACGGGTCCTCCGGCGCCGCCGGTGGTGCCGTTCCGGCCGAGCGCGTCAACCGTGGCGAAGCCGATCGGTGAGCCGGAGCAGGAGGGCGCGTAGGCCGCGGCCGTCCCGGCCCCGGTGCGGGAGCCGGAGGCGGCGGTCGCCGCGGGTGAGGCGCCGGTGAGCGCGGCGGCGGCGAGTACGGCGGCGAGCGCGGTGACGGTGGCCGGGCGGCCGGGGCGGGGAAGGGGACGGATGCTCATCATGGCCCTCTCAGATCTTCCCGACGCCGGCGCCGGCGGGGACGACGGCCGGCACGGAGGCGGCCGGGTCCGCGGTGTACGGGTAGAAGGTGCGCGGCTCGGTCACGGTGCCGCGCGTCTCGATGGCGTGGTTGCAGTCGACCAGGATGTTGTCGCGCGCGACCATGCGCCCGAGGTCGCCGCTGAAGTCCACCCGGCCGGGGTTGTTGACGCTGTAGAAGTAGTTGCCCTCGGCCAGGACCCCGGCGTCGTACGTGGAGGCGATGCCGTAGCTGTTGTCGCGGTAGTAGTTGTTGTAGACGTGCACGACGTCGGCGAACCGCACCCGCGGGTTGCGCTGGTCGGAGCCGTCGAAGTAGTTGTGGTGGTAGGTGACGTGCAGCCGGCCGATGTCCTGCGGGCCGGCCGTCTCGTCGTGGCCGAGCAACAGCGTCTTGTCGTGGTCGTGGAAGCGGTTCCACGAGACCGTGACGAAGTCCGAGCCGCGCTTGATGTCCACCGCGCCGTCGTCGCCGTTGGACAGGTCGTTGTGGTCGATCCAGATGTGGTGGCTGAACATCTGCACGTTGATCAGGTCGTCGGTGGCACCGGTGATCGTGAGGTTGCGGATGATGACGTTGTGCACCGCGTTCGCCGGCGGCGAGGTGACGGTGTCGCTGACCGGTAGGCCGATCTTCAGCCCGCCGCCGATCAGTGCCGCGTCCGGACCGAGCCCGATGATCGTCTTGTCCGACGTGACACTGTGCATGCCGTCGGTGGTGCCGGTGGGCAGGGTGATCCGGCCCTTCACCTGGATGACGTACGGCCCCGGGCGGGAGATGTGGTCGAGGAACTGCGCCGTCGTGGTGACGGTGACGACGGGTCCTCCGGCGCCGCCGGTGGTGCCGTTCTGACCGAGCGCGTCGACCGTGGCGAAGCCGACCATGCGGTCGATCGGGTCGGCCCGCCGGGCGGCGGCCCCGGCCGGTGCGACGGCGCCGTTCAGGCAGAGGGCGACGCCCAGTACGGCGCTCAGCAGGACGCCCAGGGCGGCGCGCGGGACGGTGCGCGGTGGGAGCGCCGCGTGGGGACGCGGGCACGGTGGAACAGAGGTGGGGGGCATGGTTCTTTCGCTCTCTGCACGGCGCCGCGGAGACGCGGACGGCCGTACGGTCAGGCGGCAGCGTGCTGCCGGGAGAGAGACGGGGTGCCCGCGGCGGGTCGGCTCGCGGGCGGCCCGGGTCCGGTCGCCGCGCGGCCGTGCGGAAGGGGCGCGGAGGAGGACGCGGGTGAGGGGCCGGAGAGGGCGCTCCGGTCGTGTCGCCGCCCGTCGCCGCGGACCTGCCGGTCCCGCGGGAGGGAAAGGTGCGGCGTGTCATGGAGGGGTGCGTGGGCGGAGTGGCCGCCGCACTCGGTGGAGGGGGCCCTGTACGGGCGTCTGGTCGCGGCACCACCGCCTCTCCGGCGGAGGGAAAGCTCTGGAAAGCGCTTTCCTAGCAACTCCGAGTTTACGTTCACGACATTTCCCTGTCAACGGCGGGTGACCTCCCGGAGGACGGCCGGGCCCGCCGGGAGAGCCCGGGTCAGATGCCCGCGGCGGCCCCGATGATCGAGCGCGGGTCCGCCGCGCCGGCGAGGATGCCCGAGGGCAGCACGTCGATCAGGTGGGCGTGGCCGAACGACGATCCGTACGGCGCGGAGCGGACGGGATGGCCGCGCTCGCCCAGGCCCCCGCCCCACGGGGCGCCCTCCTCCACCTCGACCGTCGCGTGGTCGGGGGCGAGCCAGGTGTCGAAGCCGGTGCCGCCGGAGGCCAGCCGCCAGCGGGCGGCGGCGACGGCCTGCCCGGGGGCCTGGTCGTGGGCCAGCAGGCGGGTGATGATCTGCAGCAGGATCTGCGGCTGGGCGTCGCCGCCCATGGTGCCCACCACCGAGCGCAGCGACCCGTCGGTCCGGGTGATCAGCGCGGGGACGAGGGTGTGCGGCGGACGGCGGCCGGGACCGTACTCGGCGGGGTGGCCGGGCTCCAGGGAGAAGCCGATGCCGCGGTTCTGCAGGTTGATGCCGGTGCTCGGCTCGAAGACGAGACTGCCGAAGCCGGAGGCGTTGGACTGGATCAGCGAGACGCCCATGCCCTCGCGGTCCACCGCGCACAGGTAGGTGGTGTCGCCGGAGGAGGTGAGGTCACGTACCACGACCCTCCTGTTCCGGTCGATCATCTTCCGGCGTTCGGCGGCCGAGGCGAGCGCCGCCTCGACGGAGCAGCCCTCGAACAACACGTCGGGCCGGTCGTGCCCGGCCACCCGCGCGGCCTCCACCAGCAGGTGCGCCCAGACGGGGTCGGCCGGGTCGGCGGGCAGGTCGAGCTCCTCGGCGACGGCCAGCGCGAGCAGCAGCAGGTAGCCCTGGGAGTTCGGCGGCGCGGTCCACATGTCGTGGCCCAGCGCGCGGACCCTGAGCGGCTCGACCCAGTCGGCGTTGTCCCTGGCCAGGTCGTCCTCGGTGTACTCGCCCTCGCCGAGGGCGATCAGTCCCTCACCGAACTCGCCGAGGTAGAACCCCTCGCGCCCCTCGGCGAGGGCCTCCATCGCCCGCGCCACGCCGGGCCGCCTGATCAGGTCCCCGGTACGGCGGGCGGTGGCGAAGTCGTGGTGCAGGGGGCCGACGGTCTCCAGGGACGGCACCATCAGCGGGGAGGCGGGGAATCCGGCGAGGGCGTGCTCGATCGCGGGCGCCAGCACCTCGGTCATGGTCAGCCTGCCGTACCGCTCGTGCAGGGCCAGCCAGCCGTCGGCGCAGCCGGGCACCGGGACGGAGCGGATGTCCCCGCGGTGCGGCATCTGCTCGTGCCCCTCGGCGCGCAACCGGTCCGGGTCGGCGCCGGAACCCGCCCGGCCTGAGGCGTTGAGCGCCGCCGGGGCCCCGGGGCCGTCGTGGACGAGCGCGAACAGGTCGCCGCCCAGCCCGCACAGGTGAGGCGCGGTCACCGCCAGTACGGCGTTGGCCGCGATCGCCGCGTCGGCCGCCGAGCCGCCCCGCTCCAGCATCGCCAGTCCCGCCCCCGAGGCGAGGTGATCGACCGTGCAGACCATTCCAGAGCGCGCGTAGCGGGTGTTCAGCATGACGAGAGCGTACGGCTTCGGCCCCCGGGACCGCATCGCCGGTACGGCCTCGCCCCGGTCCGGAGGCCCCGGCTCCGGGTCTCCGGGCTTCGCCCGCAGCCGCGCTCCCGCCCGCTTTTCGGTAGGCATACGGATGCCACTACGGATGTCCGGTACCTGCTGGCGGATCTAATGTCACGGAACGGGGCAGCGCACCCCGTCGCCTCGCCTCACTCCCTTCGCCTCCCTCACCCCCCGCCTTCCGCCGTGCCCGCCGCCGGGTGATGCCCGCCTGCGGAGCCGCCGCTGTCCCCCTGCCTGCGCGCGGGCGGACGCGGTGCGGAAGACCGTTCGAAAGGAACACGCGTGAGACGCAGAGCCGTACTCGCGGCCACCCTCGGCCTGGCCGTGGTGGCCGCGGTGGCACCCTCCTCACCGGCGGCCGCCAAACCCTCCCCGGGACCGGCCGACCATGCCCGCTCCCTCCATGTCCGTTCCTTCGCCGACCCGCCCCAGCTCGCCGTGGCCGCCGCCGACCAGGCCGTCGCGAGCGGTCTGGACGACCTGCGCAAGGGGCCCGACGAGATCTACCGGCGCACCACCGTGGTGCCGGGCTCCGAAGGCATGTACTCCGTCGTCTACGAGCGCACCTACAAGGGGCTGCCCGTGGTGGGCGGCGACGCGGTCGTGATCACCGACTCCGCGGGGAGGGTGCGTGACACCGCGGCGGCCTCCGGCGCCACCCCGAAGGTGACGACCTCGCCGAAGGTGACCGCCGAGGACGCCCGCACCAAGGCGAAGAGCCGGCTGACCCGGGTCGACGACAGCGCCGAACCGCGCCTGGTGGTCCTGGCCTGGGGCGCCAAGCCTCGCCTCGCCTGGGAGGCCCTGGTCTCCGGCGTCGCCGGCGGCAAGCCGAGCAGGCAGCACGTGTTCGTCGACGCGCGCACCGGCGAGATCGCCGACGCCTACGACGAGGTGCGGGCGGGCACCGGAAACGGCTACTACTACGGCCAGGTCACCCTCTCCACGAGCGGCTCCGGCAGCTCGTACTCGATGACCGACCCGACCCGCAGCGGCATCCGCTGCGGCGGGCAGAACGGCTCGGCCTACACCGGCACCGACGACGCCTGGGGCAACGGCTCCGGGACGAACCTGGAGACCGCGTGTGTGGACGCGCTCTACTCGGTGCAGAAGGAATGGGACATGCTGCGCGACTGGCTCGGTCGCAACGGCATCAACGGCAGCGGCGGCGGCTTCCCGACCAAGGTCGGGCTCAGCGACGTCAACGCCTACTGGGACGGCAGCACCACCAACTTCGGCCACACGCAGGACAACCAGCGCCAGGCCACGTCGATCGACGTGGTGGCCCACGAGTTCGGCCACGCCGTCTTCCAGAACACCCCCGGCGGCACCGGCTCCGGCAACGAGAACGGTGGCCTCAACGAGGCCGTCGGCGACGTCTTCGGCGCGCTCACCGAGGCCTACGCCGCCAACCCGAACGATCCGCCGGACTACGAGGTCGGCGAGAAGGTGAACCTCGTCGGGGACGGCCCGATCCGGTACATGTACGACCCGTCCAAGGTGGGCGACCCCAACTGCTGGTCCTCCTCGATCCCGAGCACCGAGGTGCACGCCGCGGCCGGCCCGTTCAACCACTGGTTCTACCTGCTGGCCGAGGGCTCCGCGCCGGGCGGCGGCAAGCCGAACAGCCCGATATGCTCCGGCGGGCCCTCCTCGGTCACCGGCATCGGCATCCAGAAGGCCGGAAAGATCTTCATGGGCGCGCTGATGCGCAAGACCTCGACCTGGAAGTACACCAACGCCAGGCTGGCGTCGCTGTCGGCGGCGGTCGAGCTGTACGGCGACGGCAGCCCCGAGTGCGCCGCCACCAAGGCGGCCTGGAACGCGGTCAGCGTGCCGGTGCAGACCGGTGAGCCGACCTGCGCCGCGACGGGCAACGACTTCTCCCTGACGCTGAGCCCCGCCGCGGGCACGGCGCAGCCCGGCCAGCAGGTCACCTCGACCGTCGGCACGCAGACCACCTCGGGCAGCGCGCAGGCGGTCGCCCTCACCGCCTCCGGCCTGCCGGCGGGCGCCACCGCGAGCTTCAGCCCGGCGTCGGTGACCTCGGGCGGCACCTCCACCATGACCATCGGCACCGCCGGGTCGACGCCGGCCGGGACGTACACCGTCACGGTCACCGGCTCCGCCGCGTCGGGCACGCACACGGCGTCCTACACCCTGACGGTCGGCAACGGGGGGCCCGCCCCGACCGACCCGCCGGACATCAGCCTCGCCAACGTCAAGACCCACCTGCAGCAGCTCCAGAGCATCGCCACCGCCAACGGCGGTACCCGCAGGTCCACGGGCGCCGGCTACACCGCGTCGGTGTCCTACATCGAGCAGAAGCTCACCGCCGCCGGCTACACCGTGGTGCGGCAGTCCTGCACCTCCGTCTGCACCTCCGGGGCCGGGCCGAACCTGATCGCCGACTGGCCCGGCGGCGACGCGAACCAGGTCGTCATGGCAGGAGCGCATCTGGACAGCGTCTCGGCCGGTCCGGGCATCAACGACAACGGCTCGGGCTCGTCGGCGCTGCTGGAGGTCGCGCTGACGCTGGCGGCGAAGAACCCGACGATGGCCAAGCACGTGCGGTTCGGCTGGTGGACCGACGAGGAGCAGGGCCTCAACGGCGCCCAGTTCTACGTCAACTCGCTCAGCTCCACCGAGCGCAGCAAGATCAAGGTCTACCACAACTACGACATGGTGGCCTCGACCAACGGCGGCTACTTCATCAACAACATCAACACCGAGGCGGCCCAGTATCTCAAGGCCTTCTACGACGGCCTGAACCTCCAGCCCGAGGAGAACACCGAGGGCGCCAACCGGTCCGACGACGCGCCGTTCCGGAACGCGGGGATCGCCACCTCCGGCGTGGCGGCCGGCGCCAGCGCCACCAAGACCTCGGCCCAGGCCGCCAAGTGGGGCGGTACGGCGGGCCAGGCGTACGACCCCTGCTACCACCAGTCGTGCGACACCACGAGCAACATCAACGACACCGTCCTGGACCGGGCCGCCGACGCCTCGGCGTACGCGATCTGGAAGCTCGCGACGGGCACCACCACGAGCCGTGACTTCTCGATCTCCATGAACCCGTCCTCGGGGACGGTCCAGGCGGGCCAGGCGGCCACCGCCACGGTCTCCACCGCCACCACGGCGGGCACCGCGCAGACGGTCAGCCTGTCCGCGTCGGGTCTGCCCACCGGCGCCACGGCCGGCTTCAACCCGGCGTCGGTGACCTCGGGCGGCTCGTCCACCCTCACCATCGCCACCACGGCCGCGACGCCCTCCGGCACCTACCAGGTTACGGTGACCGGCACCGGTGAGGCCGCCACCCGCACCTCGACGTACACGCTGACCGTGCAGGGCACCTCGGGTGGCCGCACGTTCCGCAACGACACCGACTACACCGTCTACGACTACGGCACCGTCCTGAGCCCGATCACCTCCACCGCGACCGGCTCGGCGGCGTCGCCCGTCAAGGTGACCGTCACGATGAACCACCCCTGCGCCGAGGACCTCCAACTGTGGCTCCGCGGCCCGAACGGGCTGTGGTATCCGCTCCAGGCCAGCGGCGGCTACATCTGCACCCCGTACGGCACACGGACCTACACGGTCCCGGTCGCTCAGCGGGCGGCCGGACAGTGGGTCCTGGAGGTCGACGACCTGTATCCGGGAGACACCGGCAAACTCGACTGGTGGAGCATCACCGTCTGAGTGCCCGGCCCACGAACGGAAGACGCCCCCGGGACCGAGCGATCGGCCCCGGGGGCCCCGTCGTCTCCGGTCCGTCGTCTCCGGGCCGGAGACGACGGACGGGTGCCGTCCCCGGAGGCGGACGGGGCGACGCGCGGGCCGGGCGCGTTCAGACGGGCGGGGCGACCTCGGTGCGCGACCGCAGGCCGAGCTTGCGCAGCACGGTGGCGACATGGGTCTCGACCGTGCGCGTCGACAGGAACAGAACGTCGGCGATCTCCCGGTTGGTCCGGCCGAGCGCGACCAGCCGGGCCACCTCCTTCTCCCGCTGCGACAGCGCGCCGGCGTTGCCCTTGCGGCCCCGCGGCAGCGGGGACTCCACACCGAGGTCGCGCAGCGCGCGCCGGCAGCGCGCGGCGTCGTGGGTGGCGCCGAGCTCGCCGAACCGCTCCGCCGTCTCGGCGAGGGCCGCGGCGGCGGAGCGGTCGCCGAGGGCGAGCCTGGCGCGCGCCTCGCTCTCGCCTACCCGCGCCGCGGTGTAGGGCTGGGGCAGGGCCGCGTACGCCTCCCGGGCGCGGGCGAAGAAGTCCGCGGCCTCGTCCGGCCGCCGGTCGGCGGCCAGCGCGCCCCGGGCGTGGTCGAGTGCGGCGTGCGCGGCGGGGGCGAGACGGCCGGTGATCCCGTCGGCGAACTCGGTCACCAGCTCGGCCCCTTCCTGGACACGCCCGGCCTGGGCGAGCGCGGTGACGGCGGAGGGGATCAGGCCGGCGCCCCAGGCCCACACCCCCTTGCGGCGCATCCGGGCGGCCGCCTGCACGGCCTCGGTGACCGCGTCCTTCAGCGCGCCGCGGGCGAGGTGCAGCTCCACCAGGCCGCCCGCGGCGGCCACCGCGATCGGCAGGAAGCGTGCGTCCGGCGCGTCCATGCCGGCGCTGTACAGGCACTTGCGGGCCTCCTCCCACTCACCGGTGGCCAGGGCGAGCAGCCCCAGCACCAGCCAGGCGTCCACCGCGATCAGCGGGGCCTCCGTGGCCAGCTCCACCAGGGCGATCGCCTGGTCACGGAGCCCCTCCCACCGGCCGGTCAGCCAACGCCTGCGGACCGTCGCGACATCGACGGTGTAGGCGGGGAACAGCACCCCCGTCTCCGCGGCCAGCCGCCGCCCCTGCCTGCCGAACTCCTCCGCCGCGGTGTAGTGGCCCAGCGTGGTCGCCGAGTCGTGAAGGTTGCAGTAACCGCGGGCGACCTGTCGCCGGACCGCCACGGACGGGTCGGAGACGGGCAGCGTGGCGGCGATGGCGAACGCGTCCCGGGAGCCGATCGACATCTCGAACGAGGCGCGGTTGGCCAGGACCGCGGCCGCCAGCTCCGGGTCGTCGGTGATCGCGACGAGCGCCTCGGCGCGGGCCATCCACTCCGCGTGCGTCGCCAGCGACTCGGTCCCCCATTCCGGCAGCGCGAGGCTGGCCCAGCCGCGGGCGGCCAGCGTCGGCCGGTCGTGCAGCTCGGCGACGGCGGCCAGGACCTCGGGGCGTCCGGCGGGGATGTCGCCCGCCTGGTTGGACAGCATCAGTCCGAGGTTGAGACGTGCCTCGCCGCGCACCTCGCGGGCGAGGAAGTCGTCCCGCAGCAGGCGGCGCAGCAGCCGCACCACCCGCTGGTACGACAGCCCGGTCGCCGCCAGGCGGCTCAGCGCCAGCGAGAGGGGGCCGCGCTCGGGCGCGGGCAGGTCGGGATCGGCGAGCATGCCGTCGAGCACCTCGACCGCCAGGGCGGTGTCGCCGAGCGCGGCCGCCCGGTCGGCGGCCGCTCTGCCGTGGCGCAGCCACGCGCCGATGTCCCCGGCTTGCCGGGAGTGGAAGGCCAGCTGGACCAATGGCGGAGGGGTCACCGCCGCGAGCGCGGCCATCGCGCGCTCATGCGCCAGGCGGCGGTCCGGACCCGGGATCGCGTCGTAAACGGCCTGTTGGGCGAGGGCGTGGCGGAAGCCGTAGCGGCCGCCGGGATGCTCACGGAGCACGCCGGCGCGCAGCGCCTGGCCCAGCCCGGAGGGGGCCCCACTGACCGCGGCGATCAGCCGCTCGTCCACGGGGAGCCGCAGCACCGCCGCCGCCTGCGCGGCGCTCACCGCCGCCGCGGGCAGACCGGCCATCTGCTCGGCCATCGCCTCACGCAGCAGCAGTGGCACCCCGGCGCGATCCAGCGCTTCGGGCCCCTCCGCGTCGGGCAGGGAGCGGACGACCTCCTCCACCACGAACGGTATGCCCGCCGTGTGCTCGTGCAGCCGCGCGACGAAGGCGGGCGGCAGTGCGGAGCGGTCCAGCAGCGCGCAGGCCAGGCTGTTCACCTCCGGGGCGTCCAGCGGCCGCAGCGGTATCACCAGGCTCGTCGTGCCCGGAGGGCGCCGGTAGGCGCGGCCGAGCGGCAGGCCCGGCGTGTTCAGGTCCTCCCGCCGGTAGGTCGCCACCACCGTCAGTCCCTCGGGCGGCTGGTCGGCGAGGAACCGCAGCAGGTCCCGCGTCCCGTCGTCGGCCCAGTGCAGGTCCTCGATCACGAGCAGGGCCGGTCCGACGGCCGCCAGCAGGGCGCGCATCGCGCGGAACAGCCGGTGCCGTTCGGCCCGCGGATCATTCAGCGGCGGCGGTGGCGGCGGGAGCGCGTGCGACAGTTCGGGCAGGTAGTCGCGGAGCACGCCGGTGACCGGGTTGAGGACCTCGGCCGCCGGCAGCCGGCCCGCGACCTCGCGGAGCGCCTCCACCACGGGACCGTACGGGAAGGGCTCGCGGATCTGGTGGCAGTAGCCGAGGAGGACGGGCCGGTCGCCGGACACGAGACGGTCCAGTGCGGCGTGGACGAGCCGGGTCTTCCCGATGCCCGCCTCTCCCTCCACCAGCACCACGGCCGGCGGGCGGGCCATCGCCTCGATCAGAACCCGCAGCTCAGAGGTGCGTCCAACGAGTACGGGAGAGGCCAGGTTGTTCATTGGCGGCTCCGGGTGAGACGGGTCGGGACCCTCAGGGAGGGTCCCGCATATCACCATTCAAGGTCAACCTCTGGACATAACGGACTTGTTGCGGGTGCGTGTCAAGGTTCATGTGCGCGGCCGCTCCCGGAGCGGCGGGAGCGGCCGCGCCGACCGCCTGTGATCTGCGTATCGGACGTTCGGCGCGACGGGGGCGCGGAAGCCGTGGATGATCGCGGCCGGGCATGTCGGAGTTCTCCTCCCGGTAAAGGGACACCATTTAGCGCTGGGAGTTATTAAGGGGATATCTGTAAGTTCGTCCAACCTCCTTATGACCATCCTGGCGACAGGCTGGGAATCGGACCCGGGAGGTGGAATGGCGATTCCCGACCAGGGGGACGGTGAACGCCGGGCCGCCGCTCAGGCGCTGGTGCGCGACAGGATCGAGCTGATCAGGCGGCGCATGCGCCGGGCGGCGGTCCTCGACCAGGTGACGTCCCGCCTCGCCGTACGGATGAACGTGCGGCCGGAGGAGGCCGCGGCCCACCTGGCCCGGCTGTCGCACGAGAGCGGGGTGGACCTGCTGGAGGTGGCCCGGTCCGTGGACGAACGGACCGGGACGCCGCCGGAGCCGCCGGAGGTGACCGCGCCGGAATGGGTGACCCCCGTCATGGAGGCGATGCCGCTGTGCGCCATGTACCTGAGCCCGGTCACCGACGAGACGGGCCGGGTGGTGGACTTCCTCATCGTCGCGACCACCGAGGGCGTCGAAGGGGTGACCGGTCGCTCCCTTCCGTCCTCCCGGGGGCGCCGGCTCCTGGAGTACGCCCCGGGGGTGATGCGCGCCGGGCTGCTGGAGGAGTACATCCGGGTCCTGGAGACGGGGGAGCCGTTCCAGCGGGGACCGTTCGAGTACGTCGGGGTCAGGGACGACCGGCTGTGGCCGCGCTCGATCAGCGTCCGGGTGAGCCGGATCGCCGACGGGGTGCTGTTCACCTGGCAGGAGCTGAACGAGGAGGAGCGCCTCATCACCGGCTGGGAACGCGCCCAGCGGATCGCCGGTCTGGGCTGGGCCGAGTGGAACCTGGCCAGCGGCCGGACCATCTGGACCCTCCCGATGTACGAGATGTTCGGCCGGGAGGTGCCGGAGGGGCCCCTGCCGTTCGACCAGCTCCCCGAAACGGTCGTGGAGGAGGACCTGGGCGCCGTGGAGGAGGTGGTGCGCGTCCTGCTGGAGCACCGGGAGTCGGTCGAGCAGGAGTTCCGCGTCCAGCACCGGCACGGCATCCGGCACCTGCGCCTGGTCGCCGAGCCGGTTCTCGACGGGTCCGGCTTCCCGTTCGCCGTCCGCGCCATGGCCCAGGACGTCACCGCCGACCGCCGCCGGGAACGGGCACTGGCCGAGGCCCGCGACCAGGCTCTCCAGGCCGGGCGCCGGGCCGACGAGGAGCGCCGGGTGGCGCTCGCCCTCCAGGACACGATCATGCCCACCCACCGCGGCGTGTTCGACCTGCCCGGCCTGCGCATGGGCGTGAGGTACTCGCCCAGCGGCGAGCTCGAAAGCCTCGGCGGCGACTGGTTCAAGGCCCGCCGGCTGCCCGACGGCCGGGTGCTGCTGGCCATCGGCGACGCCATGGGTCACGGCCTGAGCGCCGTCAGCCTCATGGCCCAGATGCGCAGCGGCCTCGCCGGCCTCGCCTACACCGGGGCCCCGGCCGACCAGCTCGCCAGATGGCTCAACGAGCTCGCCTTCCACGCCAACCGGAACATCACCGTCACCGGCACCGCCGTCATCGGCCACTTCGACCCGGCCGCCCGCACCCTGGAGTGGGTCTCGGCGGGCCACCTGCCGCCCGTCCTCGTCCGCGACGGCAAGGCCGTCTTCCTGGAGACCAGCAACGGCACCATGCTCGGCGCGTTCGAGAACATGGAGTACACCCTGACCACGACGCAGCTCGCCCGGGGCGACCTGCTCCTGCTGTACACCGACGGCGTCGTGGAGCACCGCGGTCACAGCCTGGACATCGGCCTGAACGCGATCCTCGAAGCCGCCGGGCGCTGCACCGAGACCGACCCGGAGAAGAACCTCGTCTGCGTCCTGCGGCAGCTCGGCGGGGAGCGCGCCACCGACGACATCTGCCTGCTGGCACTGCGGGTGCTCTGACCTGGGCGTACCGTCCCCGGGGCCTCCGTGGCGGCCTGGACGGCCGCGCGGTGGGGATCCCCGGGGTCCTTTCCGGCGGTGAGGGCCCTTTCTAAAGGCCGCCGCGTTCGCGGATGGCGCCCAGATCCTCCTTGATCTTGAAAATGACCACCAGCAGCTCCATCCACACGCGGGTCAGCAGGACGGCGATGAACAGCCCGATCGGCGTGAGGATGAGGGCGATCACACCGCTCTCCGGGCCCGTGTCGAACGCGAGGGCCAGCGTGGAGAGCGCCCAGAGGACCTCGACCACCACGAGGATGATGAAGATCACCTTGATGATGCTCGTCGTCACGTAGCGGTCGAAACTCAGGTCGAAGAGGCGGGCGAGGAACCCCTTCGGCGTGTCCTGGTGGTCCGGCTGCGGGTAGGGGGACCGCGCGTACCGGCCGGGGGCGTGGGGGCCCTGGTCTTGGGCGTGGCCGCCCTGGCCGTACCGCTGCCCGGCCTGGTAGGGGTCGTGGGCGTAGGGGCCGTGACCGGACTGCGGGTCCTGGCTCTGGTGGGGATCGGTCATCTCTCCTCCTTGCCGGGGGGTGGTCGTCGCCACTTCGCTGGAAACCTCCCATGGGATCACGGCGGTCCGCGATACGCGAGGGGCGGAGACGCGGCGATGACCTTCCCTGTCGTTTGTGTAATCGATAGAATGCACAGAGTAACTTACCTGCACTTGTCCCGGTTGGGGGTTTCTCCGTGGAGAGTTCGGACGGTCGGGTCCTGATCCTCGTCCTGATCGCGACGGTCGTGTTCTTCGTCGGCCGCCGCTTCCAGCGGACGGTGGACGCCTGGCTCGGATGGGGCAAGGCGGTGAGCGCGGCGGCCGAGGCCGCCGCGAAGATCGCGGACGCGAAGTCGGCGGCGTGGTCGGCGGTCCGCGGCATGACGCTGGTCGGGGCGGTCACGCTGGTCTTCCTGGCCGTGATCGTGAACGCGGTCCGGTCCGGGTGACCGCGCTGAGACGTCGCACCCTCCTGGGAACCGAGGGCGCGGCGGCGGCCCGCCGTCCTCCCTCCGGGACGGCGGGCCGCTCACGTACGGGAGGTGCGAGGCGGCAGTCCGTTCGCGCGGGGGCGCGGGGACGGTGAACCGTTCGCGTACGGGGGAGTGCGGGGCGGACCGTTGATCTACGGCGGGGCGGTCTATAGCGTCGTCTGTCGTGACTCACCCCCCACGGTTGTTCAAAGCGCTCGTGGCGGCGGCGGTGCTGATCCCGGTCGGCCTCGCCTCGGCCCCGGCATCCGCCGACCCCGCCGACCGGGCCGCCGCCCACGTCACCTCCGCCGCCGACCCCGCGACCCCCTGGCGCCTGGACCAATGGCCCCGGACCCAGCCCTGGCAGCGGGACACCCCCGCCGGCTCCGGCGACTCCACCACCGCGCTGCGCGCCAAGCCCGGCCTCCCCGCCCCGATCGACCCGCAGAACTGGAAGAACCCGGACCACATGACGTGGGCCGACTACACTCGGCCCCCCGGCGCCGACTGGGCCGATCCCGCGGTCAAGGGGTCCAATCGGACCTTCCGCGGCGCGCTGGTCCTGCTCGACTACCCCGACCAGCCGTTCGTGGTCACCCGGCCCCAGGGCTCGACCGTGTTCAAGAACCCCAGCGCCGAGGCGCACGACATTCCGCGTGACAAGGTCGCCCGGTTCTACAAGGACTTCCTCAACACCCCCGGCCCGCTCAACCGCGGCCACACCATCCACGAGTACTGGATGGAGGACTCCGGCGGCCGCTACGGCGTCGACCTCACGGCCTTCGGCCCCTACTTGATGCCCGGCAAGTCGCACGAGTACGGCATGGAGTTCCAGGGCGGCGGCGCCTGCCCGGCCGGCGACACCTGCGACCGGAACATCCGGACCGACGGCAGGGCGGCCTGGGCCGCCGCCGAGGGCGCCGAGGTGCCCGCCGGATTCGACTTCGTCTTCTTCCTGAGCGCCGGTCAGGACGAGTCGTCCACCTGGCAGGAGTTCGGCCAGATGAAGTTCCCGGCCAAGGAGGCGGTGACCGACGACTTCGGCCCGCCCGACCCGAACCTGCCCAACTGGGCCGACACCCGCTACGTCGACTGGACCTCCTGGGCGTCGGCCGCCTCCATCTGGCCCAACGCCGGGGGCGGCTCGTCCACCCAGGCGGAGAGCTCCGGCCAGGGCGTCTACGCCCACGAGCTCAGCCACATCCTGGGCATCGGCGACAACTACAACAACCCCTTCGGCGTGCCGCCGCGGCGCTCCTACACCGGCATCTGGGAGATGCTCAGCCGCGGCAGCTTCAACGGCCCCGGCGGGCCGCACACCCGCTGGCTGATCCCGGCCACCGGGGGCGGCTCCATGGGCGCCCAGCACATGCTCCGCAACAAGATCAAGCTGGAGATGGTGGACGAGGGCAACGTGCTGCGCCTGTCGCGCGGCGCGCTCGCCGGATCGGGCATGGTCATCGCCGAGGTGACCGCCCGGGTGGCGCAGCCGGGGCCGAAGGGCCTGTCCGGGATCAACATCGCCTTCGGCGACGGCGACCGTGCTCCGGCCTGCGACGCCGCCAAGGACCCGATGTGCGACGGCGGCGGCTACGACAACTACACCGTCGAGGTCGTCGACCGGATGGGCGCCGACTCCTTCACCCCCGACTCGGGCGTGCTGCTGGCCAAGACCAAGAACGTCGACCGCGCGCCGTTCGAGTGGGTCGTCGACGCCAACCCGCAGGACATCGGCATGACCGACTACGTCCTGCCCGACGGCACCGCCGTGCCCATCACGATCGGCGACTACCGCCAGCTGTCGGACGCGCTGTTCCACGCGGGCACCGGTTCCGGTTCGGAGTTCGAGTACGTGGACGAGGCCAACCGGCTCCACTTCTACGTCCTCGACCTGCGCCGCGACGCGGCGGGCGTCCTGTCCTACAAGGTCGCGGTCCGCTCCCTGGACGGCGCGGGACCGCAGCGGCGCGGCGTGCGACTGCTCCCGGCCGCCGGCGTCCCGGCGGGCAAGGGCCTGTCGAGCTGCCGGTTCCCGCTGTTCAACACCGGCCGGGCCGCCGGGACCGGCGCCGGGCACCCCGAGGACGTGCGCGCGTACCTCGGCGGCGACGTCTACCGGCTGTCGGCCACCGTCCAGGGCCGCGGCTGGACGGCCTCGCTGCCCAACTCGCTCGCGACCGCGGACTTCGGCCGCGGGACCTCGGTGACCGTCGACGCGGTGCGGGCCGACGGCGGCAGCCGCCTGGCGAAGGTCACCCTGACCGCCGTCTCCGAGAGCGACCCGGCCAGGACCGCCACGGCCACCTGCCACGTGGCCGGCCTGTAGCCCCCGCGGCGGCGGGACGGCAGGACCCGCCGCCGCGCCGCAGCCCCCTTCCCCCGGAGGTACGGATGCCCGGGCCGGCAGACGCGCCCGACCACCACCCCGATGACCGCACGCCCCGGCCGCGCCGGCGGCGGGCCCCGCTGGCGGCGCCCGCCGCCGCCGGGACCGTCGCCGCGACGGCCAGCTTCCTGGCGACCTCGCTGGACGTCTGGACGCTGCCGGTCGGCGTGGAGATCGGCGTCACCGCCCTGGCGGGCCTCCTGGTGGGGCTGCTCACCTGGGCGACGGCCGGCCCGCGGGAGCGGGAGACCGCCGGCGACGAGGGCCCGTCCTGGCGTCCGCCCGACCAGTGGCCGCCGGTCCCGGCGCACTTCACCGGGCGGCGCGAGTCGCTGACGGAACTGCGCGGGGTGTTCGCCGCCCGCAGGCGGTCCCGCGACCCGGGGGAGGACGCCGCGCCGCTGGTCGTGTCGGTGTACGGCAGAGCCGGGGTCGGCAGAGCCGGGGTCGGCAGAGCCGGGGTCGGCAAGTCCACGCTCATCGCCAGGTTCGGGCACGAGGTCGCCGGGCGGTTCCCCGACGGGCGCCTCCACGCCGACCTGCGCGGCACGGTCGAGGCGCCGGTCGGGCCCGAGGAGGTGCTGATCGGGTTCCTGCGGGCGCTGGGGGTACGGCTCACCACCGACCCCGGCGGCCTCACCGAGCTGCGCAGGCTCTGGCTGACCTGGACCAAGGGCAGACGCATCCTGATCGGCCTGGACAACGCCCATGACGGCGAGCAGGTCAGGGACCTCATCCCGGCCGAGCCGGGCTGCGCGGTCCTGGTCACCTCGCGGCAGCCGCTGTTCCTGCTCAACGCCCACGACAAGCGGCTCTCGGAGTTCAGCGAGGCGCAGGGCGTGGAGCTGCTCGCCCGGCTGGCGGGAGACGACCGGGTCGCCGCCGACCTGGAGTCGGCCCAGGAGATCGTCCACATGTGCGATCGCCTGCCGCTGGCCATCGGCATCTGCGGCGGACGCCTGGCGACCCGGGAGAACTGGACGCTGCGCGAGCTGGCCGGCCGGCTGCGGGACGAGCGCCGCCGCCTGGGCCAGCTCGAACTCCCCGGAAGGCCGCTGGACCGCAGCGTCCGCGCCTCCCTGCAGCTCAGCTATGACGACTGCACCGGTCTGCAGCGGCGGCTGCTGCGGACGCTCAGCCTGCTCACCGCCCCCGACGTGCCCGGCTGGGTCGCGGGAGAACTGCTCGCCACCTCCGAGCCGGACGGGGCCGACCAGCTGGAGGCGCTCGTCGACGCCCAGCTCGCGGAGTGCTCCGGCGTCGACTTCTCCGGGGTGATGCGCTACCGCCTGCACGACCTGGTCCGGATCTTCGCCCGTGAGATCGCGGTCTCCGGTGACGACGAGGCGTACCGCCGGGCGGCCGTGGAGCGGGTCCTGTCCGGTTACCTCCGTCGCGCGGAGGCGGCGGCCGTGGCCCGCTGGCCGCAGGACTGGGGCCGCGGCGGCAGGAACACCGGAGCGGCGGCGGCGAAGGAGGCCCAGGCGTCGGCGGCCGACTGGCTCAACGCCGAGCGGCTCACCCTGGTGGCGCTGATCCACCAGGCCAGGGGTCTGGAGCTGTGGGAGCTCGCCTGGAGACTGGGCCGCGCCTTCTGCTCGCTGTGCCACTCGCTGCGGGCCTACTGGTCCGACTGGCGGGCGGTCGCCGAGATCGTGTGCGAGGCGGCGGACCACATGGGGGACCGGCGGGCGTCGGGCATCGCGCTGCTGGACCGGGCGGCGGTGACGAGCGGACAGGGCGGTCACCGGGCGGCCGGGGCGGACGCCGGGCGGGCGCTGGAGATCTTCCGGGAGCTGGGGGAGCCGTGGTGGGCCGCCCGGGCGATGCGCACGGTCGGCATGACCCTGTTCAACGAGGGCGACCTCGATCGGGGGCAGAGCCATCTGATCGAGGCGGTCGCCGCGTTCAAGGCGGAGGACGACCGCTGGTGGTCGGCCAGGACCCAGCGGAACCTCGCCGAGCTCCGGCTGGTACAGCGTCGCCCGGAGGAGGCGGGGGCGCTGCTGGAGGAGGCGCTGGCGGTCTTCAAGCACGACGGCAACCGCTACTCCGAGGTCCAGACGTTGCGGGTCTACGGCGAGGTGCTCGGTGCGACCGCGCGGGCGCTGCACGCCCGCGGGGAGGTCCGGGCCGCCGAGAAGGACTTCGCGCGGGCCGGTTTCAGCCTGGAGCGGGCGGCGGAGATCTTCCGGCTGAGGGACGAGCTGTGGGAGGAGGCCAGGTGTCTGCGCGCGGCCGGCGAGGTGGGCAACCCGGCCGACGGCCTGCGCGAGCTGACCTTCGTACGGCGGGCCACGGACATGCTGGCCGCGCTCGGCGACTCCTGGGGCGTGGCGCGGTCGGAGCTGTCGGCCGGCCGGGCGCTGGGCCGGCTGGGCCGTACCGGGGAGGCGCAGGAGGCGTTCCGGCGGGCGATCCACGACTTCGAGGAGCTGGACGACCGCTGGTGGCTGGCCAGGAGCCTGCGCTACCTCGGCGAGGCGCACCTGGAGGCGGGGGACCGTCCGGAGGCGACCGCCCGGCTCCGCCGCGCCCTGGACGTCTACCGCGGCCTCGGCAACCGGTCGGGGACGGCGCGCACCCTCGAACTGCTGCGCCGCGCGGAGGAGCCCGAAGGGGAAGGTGAGAAGGCGGAGGAGGGGTGAGGCGGGCCGTCACGTCCGGGTGCGTCAGGTCCGGGCGCTTCCCGTCCGTCACCGCGCGGGAGGCGGGCCGGCCCTCCGTTACCCCGAGGGGCCGGATCCCGTGATGCCGGAGGGCCGGTCCCGGTGGCGCAGAAGGGCCGGCCCCGATGGCGCGTGGGGGCGGGATGCTCCTATGGATGTCAGCCCAGCAGCACGCCGAGGAACAGCGCGGCCAGCGCGGACAGGCCGCTGAGCGCCCCGAAGGCGGCCATCGCGCCCCGGCCGCGGGCGCGGGCGTGCAGGAACGCCGTCACACCGGAGATCACCACGACCGCCAGCTTCACGTGCAGGGTGGTCTTGTAGGCCGGGTCGCCGCCGTCGACGGCGAGCATGTTCCAGACGCCGGTCGCGACCAGGACGGCGAACGCCGGCCAGGCGACCCTGTTGAACGCGCGGGCCGCGGTTCCGGTGACCCCCTCGCCCGCCGTGCGGAGCGAGGGGACGAGGAAGGCGAGGGTGAGCTGCCCGCCGACCCAGACGGTGGCGGCCAGTACATGAAGGAAGACACGGACGGTGTCGAGGGATACGGAAAGCACCCGATCAACATATTGGCCGTGCCCTTCGGTCTGGACTCCGGGGATACGGTCCGACATTTACGACAAGAGGCACTGGTTGTTCCCTGCGCGGACATATTCCGCCGTATAGGCTCCCAATGATGAACGAACTGACGCGATGGATCGATCTTGAAGGTGCCGTCAACGTTCGCGACCTCGGCGGGCTCGCGACGGTGGACGGCGGGACCACACGATTCGGCCGGGTCTACCGGTCCGACAACCTGCAGGGACTGACCGGGCGCGACGTCGAGCTGCTGGTCGGCGAGCTGAAGCTACGCCACGTCGTGGACCTGCGCTCGGTCGCCGAGGTGTCGCTGGAGGGACCCGGGCCGCTCACGGCCGTCCCCGAGGTGAACATCCACCACCACACGCTGTTCGCCGAGAGCGGCGGGAACACCGACGTCGACGCCGACACGGCGATCGACGGCGCGCGGGTGCTGCCCTGGCAGGAGCGCGGGGAGGAGGACCTCGCCGAGCTGCGGGTGACCGGCTTCTACTACGGCTACCTGCGCGACCGGCCCGACGCCGTGGTGGCCGCCCTGCGGGCCATGGCCCACGACGACGGCGCCGCCGTCGTGCACTGCGCGGCGGGCAAGGACCGCACCGGCGTCGTCTGCGCCCTGGCGCTGGAGGTCGCTGGGGCGACCCGGGAGGCGATCGTCGCCGACTACGTCGCCACCGGTGACCGCCTGGAGGGCATCATGGCCCGCCTGCGCTCCAGCGCCACCTACCGCGACGACCTCGACTCCCGCCCGGCCGACGACCACCGCCCCCGGCCGGAGTATCTCCGGCAGTTCCTGCACGTCCTGGACGACCGCTTCGGCGGCCCGATGGCGTGGCTGGAGTCCAAGGGATGGACCGGCCGCGACTCCGAGACCCTGCGCTCGCGCCTGCGCGACTGACCTCTCCGCAGGGCTCAGAGCGGGACGACGCGGTGCTCGGCCGCCGACCGCCGGGCGGCCTCCAGAACGGCGAGCACCCCGGCCACCTCCTCCGGTTCCACCGGGGGAGGGGCGCCCTCGCGCAGGCACGCCACCACGCCCCGGTAGAAGTCGAGGTAGGCGCCCGGCTCGGTGCGGACCGGGCGGTGGCCGGCGTCGGCGCCCAGGACGCCCCAGCGCTCCTCCGGCTCCTCGCCGAAGCCGGGGGAGCCCGGATCCGCGCCCGCCCGCAGGCGTTCCTCCTGCACGTCCAGGCCGTGCTTGACGTATCCCGCCCGGGAGCCCAGGACACGGAAACGGGGGCCGGGCATCGGCGCGACCGAGCTGACCCACAGGTGGGAGCGGACGCCACCCGCGTGGGTGAGGGCGACGAAGGTGTCGTCGTCGGAGGCGACGCCCGGACGGCGCACCTCGGACTCGGCGTAGACCTCGACGGCCGGGCCGAGGAGCCGCAGGGCCTGGTCCACCAGGTGGCTGCCCAGGTCGTACAGCAGGCCGCCGAGCTCCTCGGCGCCGCCGGCCTCGCGCCAGCCGCCCTTGGGGACGGGACGCCAGCGCTCGAACCGGGACTCCAGCCGGGTGACCTCACCGAGTTCCCCGGAGGAGAACAGTCGCTCGACGGTCAGGAAGTCGCCGTCCCAGCGGCGGTTCTGGAAGACCGTCAGCATCAGGCCGCGCTCGCGCGCCAGCCGCGCCAGGTCGCGGGCCTCCGCCGCGGTCCCGGCCAGCGGCTTGTCCACCACCACCGGCAGGCCCGCCTCCAGCGCGGCCCGCGCCAGCGGCACGTGGGTGCGGTTGGGGGAGGCGACCACCACCAGGTCGCTCTCCTCCCACAGCTCCGCGGCGTCGCCCACCGCCCGCGCGCCGTACCTGCGGCGCACCTCGGCGGCCCGCTCCGGGTTCCCGGTCACCACCGCGGACAGGCGCAGACCCGGCGTCGCGGCGATCAGGGGGGCGTGGAAGAACGCCCCGGCCACGCCGTAGCCGACCAGCCCGACGCGCAGGCCGGCCGTCGCGCCGGTCACCGGCCCGTCTCCGGGTCGGCCGCCGAGCCGGTCGCCGTGGCGGTCGTGGTGCCGGCCGTCGCGGTGGCCGTCGTGGCGGTCGCCGCGTCAGTCGCCGCGTCAGTCACCGCGTCAGTCACCGTGCCGCTCGTCCCGCTCGGCGAGGAACGCCTCGAACTGGGCGGCGAGCTCGTCGCCGGTGGGCATCTCGGACGGCTCGGCGATCAGGTTGCCGCGTTCGGAACCGGCGGCGAAGGCGTCGTACTGCTGCTCCAGGCCGCTGATGGCGGTGGACAGCTCCGTGGACGCCTCGATCTGCTCGGCGATCTCGACGTCGGTCTTGGCCGCGGCCTCGCGCAGGCCCTCCAGCGGGAACACCAGGCCGGTGCTGCCGGTGATCGCCTCCAGGGCGGTCACCGCGGACGCGGGGTACTCCGCCTGGGCGAGGTAGTGCGGGACGTGCACCGCGTGTCCCAGGGCGTCGTGCCCCTCGGCGCCCAGCCGGAACTCGATCAGCGCGGCGACGCTGCCCGGCACCCGCACCTCGCCGAAGACGCTGGTCCGGCCGGAGACCAGCTCGGGGCGGGTGGCGTGGCTCGTCACGCCCAGCGGGCGGGTGTGCGGCGCCGCCATCGGGATGCCGTGCGCGGTCACCAGCGTGCCCACGCCCAGCCGGGTGACCAGCGTCCCGACGGCCGCGACGAACAGCTCCCACTGGAAGTCGGGCTCGGGGCCGGTCAGCAGCAGGAACGGCGTGCCGGTGGTGTCATGGACCAGTCGCAGGACGAGCTCGGAGCTCTCCACGTCGGACCACCGGTCGGTGTCGAACGTCATCACCGGCCGCCGGGAGCGGTAGTCGAGCAGGCGGTCCACATCGAACGTCGCGATGACCCGGTGCTCCAGCTCGGCGAGCAGGTGGCCGACGGCGAGGCGCCCCGCGGCGCCGGCGTCCACGAAACCGTCGAAGTGGTAGAGCAGCACCGGATCGGTCAGCTCAGGGATGTCATCGCTGAGCCGGTAGAGATCCGTCGGGTCTGACACCGTGTTCCAGCCTTTCGTCAGTCGTCTCTTGAGGTGAACCCGTGAGGCGTCCGGTGAATTCCGCCGGTCACGGTGATCAGTGGGCACCCTACCGGGGCGGAATGGAGCGCATGCAGCCTGACCCGGAGCCGGAGGAGTTCGCCACCCGCCTGTTCGGCCTGGCCAGAGCGGGGGAGACCGACCTGCTCCGGGCCTATGTCGAGGCCGGGGTGCCGGTCGATCTGACCAACGACAGGGGCGACACCCTGCTGATGCTCGCCGCCTACCACGGCCACGCCGCGACCGTCCGGGCGCCGGCCGAGCTGGGGGCCGATCCCGGCAGGCCCAACGACCGCGGGCAGACGCCGCTGGCCGGGGCCGTCTTCAAGAAGGAGTCCGAGGTGGTGCGGGCGCTCCTCGCGGCCGGCGCCGACCCGTACGCGGGCACCCCGCCGGCGGCGGACACGGCGCGGATGTTCGGAGGCGACGAATATATGAAATGGTTTCAGAACCAACCGAAAACCTGAAGTTGGTATTTACGGATGTATGGGAAAACGTTCGGTGTTCGTCCATTCTTGACGGGTGGAGACTACGACGGCCCGACGGGCATTCCGGACGCTTCGCATCCCCCCACTTCCCTGCCCCTTCCCCGGCCAGGTCAGCCCGCACGCTGATCAGGTGGACAAGGAGACCCTGGAGTGGCTCGCAGACTCCGGGATGCTCGACGACGAGATGATGGAACGTTACCGGCAGGCCGGATACGGCTGGCTCTGCGCCCGCACCTACCCCTACGCCGGCCATGACGCGCTTCGCCTGGTGACCGACTGGTGCGTGTGGCTCTTCGCCTTCGACGACGTCTTCTGCGAGTCGGACCGGCGGGCCGCGGAGATCGCCCGCGCGCTGCCCCGCTTTCTCGCGGTCCTCGACGAGCCGGAGACGGCCGGCCGGCCCGGCGACGCGTTCGCCAGGTCGCTGCTGGAGATCAGGGAGAGGATCGCCGCCTCGGGCGACGCCGACCAGCTGGACCGCTGGTGCGCGGCCACGAGGGACTACCTGTCCGCGCAGGTGTGGGAGGCCGCCAACCGCGAGGACCGGGTGGTGCCCTCCTTCGACGACTACGTCTTCATGCGGCGGCGGACCGGGGCGATGCTCACCGTATTCGCGCTCATCGACATCGCCAGCGGCCGCCGCCTCGCCCCCGGCGAATGGCGCCACCCCCTCGTGCGCGCGGTCACCGGACACGCCAACGACGTCGTCGTCTGGGACAACGACCTCATCTCCTACGCCAAGGAGAACGAGGGCGTCAACGCCCGCAACAACCTGGTGACCGTGCTCGCCCGGCGCCGCCGCTGCTCCCGGCAGCGGGCGATGGACCTGATCGGCGGGATGCGGGACCGGGCCATCGCCGCCATGGTGGCCGCCCGCCCGGGGATGGAGGCACTCGGCTCCGAGGCGGTGCTCGCCTACCTGAGCGGCCTGGAGTTCTGGGTCAGCGGGAGCATCGACTACTCGCTGACCAGCTCCCGCTACACCGGCGCCTGGGAACGGGCGGCCGGCCGCGCCTCCGGCTGACCGCCGCGGATCGTCACGGCCGGCCGGGCCGCGCCTCCGGCCGGTCGCCGCGGGTCGCCCCCGGGCGGCCGGGCCGCGTCCTGCGCCGGCCGCCGCGGGTCGTCACCGCTGGGCGACGGGGTCGTCGGAGTCGCCGCCGAGGGCCAGCTCGATCAGCTCGTCCAGGTTGAGCTTCCTGCCCTGGGCGAAGGCCTCCTCGAACTCCTCCTCGCCGAGGACCCGCTTGCACTCCTTGACGCACCGGTCGTGCTCGGAGTTGAAGAACGGCGAGCTCATCCGCGGCATGCCGAAGGTGCGCCAGTTGGCCTGCCCGCCGCCCATCAGCAGCGCCGACAGCCCCGGCTGCCCGGCGTCCAGGGCCTGCCTGGCGACCACCTCGATCGCCAGGCCGATGCCCAGCACGTCGTGGAAGTAGCGCTTGAGCCGCAGCGCCTCGCGGGCGCTGTCCATGGCCTCGGACAGGCGGCCCATCCCCTGGCAGACGCTGGCCAGGGCGTAGATCGCGTAGGAGCGCAGCCACAGCTCGCCGCGCTGGGTGCAGACCGCGATGCAGTCGCGCAGCAGCGTCTCGGCCTCCACCGGGTCGTTCTGCATGAGCAGCACCATCGACAGCTCGACGATCGAGGGCAGCAGGCCCGGATTGAGCTCCCGGCCGCTCTTGTGGAACTCGATCGCCACGCCCAGCAGCGCGCTGGCCTTCTGCAGGTCGCCCTGGAGGAAGGCCGCGGTGCCGAGCATCTTGGTGGCGAGGATGACGGCTCCGGAGTCGCCCACCCGGACCGCGTCGGAGCTGCACTTCTCGGCCGCCTCCACGGCCCCCGTGCTGTTGCCCTGCGCGCTGTTGATGTAGGACAGCACCCACAGGGCCTTGCACCGCTCCGGGGTCGGCTGCGGCGCCAGCTCCAGGGTCTTCTCCAGGTAGAGGCGGCCCTCGCGGGCCAGGCCGCAGGCCACCCACATGAACCACAGGGACGACAGCAGCTTCAGCCCCTCCTGGACCTCCGCGGGGTCGCGCAGGCAGTAGTCCAGGGCGACCCTGATGTTGTCGTGCTCGTGGCGCATCCGGACGTACCAGTACACCTGGCGGGCGCCGGACCAGGCGTCCTCGCTCCGCCTGGCGAGCTGGAGGTAGTAGTCGCGGTGTTTCCTGCGGACGTGGTCGGTCTCGCCCAGCTTCTCCAGCCACTCCTCGCCGTACTGGCGCAGCGTGTCGATCAGCCGGTAGCGGTGCCCCGACGGGGTGCCGTCGCTCAGCAGGATCGACTTCTCCACCAGGCTGGAGATGAGGTCCATGACGTCCTCGGCGGGCAGGTTCTCGCCGGAGCAGACGTAGCGGGCGGCGTCGAGCTCGAAGTCGCCGGCGAAGACCGACAGCCTGGCCCACAGCAGCCGCTCGGCGGGCTCGCACAGCTCGTGGCTCCAGCCGATCGCGGCGCGCAGCGTCTGGTGCCGGGGCAGCGCCGTACGGCTGGCCCCGGCGAGCAGGCTGAACCGGTCGGCCAGCAGGCCGAGGATCTGCTCCACCGACAGCGCCCGCATCCGGACCGCGGCCAGCTCGATGGCGAGCGGGATGCCGTCGAGGCGGCGGCACAGCTCGGCGACCGGGCCGATGTTGTGCTCGTCGAGCACGAAGTTGGGCACCACGGCGCTCGCCCGGGCGGCGAACAGCTGCACGGCCTCGTTGGTGAAGATGTCCTCACCGGGCGTGTCACCGGGTACGGCCAGCGGCGGGATGGCGATCGTGTGCTCGCCCCGGGCGTTCAGCGACTGGCGGCTGGTCGCCAGGATGGTCAGGCCCCCGGCGTTGCTCAGCAGATCCTCGAACAGCTCGGCGCAGGCGTCGACCAGGTGCTCGCAGGTGTCGATGATCAGCAGGATCTCGCGGTCGCCGAGCCACTCGATCAGGGTCTCGTCGGCGGAGCGGGACGACTGGTCGGCGATCCCGAGGGCCGCGGTGATCGTGTGCCGGACCATCCCGGAGTCCTGCAGCCGGGCCAGGTCGGCGAACCAGACGCCGTCCTTGAACTGGCTGCGCATCAGGTGCGCGATGCGCAGCGCCGTGCGCGACTTGCCGACGCCGCCGATGCCCGTCACGGTGACCAGGCGGTGCCGGCCGAGGCGCTGCCGAAGCGTGGCCAGCAGCCTCGTGCGCCCCACGAAGCTGGTCAGCTCGTTGGGAAGATTGCCGTCTCGCCGCCATTCAGATGGCGTTGCCATGGCCGCCTCACGGGGGTAGTGCCAGGGGGAGATCACACCTGCCCTGGCATCGTACCCGCCGGGACCTCGGGCTGTCCTCGCTCGCGGATCATCCGGCGGCCGTCCCGCCGGTGCTCCCGCCGCCGCGCGCCGGCGGCTCACCCCGGAGGTTCACGCCGAAACGGGGCCGTTCCTGACTAGCATGGACGGGTGAGCACGCACGAGCCCGACGACCTGCGGCCCGTCGACCTGTCCGATGACGGCCCGCCCATCCTGCCCGACCAGACCTCCGACGACACGGACGTCGGCTGGGGCGACTGGCGGCGATCCGACGACGACGCCCGCCTGCTGGAGGAGCGCCCGCCCCACTGGGGCTGACGGCGGCCACGGGCCGACCGTGCCGACTGTGGCCCGGCCGTGCCGACTGTGGCCCGGTGGGTCCGGCCCGGTGGACGTATCCATCCCGGCCGGTCCTCCCCGCGGCCCGTCAGTCGCGGGGGAGCAGGGTGCCCAGCGGCCCGAGGTCGAGGTTGAGGTCCGACCGCTCCAGGCCGAAGCGGTCGCACAGGTCGTCCATCGCCTCGTCCAGCCGCATCAGCGTCAGCCCGAGCGCCTCGACCTGCTCGCCGGTCAGGTCGCCGTGGTCCATCCGCCGCACGCACTGCCGTTCCACGAGCTGGCGCACCAGCTCGACGACGGTGAGCACCAGGCAGCTCAGGTCACGCTCGACGTGCTCGGGGTCGGTCCTGATGCGACGGGGGGCCGAGTGCTCCCCGGACGGCTCACGGCGGTCCACGCCAGACCTCCCGTCCGTGCCGGGCCCCCTGCTCCGCCGGCCCCGACTCGCGGACGGACATGATCAGCAGGCGCAGGGAGATCTGCACCAGGTCGATGTCGGCGATGGACAGCACGACGTCGCCGTTGACGGTGACGCCACCCGCCAGCAGCCGGTCCAGCAGGTCCACGAGCGCCACACGCTCCGGGGGCAGACGCCCCTCGGTGGCCAGCGCCGCGCCCCGGGGCCCCTCGTGGGTCATCGCACGCCTCCGGCGTCCGCCGTGCCGAGGTCGAGGGCGGTGAACGAGTAGGGAGCCCAGGGGCCGGTCAGCTCGATGTCGGCCCCCTGCCCCCGCAGCGAGTCGACGACGGCGGCGAACTCGCCGCCGCGGTCGTCGTCGACGAGGTAGGCGCCGTTGAGCACCATCGCCTCCTCGCGGCCGGACAGGCTCGGGTCCTGGGCCCGGTGCCGCCGGCTCGCGACGGAGACGGCCGCCAGTGCGGCGTGGACGTGCTCGGCCTGGTCTGCCGCGGTCCGCCACGCGTCCTCCCGGCCGCGCAGGCTCGCCCGGCGGCGCTTCAGGTAGGCGGTCCCCGGGCTGTCGGTCCCGGAGGCCCCGGAGGTCCCGTCTGAGCCGGCGGCCTCCTCTCCGGAAGGCGGGGCGGCCTCGCGCCGCGCGTACGCCTTCACCCCCCACTCGCTGCGTCCGGCGACCTGCGACAGCAGCGCGACGAAGTCCTCCCGCCGCTCGCGCAGCAGCTCGCGGACCTGCTCGTCGCCGCCGTAGACCGTCACGAGCCTGACCGGCGCCGTCGGGGCCGTCCCGGCCACCGCCTCCACGACGTGGTGGTGGGCGCGGGCCGTCTCGCCCACCCAGTCGAGGTCCTCCAGGGAGCGGCGCAGCGGCTCCTCACCGAACCGGTTCAGCGGTACGGTGCTCACATACGCGACCAGGCCGGCGTCCGCCACCGTCCGCACGGGCGTTCCGGCCACGCCGGTCAGGTCGCTCAGACCGTTCGGGCCCGCGGGACCGGGGGCGTCCGCGTCCCGGACGATCGCATAGACATACGTGCCGGTGTCCGGCATGTCTCACTCCTTCGGTTCGCTCCCCGGCCGCCCCGTGCCCGGCCGCCCCGTGCCCGGCCGCCCCGTGCCCGCCTCCGCCGGGTCCGGCTTCCTCACTTCCCCGCCTCGCGGGGGCGCCCGCCGCCGGACCGGCCCCGGGCCTGGAGGGGACGGCGCTCCTCCTGCTCGCCGCCCAGCTCCTGCCGGCTCCGGTGCTCCTCGAACTCCTCCCGGCGCTCGCGGCCCTCGCGGAGGTCGCGCGGGTAGTCCCTGTACTCGGAGTCGTTCTCCGCCTCGGCGAGCCGCCTGCGCAGGCGGCGGTTCTCCTCGGCCAGGTCGTGGTCGGGCCTGCTGAGCCACGGGTCGTGCTCCCACCAGTCGATGCCCAGCTCCCTGGCGGTGTCCACCGAGGCGATCAGCAGCCGCAGCTTGACCGTCAGCAGCTCTATGTCCAGCAGGTTCACCCGGATGTCACCGACGATCACCACGCCCCGGTCGAGCACCCGCTCCAGGATGTCGCCGAGGTTGGTGGTGGACTCGCGCCGGGCGGGCGGTCTGCCCCCGTAGCCCGGGGAGGCGGAGCCGTACCGCGTCGGATCGCTCACTTCGCCACCCCCGCTACTCGTCGCCCTTGCCGCGCTTGTAGCGCCGCGTCCTGCGGTAGGAGAGGAGGTCGCCGTCGGCGTCGAGCTGGATCTCGTAGAGCGCCAGAATGTCGCCGGAGGAGGGGACGCGACGGTCCTCGACGACCTCGATCCCGACCTTCCAGCCGTCCTGGTCCGGCTGCACGAACGTGACGCCCTCCGCCTCCCGTCCGGTCAGGTCGCCGATCTGCTCCAGCCCGGTACGGCCGGCGCCGGCCGCGGTCAGGCCGCGCGGGCGCCGCCGGGCGCGCCGGGACCCGCCGGCCGGCTCGTCCCGTTCCTCCTCGAAACCCTGCTCCTCGTCGAACTCCTCGTCGTCGAACCCCTCCTCGTCCTCGGGCAGGTCGTCCTCGACGGCGCCGCCCCGGCCACGCCCCTTCTTCAGCGGCTCGTCCTCGTAGCCACCTGAGGCACCGGCCCCGTCGTCCCCGGTGCGGGCCTTCCGCCTGGCGGGCACGCCGATCACTCCTCTTCCCCGCCGCCGTACGGCGCGGCGCGAGGCAGGTCGGGCTGGGTCACCATCCGCTCAAGGATCTCCGTCATGGCCTCTCTCTCCTCCTCCTCGGAGATCTCCCCAGAGCGCCTGGCCTCCTCCAGCTCCTCCAGTTGCCGCCGGACCGCGGCCGGATGGTGCAGCTCCATCTCGGCCTGGTCCTGGATCACTTCGGCGATCTTGACGAGCGCGCGGAGCGGCAGCAGCGGCAGGCCGACGGTCAGATCGAACAGCAGGTCCACAACGTCACCCCTCCGGTTGCGGCGCCGCCACGAAGTCGTACGGCGCCAGCGGGCCGAGCAGCCGCAGGCCGATCCGGCCGGCCCAGCGGTCGCCGAGGTCGTCCAGCGCCTCGTCGAACTCGTCCTGCCGCTCCTCGTCCACCAGGACGGCCACGTACGCGGCGTCCTGCTCATGGGTCGGCTCCCGCACCGAGACCGCGACGCACAGCGGCGCGACGGCGTCGACGAGCTCCTGGGTGTCGGCGTCGCGTTTGGCCGCCACCGCCTCGCCGATCATCTGCCCGAGCCGGATCCGCGCGTCCCAGGTCGCCTCCTCGGGCTGCCCGCGAACCTCCTCGCGCAGCCGTTCGGCCTCGGGGTTCTCGTCGAGGACCTCTCTGATGATCACCGGTTCGACGTAGCGGCCCTTGATGACGTACTCGGCGCGCCCTTCGAGCTCCTCCAGCGCGGCGAGGAACTCGTCGTGGTGCGGGGCCAGCAGCTCCTCCACCACCTCCTTGGGCCCGGTCATCACCGCCCCGAAGCGGAACGGCAGCACGGGCACCTCGGAGGCGGTCGCGTCCAGCAGCTGCTCGTGGGCCAGCAGGTCGTCGGGCCTGCCGAGTGGGCGGTCCAGGACGATGTCGCTCACCAGGGCGGCGATCTCGCCGTGCCGTACCAGCGTGACCTCCCCGTCGTCCACGCCGAGCGTGCCGGGCTCGGTCTCGACGTCCGCCGGGACGACGCCGTAGACGTAGGCGTAGCCGGTGCGCCCGCGCCGGGTGGTTCCGCCCGACCGGGAGGGCGCGGCCTTGCCGGTCGTCTTCCCCGCCGTCCTGCCGGTCGTCTTGCGGGCCGGTTTCGTGGTCGTCTTCCCGTCGGCCTCGCCCGCCGTCCTGCCGGTCGTCCTCCGCGCGGGTTTCCGCGCGGCCTGCTCCGATCCGGTGGTCGCCGTCTTTCCGGTGCTGCCCGGCATGTCAGTACTCCTCCCTCCGGCGGCGGGACGCCGGCCGACGCTCGGACTCGGACTCGGAGACGAAGTCGCGTAGCTTCTCCCCGGCGGCCTCGATGGCTCCCTGGGCGATCCCCTTGGTCTTCGACTTGCTGATGCCCTGCGTGGTGCCCTCCAGGACCTCCGGCAGCCCCTTGCCGCCGGTCTGCGACAGGTCCAGCCGGTTGGTGGCCTCCGCGAAGCGGAGGTAGGTGTCGACGCTGGCGATGACGATGCGCGCGTCGATCGTGAGGATCTCGATGCCGACGAGCGAGACCCTGACGAAGGCGTCGATCACGAGGCCCTTGTCGAGGATCGTGTCGATGACGTCGGCCAGGCCCGACGAGGACCCTCCGCGGCCACCCCCTCCACCCGACGAAGGCTGCACGATGGTCATTTGGTCTTCCCCCGATTCCGTGTTCGCTCTCCGTCTCCCGGGGCACGTGTCCCGGGGCCTTGCCGGTCACGCGTTCCGGGAACCTCCGGTCTTGCGTCGCGGGCCTTCGGGCCAGGTGCTCCGGCCCTCCCCGATCAGGCGTT
Organism: Streptosporangium sp. NPDC048047; assembly: GCF_040653115.1. Classification (NCBI taxonomy): domain Bacteria; kingdom Bacillati; phylum Actinomycetota; class Actinomycetes; order Streptosporangiales; family Streptosporangiaceae; genus Streptosporangium; species Streptosporangium sp. NPDC048047. The sequence continues at coordinate 10,799 of NZ_JBEZNH010000016.1, read as the reverse complement.
CCGGGCGGCGGCCCTGCGGCGGGGCCGGCGGGCGGGAGGCTCCTCTTCCTCCTCCTCGTCCTCCTCCGGCTCCGGTTCGGCCCGGCGGCCCCGCGCGGCCGGCTCGCGGCGCGGCGCGGCACGCCGCCGTCCGCGTGCGGTCCGCGGCTCCTCCTCTTCCTCTTCCTCCTCTTCGGGCTCCTCCTCCTCTTCCTCCTCTTCCTCCTCGCCCTCTTCCTCGCCTTCCTCCTCGCCCTCTTCCTCTTCGGGCTCCTCCTCGGCGCCCTCGCGCTCCTCGGGCTCCTCCTCGCCGGCGGCCTCGGCGCGCTCGCGCTCCTCTTCCTCCTCGCGCAGCGCGGTCTCCTGGTCCTTGACGACCTCGCCGTCGCGGATCTCGCCGCGCCAGCCCTCCAGCTCGTCGGGCTTGAGGACGGTCTGCATCATGACGTGCCGTCTGAAGTGCTTGAACTCCAGGCGTACCCGCCGGCCCTGGGCCCGCCAGAGGTTGCCCGTGTACTCGAAGAGACCCTTGGGGTTGTACTCCAGGACGAGCAGGACCCGGGTCATGTCGGGGGTGATCGCGTGGAAGGTCACGCAGCCGTCGACGTAGCCCTTCGCGCCCTCGGAGCGCCAGACGATCCGCTGGTCCGGCACCTGGTCGATGATGGTCGACTTCCAGGTGCGGTGGGAGAGGAAGATCTGCGCCTTCCACTGGGTCTTGTTGTCCTCCTCCTGGTTGACGTTCTCGACCTTCTTCATGAAGGTGGGGAAATCCCCGAACTGGGTCCACTGGTCGTAGACGAGCCGGCGCGGGGCGCCGATGTCGATGGACTCGACGATGTTGGTGACCTTGAGTTTCTTGCCCTTGCCACCGCCACCCTTGCCGCCGGTGATCTTCTTGAGCAGACCGCCTCCCGCCATCTTGGCGACCCCTTTCAGCCCGGAAGCAATCGGATGCTTGGAACCGATGACGGAACCAGCGAGCCCGAGCAGGCCGGAGTCGCTGTTCTGCATGTAGTCGGTCAGCCGCCCTGTCAGGTCGTCGACCTTGTCGCTGACCATGGAGAGGAGCCGGTCGCCGAGGGCTTCGGCGAGGTTGCGGAGCTCGTCGGTGAGTTCATCGACGGGCAGCGCCCGCTCGACCTCGCGGATCAGCCCGCCGCCCTTGGAGGTCTCGGCCATGGGGCGTCACCCCCGTGCCCTGCGGACCGGCCGCTCACGCGCCGGCGTCGTCTCGCGCTGGACGGCGCGGCGCCTGCCCGCCCTGGCTCGCGGCGGTTCCTCCTCCTCTTCCTCTTCTTCCTCCTCCTCGGGCTCCTCCCGGGCGGAGCGTGTCCTGGCGGCCTGCCTGCCCTTGCCGGTGGCGCGGCGCCGAGGGGGCTCCTCCTCCTCTTCCTCCTCCTCGGGTTCCTCTTCCTCCTCGTAGTCCTCTTCCTCGGTCTCGGGTTCCTCCCGGGCGGTCCTGCCCTTGCCGCGGGCCGCGCGGCGCCTGGGGCGCTCCTCCTCTTCCTCTTCTTCCTCGGGCTCCTCCTCGGCTCCCTGCGCCCTGGTCCGCAGCGACTCGGCGCGATCGTGGAGCTTCGAGGTCAGGGTGTCGATCTGCCTGCTGGCCGCCGCCCTGGCCGCGGCCTTGCCCACCTCGAGCAGCTCGCCGCGGACGGCATTCGTGATCTTCTCCAGCTCGGGGGAGGAACCGAGCAGCTTCAGGCCCTGCTGGAGCAGGTCGCCGCCGGGGCCTTCCTTGCCGCCCAGCTTCCCTAGCTTTCCTGTCGCGCCCGCCGCCGCCAGTGCGAGCGCGGCGCGCAACTTGTGATGCCGTCCGAGAAAGTAACCCGCGGCGACACCGAGGGCCACCTGCAGTCCGCACTTCACGATCGCCACTCCCCAGTCGATCACTCCGTCATGGGATCCGACCGTCCGGAAGACTCCGCCGGACGGGAGGGAAGACGCCGCCGGAAGCGGTCGCCTGCCGCGTTGAATGTGCCGGAAGCCTCCGGCTCCCGAATTAGCGTTTGCATACCCGTAAAAGCGATAAAGAAACATATACGGGTAAAAAGCGGACATAAATGGCGATAGGAAAAGCGATGGCCGGGGCCGTGTTCCGGCCCCGGCCACCGAGGGCACCGGGCGAATGCGTCGGACGTCATGAAATGACAGGGAAACGCGGGGGTCTACTCCGTGGATCTCCGCCGCGGACGGAAACCCCCGGGTGGTCGCGGCGGGCGCGACGATCCGCAGGGCCTAGGAGACCACGTCCTTGCGGCGGAACCTGCGGAAGGCGAAGGCGACCAGGACCAACGAGTAGGAGACCGAGACGGCCACCCCCTTGACCATGCCGCCGTAGTCGGGCTGCGGGGCCAGGGCGTCCATCCACGCCGTGCTCCAGAACGTCGGCAGGAACTCCCGGAGCGCCCCGAGCGCCTCCACCGCCTGCAGGATGGTGCTCACGATCACCAGGCCGACGGCCCCGCCGACCGCGCCGAGCGGCGAGTCCGTCGAGACCGACAGCAGGAAGGCCAGCGCCGCCACCACGAGCTGGCTGACCAGCACGTAGCCGACCACGACCCCGAACCGGGGCAGCACGTCCGCCGCCGCGACGGTCTCGCCGGTGCCGGGCACCCGTACGTCGTGCCAGCCGAAGGCGAGGGTCCCGGCCAGCAGCGCCATCGCCGGCAGGCAGACCACCGCCGCCGTCGAGTAACCCATCGCCACGATCAGCTTCTGCCGCAGCAACCGGTCACGCGGGACGGGGGCGGCCAGCAGGTAACGAAGCGAGGACCAGTTCGCCTCCCCGGCCACGGTGTCACCGCAGAACAGCGCCACCGCGACGGCCAGCAGGAAGCTCGCCGACACCGACAGGGCGAACGCCGCGAAGTTCAGTCCGCCCTCGGTCGCGAGGTCGGAGACGCGCGTCGCCGCTCCCCGCCGCCCGGACCCCGCGCCGAGCTCGAACGCCACCACCAGCACCCACGGCAGCGCGAGCAGCAGACCGAACATGACCATCGTGCGGCGCCGCCTGAGCTGGCGGACGGCCTCCACCGCCAGCGGCAGCGTGCGCCGGGCCGCGTACCCGCGGGCGGAGCCGTCCGCGGCCGGCGGCCCGGCGGTGGAGCCGCCCAAGCCGCCCAAGCCGCCCACGCCGTCCGCGCCGCCCACGCCGTCCGGGCCCGCCGGAGCGGGCGCGGAGCCGTTCACGGTCTCTCCCCGGGTCATGCCTTCTCTCCGATCAGGTCCAGGAACACGTCCTCCAGCCGGGCGCCCGCGCCGCCGGCCGGAGCGCGACCGGCCAGCAGGTCGCCGACCGTCCCTGCCGTGACGAGCCGCCCGCGCCGCATGACCACCACGTGACTGCAGGTCTGCTCCACCTCGGCCAGCAGGTGGCTGGAGACGATGACCGTACGGCCCCGCGCGGCGTAGGCGATCAGGACCTCGCGCATCTCACGGATCTGGGGCGGGTCGAGGCCGTTGGTGGGCTCGTCCAGGACCAGCAGGTCGGGCAGGCCGAGCATGGCCTGGGCGATGGCCAGGCGCTGCCGCATGCCCTGGGAGTAGGTGCGCACCGCCCGGTCCAGCGCGCCGCCGAGCCCGGCGATCTCCAGGGCCTCGGTGAGGTGCGCGTCCCCGGCGGGTCGTCCGGTGGCCCGCCAGTACAGCTCCAGGTTGGCCCGGCCGGTCAGGTGCGGCAGGAACCCCGGGCCCTCGACGAAGGAACCCAGCCGGGACAGCACCGGCGCGCCGGGCGACACCCGGTGGCCGAAGATCCGGATCTCGCCGCCGTCCGGGCGGATCAGGCCCATCAGCATCCGCAGGGTGGTGGTCTTGCCCGCGCCGTTCGGACCGAGCAGGCCGAGCACCTGGCCCTGCCCGACGGTGAAGGACAGGTCGTCCACGACCCGCTCGCCGTCGCCGTACGCCTTGGTCAGGCCGCTGATCCGCAGCGGGACGTCGCTCAGGTCCGGGTCGTGGCCGGCGGCTCCGCGGCGCCGTCCGGTGAGGACCAGGACCGCCGCGACGACGAGGGAGGCCAGCGGCAGCGCCCAGGTCCACCAGGCGGGGCCCGTCGCGGGGGCCCGCAGGGCCGTGGCGACGGGCACCGTCACCGACTGCGAGACCAGGCCGACGACGTGCACGGACGGCGCGGCCGGGGTGCTGTAACCGAGGTCGGTGGTGGTGAACGCGACGCGCAGCCGGTGGCCGGCGTCGAAGCGGTGGTCGACGGCCGGCAGGCGCACCGTGGCCTCCCCGGCGCCGCCCGCCGGAACGGTGATCCGGACGGGGGCGGCGAGCCCCGCGGGCAGCGCCGGCGCCTGCCCGTCCGCGACGTCGTACAGCTTGGCGAACAGCGTCACCTCGTCGCCGGCCGCCTTGTCGCCGGCCGCCTTGTCCCTGGTCGCCTCGTCCCCGGCCGCCGGGGACGAGGTCCTCCCACCTTCCGCGCCGGACGCCGGACGGACCCGTACCCTCACGGTGGCCGAGCCGGTGACCTGGAGCGGGGCGGTGAGCGGCGCGGAGTCGAAGACGGCGCTCTGACCGGGCATGTCGGCGGACACGCCCAGCCCCGCCGCGCCGCCCGCGAGCCCGGCGAGCCCGCCGAACCCGGGGATGGTGGAGATCGAGGCGGGGGAACCGCCCGGCGGGTTGGCCACGGGCTGCTCCGCGCCGCGCAACGGCACCGCGGTGTTCCCGGAGCCGGACAGGCCGGGGTAGCGGGTGGCGGTGGCGTGCGACTGCACCGGGCGGCGGGTGCCCGGATCGCGGCCGCCGTCGCGGGTGACGGTGAACGCGGCGCCCGGCTCGCCCGCACCGGGCGTCCGCTTCAGATGGCGGTCGAACCAGCCGAGGGTCCGCTCGTGCAGCCAGTCGGCCTCGCCGTCGCCGCCGTCGTGGCCGCCGTCGAACCAGGCGACGCCGACCGGCGCGCCCGTGGCGGCGATGGCCCTGGCGTTGGCGTCGGCCTGGCCGAGCGGGAACAGCGAGTCGCTCAGTCCCTGGAGCAGCAGCGTCGGGACCCTGATCCTCCCGGGGACGGAGACCGGGCTGGAGCGGCGCAGGATGCCGACCGCCTCCGGCGTCGCCCGGCCGGTCTCGGCGACCCGCTGGTACATGTCACAGATCTCCGGCAGGAACCGGCCACACCGGACGTCCTGCGCGGTGGGCGGGACGGCGGGGGCCGCCCCGGCGGGGTCGCCGGAACCGCCCGGGTCGCCGGACCCCTCGGAACCGCCCGGATCCCCGGTGCCGTCCGCGGAGTCCGCGCCGTCCGTGGAGCCGGGGCCGTCCGGGGAGTCCGCGCCGTTCCCGCCGCGCTGGGGGCCGAGGGCGCCCGAGCCGGACAGCGGCTCCGGGCCGCTCCGGCTGAAGAACAGCCCGGCCCACATCCGCTTGAACACGCCGTTCTCCGGCCCGCCGCCGCCCGCGTCCGGGAACAGCGCGTCGGCCAGGTCGTACCAGGTGATCTGCGGGACGATCGCGTCGATCCGGGGGTCGTGGGCGGCGGACATCAGGGCGATCGCCCCGCCGTAGGACCCGCCCGCGACGCCGACGCGCGGGTCGCCCGCGGCGTCGAGCAGGACCTGCGGCTGCCGCGCCAGCCAGTCGACGAGCTGGCGGACGTCCTTGACCTCGTAGTCGGGGGAGTTGAGCGCGATCTGCCCGCCGGAGCGGCCGAAGCCGCGGGCCGACCAGGTCAGTACGGCGTAGCCCTCCCCGGCCAGCCGTTCGGCCTCCTCCCGGACGCTCTGCTTGCTGCCGCCGAAGCCGTGGGCCAGCAGCACCGCGGGTGCCCGCCCGCCGCCCGCGGGCGGGAAGAAAGCGGTGTCGAGCCTGACGCGCTGGTCGTCCCGGGGGCCGTCGGTCACCGTGATCCACCGGTCCTGGGCCCGTATCGGCGGCGCGGACGGCCACAGCAGCCAGGCGGTGCTGATGACCAGTACGACCGCCACCGCGATCCAGGTGACCGTCCTTCGTTGCATTCCGTGAGCTTACCGATGCCTGCTGAGAGCCCGCTGAGACGCCGTCCGGGGAGCCCCGCCGGAGGCCGTGGCGGTCCCATCCGCGGCGGTCCGGGTGAAGAGCGGCGGAGGGCGGCGGGGGCGGCGGCTAACGCTGCTTCGCGAGCCACTCGTCGAAGGTGGTGGGCGCGATGCGGGCGCCCTCGCGGGGCAGCAGCACGTCGCCCGCCATCTCCGGGCCGAACAGCGACGACCACGTCGGCACGAGCCTGACCGTGCGGCCGCGCGCGTCGTTGGTGCGCCGGGCCATGTCCACCAGGTCCTGCGGGTCGGGACCGGCGACGTCGGGGTGACGTCCCTGCGGCGTGCCCGTGGCGATCTCGGCGAGGACGTCGGCCACGTCCTCGGGTGCGATCGGCTGGATGAGCAGCGGCGCGACGGTGGCGACGCCGTCATGCTCGGTCCAGCTCGTCACCATCGCGGCGAAGTCGTGGAACTGGGTGGCCGGAACGATCGTCCACGGCACCCGGCCCTCGGCCACGAGGCGCTCCTGCTCGCGCTTGCCGGCGTAGTGCGCGTTGCCTTCGACGCGGTCGAGCCCGGCTATCGAGAGCAGCACGTGGTGGCGGACGCCGGCCCGCTCCTCGACGGCGAGCAGGTTCCGGGTGGCGGCGCCGAAGTACGCCACCGCCTCGTCCCGGTCGGCCGAGGTGCAGTTCGTGGCGTCCACGACGGCCTCGACGCCGGCCAGGGCGGCGTCGAGGCCCTCGCCGGTGGTCAGGTCCACGCCGAGTGAGCGGCTGACGCGCACGACGTGGTGCCCGTCCCGTTCCAGTGCGGCGGCGGTGAGGGCCCCGATGTTCCCGGTGGCTCCGGCGACGGCGACGCGCATGGTCGGCATGATGGTCTCTCCTCTTGTCCCGTCTGTCTCTTCGCTACCGCGAACGGTATCTCGGACTAAATGGATCTGCAATGTCTCCGATAGGATCGGGGCATGAAGCTGCCCGGGAGCACGGAATGGCTGTTGCACTGCGCCGCGTCGCTGGCCCAGCTCAAGGCGGGTGACACCGCGTCGGCGGCGCAGCTCGCCCAGTACTTCGACCTGCCCGCGGCCTATCTCGCCAAGCAGCTGCAGGCGCTGGTCAAGGCCGGCGTGCTGGCCGCGACGACCGGCCCGCGCGGCGGGTTCCGGCTGGCCAGGCCCGCTTCCGAGATCACGCTCCTGCATGTCGTCGAGGCGGTCGACGGCGCGTCCTCGCCGTACGAGTGCCGGGAGATCCGCCGACAGGGACGGGGGGCGCTGCCCGCCGAGGACTGCCGGACCCCCTGCGTCCTCGCCGTGAAGATGGCCGAAGCCCACCGGGCCTGGCGGGACAGCCTCGCCGCTACCTCGCTCGCCGACATCGTCGCCACGCTGCCCCCGTCGGCTCCGTCCCGCACCCGCCTGCGCCTGACCGGAACGCCATAGCGGACCCGACGACGAGAATGTGGGCCATGTCACAGCCCGGTTGGGTTTCGTGGGGGTGACTAAGGGATGTCCCCGATTGCGGAGCCATGCCGGGCACGGGCATCATTTCGACGCGTGAAGTCAGTCGAGAGCCTCAGAAGAAAGGCCACTCCGCTCCTGGAGTGGGCGCTGCCCCTGTGGACCCGGGGGCCGGCGGGTCGCGAGACCCCGGACGACCTTTTCAGGGTTCTGTACACCGGGTGGCTGGTGGCCTTCTCCTTCAAGGTCCTCGGTGCTTCCTGGGACGTCTCCTGGCACTTCAAGTGGCTCCGGGACGACCTGGCGCCGCCGCACCTGCTCAACAGCGTCGGCACGGCCATCGCCCTCGCGCTGACGGTCGTCCACCTCTACACCGGCTACGGCGTGGACCGCCCGGCCCAGCGCCTCATCGGCTGGGGCACCGGCGTCTTCCTCCTCGCGGTGCCGCTGGACCTGATCAACCACCGCGTCAACGGGCTCGACATCACCTCGTGGAGCCCGTCGCACATGCTGCTCTACGTCGGCACGCTCTTCATGATCTGCGGTGTGATCCGCGGCTGGGCCATGGGCGCGCCCGCCGGACGGGCCAGGACGGCCGTCCTCGGCGCGCTGTTCGTCTTCCTCTTCGAGAACGTCTGGTTTCCGGCACAGCACCAGGAGTACGGCGTGTTCGGCCTGGCCGCCTGGGACCGCGGCAGCCCCGAGGCCGAGCCCATCCTGCTGCAGTTCGCCGCCGACCAGATGGGCCGCCCCGTGGACCGGGAGATGATGGTCCACTTCACGCTGCCCGTGCCCGACGCGGTGTACCCGCTCTACGCGGCGGTCGCCGCCATGATCGTGCTCGTGCTCGCCCGCGCGATGATCGGCCGGATGTTCGCCGCGACCTCGGTGGCCGCCGCCTACGTCGCCTACCGCACCCTGATCTGGCCGCTGCTGGCGATCGCCGACTTCCCCCGCTCGGCGGTGCCGGTCTTCCTGATCGCCGGGGCGGTCGCCGTCGATCTGGCGTTCCTCATCCGCGTCCCCGTGGTCCGGGCGGTGGTCGGCGCGTTCGGCGTCACCGTCGTGGTCGACCAGGCGCTGCGGGTGCAGAACGCGCTGTTCACCTCCCCGCCCCTGGTGCCCCCGATGAGCATGCTGGCCGGCGGCGTCCTGCTCGCCGCCCTGTGGCTGAGCATCGAGTGGTTCGCCCGGAAACGCCGGCCGCAGGTCGTCTAGCCATTCTGCGGATCCTCGCCACGGCGAGGATCCGCAGGACGGAACCTAGGACATGGAGGCCGTGGTCAGCGCCACCGCGGCGCCGTAGGCCAGGCCCATCACGGTGATCTCGGCCACCGTCCAGGCGACGACCGCCGTCCGCTGCCGCGCGGCGATCCGCGGCAGCAGGCGGAACCTGATGTGGGCGGCGAACGGGATCAGCAACGCCACGCACGCCGTCTTGGCCACCACCAGCAGGCCGTAGTGGCTGGTGAGGATCGCGTCCGGCAGCTCGACGCCGCGGGTCAGCGCCATCGAGGCCAGGCCGTTCACCAGCCCGGAGACGGTCACCAGCGCCAGGGCCACGGTCGCCAGCCGGGAGAACTTCGGCAGCGTCCGGGCCAGCAGCTCGCGGTCGGCGGCGACCAGCGCGACGATGACGGCCAGCCCGCCGGTCCACGCGGCCGCCCCCATCACGTGCAGCTCCATCGAGATCATGATGGGGTCGTGCCAGACCGAGTCGACGGCGTGACCGGTGACCGGGATCGGCAGCAGCCCGAAGAAGGCGATCACGATCCGCAGCTCGGCGGGGACCTTCTCGCCGAACCGGACCGCCAGCAGCCCGATCCCGGCGTAGGCGAGCGCGCAGGCGGCGCTGAACAGCATCCCCTGACCCGCGCCGACCTCCCCGACGTACTCGGCGATCATCTGCGGGGTGGGTACGGTCCCCGGGTTGAGCTGGGCGGTCTGGAAGACGATGACGACCAGCGCCAGCACCGCCCACGCCCAGGCGAACGTCACCGCGGCCGGACGGGCGCGGCGCAGCACCGGCTCGGTCCGCTCCTCGTCGTCGAAGCCGAGCAGCCGGGGCAGCACGCTCAGCCCGACCACCGCCACCGCCGCGAGGTCCAGCAGCGCCCGCAGCACCGGCAGGCCGTACTCCACCACCGGTCCGGGCAGCGGGATGCCCGGTACGGCCTCCTCGGCGGTCAGCGCCGTCGCGGCCAGCACGGCGAGCACGGCTCCCGACACGAGCCCGCCGGTGACCAGCCGCAGGGCCGTACGCGCCCGCGGGTCGCGCTCCCCGGCGCCGGAGGCCGCCGAGGTCCCCGAGGTCCCCGAGGTCCCCGAGGTCCCCGAGGTCCCCGAGGTCCCCGAGGTCCC
>NZ_JBEZNH010000016.1:0-923 GCF_040653115.1 Streptosporangium sp. NPDC048047 | reverse complement strand
CCGAGGTCTCTGCGGACGCGGTCATCGCCGCTCCTCCCGCCCACCGGTACGGCGCATCGCCACCACGGTCGCCCCGCCCAGCAGGACGAGGGCCGCGGCGATCCACAGCACCGCCATCCCGGCGCCGCCGTTCTGCGCGGCCTCGGCGGCCTGCGCGCTCAGTTCGGCCGATCCGAGCGCGGGAGATCCCGCCGGGTCGGGGGAGGCCGCCTGCGGTGAGGCGGCGGACTCGGGGGAGGCCGCCTGCGATGGGGCGGCGGCGCCCGGCCCCGCGGCGGTCAGGGTGAAGGTGAGCTTCCCGGACACCGGGTGGCCGTCGGAGGACAGGACGCGGTAGCCCACGGCGTACTCACCGGCCGCGCCCAGCGGCTTGAGGGTCACGCTGACCTTCGCGCCGTTCACGGCCGTCGCGCCGTCCTCCCAGCGGGTCCCGCCGGGTCCGGTCACGCTGATCCGCGCGAAGCCCTGCCGCGCCGGCTGGTCGAACGTCAGCGTGATCCGTCCGGGCGCGGCGGAGAGCCGGGCGCCGTCCTTCGGATCGCTGCCGATCAGGATGTTGTGGGCCTGTGCGGGGGCGACCGCGCCGAGAAGCGCGGCGCACGCGAGCAGCAGGACCGTGAGGAGCCGCCTCAACGATCATGACCTTCCACTGGGTTTTCCTGACCCCGACATGGTGCCACTGATCGCGTCCGGCGCGCTTCGGTGCCTTCCCGTAGGGGACGGGCTCCAGAGCACCTCGCCCGGACTCCGGAGCGTCTCACCGGGCCTCCGGGGCGTCTCGCCCGGTCCCCGGCCGCCGGATCTCCCGCCGGCACGGGAAAAGCCGCGGCCCCCCGGCCGCGGCTCTCTCCAGGGACGGTCCTCGGGTCCCCGCCAGGATCCCGCGCAGCCGCTCCGGATCCATCCCCACCCCGTCGTCCTCC